>JAIBBS010000314.1 GCA_019694555.1 Nannocystaceae bacterium
GCCGGCTGCAGGCGATCGTGCGGCCCCGGCGTCGGCGCATGGTCGCGGTCGCGGCGGTCTCGGCGGGCGCGCTGGCGCTGCTGTGGACCGTGCGCGCGCGCGGGCCCGACTGCGACGGCGCGGCTGCACTGGGCGACGCGTGGACGCCGGCGCGTCGCGACGCGATCGCCGAACGCGTGCAGCAGCTGGGCCTGCCCTACGGCGCGCAGAGCCTGGCGGTGATCGAGCGCGAGCTCGACGGCTGGGCGACGCAGTGGCGCGAGCACTACGACGCGCGCTGCCGCAGCACCGCGCCCGATCGCGACGCGGTGCTGTCGTGCCTGGCCGAGCTGCGCGCGGGCCTGTCCGCGACCGTCGATGCGCTCGAGCGCGTCGACGCCACGCGGCTGCCGCACGCCGTCGGCAGCGTCGACGCGCTGCCGCGGCCGGCCCGCTGCGAGCGCGAGGTGTGGCGCCTGGCCCAGGACGCCGCCGCGACCGGACTGCGGCAGGCCGCGGCCGAGGTCGCGGCGCTCGACGCCGCGGGCGAGTACGACGCGGCGCTGGCGGCTGCGCGCGCGCTGTGGGCCCGCGCCAGCGCGCCGGAGCACGACGGCGATCCGGCGCTGCAGGCCCTCGCACAGCGGCTGCTCGGTGGCGCGCTCGAACGCGACGGCGACTACGACGAGGCGGCCGCGATGCTCACCAGCGCGGCCTACCTCGCGCTGCGCAGCGGCGACGATGCGCTGGCGGCGGGAACGATGGCCGATCTGGTCAAGGTGCTCGGCACCGATCTGGGTCGCGTCGACGAGGCCGAGGCCTGGGCCCGCCACGCCGAGGCCGCGCTGGCGCGTCTGCCCGCGGGCGACCCGATGCACGCCGCGGTCCGCAACGCGCAGGGCCTGCTGGCGATCGAGAGCGGCGACGGCGAGCGGGCGGTCGCGCTTCTGGGCGAGGCGGTCGCGCTGCTGCGCGAGGACGACGGCGGCCTCGACGTGCGCCGCTCCTTTGCGCTCAACAACTACGCCAACGCGCTGCTCGACGCCGGGCGCTTCGACGACGCGCGCGCCGCGTACGAGCGCGCGCTGGCGCTGCGCGAGCGCCGGCTCGGCAGTGGCCATCCCCAGGTCGCGTCGACCCTGAGCAACCTCGGATTGGTCGCCGAACGCCAGGGCGACACCGTGGCCGCGCGGCAATTCCACGAGCGCGCGATCGCGGTCGCGCGCGCGGGCCTGGGCGAGGACCACCCGACCATGGCCGAGCTGACCAACAACCTCGCGGTGCTCGACTACTCGCTGGGGGACATCGCGCAGGCGAAGGCCGGCTTCGAGCGCACGCTCGCGCTGGTGCGGCGCAGCGGCAGCCGGGGCCACCGCGCGGTCGCACGCGTGCTCGGCAACCTCGCGCTGTGCGCGACCGAGTCGGGCGACCCGGCCGCGGCGCTGCCGTTGCTCGACGAGGCCTTGGCGCTGCAGCTCGCGTCGCTGGGGCCCGATCATCCCGACGTCGCGATGACGCTCAACAATCGCGGCAGCGCGCAGCGCCGACTCGGCCGGTTCGAGGCCGCGGCCGCCGACTACGGGCGCGCGCTCGAGATCCGCACGGCCGTGCTGGGCGAACAGCACGGCGAGCGTGCCCAGACGCTCGACAACCTCGGCCTGGTCGCGCTCGCGCAGGGCGACGCGGCCCAGGCGCTGGCGCTGCACGAGCAGGCGCTGGCGATCTTCACCGCGGTCCACGGGGAACGACACGACAAGGTCGCCGGCGCGCTGGTCCACCGCAGCGAGGCCGAGCGGGCGTTGGGCCAACGCGAGGCCGCGCTGGCGTCGGCCCGGCGTGCGCGCGCGATCCTCGAGGCGGTGACCGAGCCCGATCCGATCGAGCTCGCGCGCGCGCAGCTGGCCGAGGCCGCGGCCGAGCCCGAGCGCGAGGCTGCACGCCGACTCGCGCGGCAGGCCCTCGCCGCGCTCCAGCGCGAGGGCGCCCGCGCCGACGCCGAGGTCGCAGACGCGCGCGCGCTGCTCGAGCGTCTCGGCGGCTGAACCGGCGCGCACGCGACCGCCGTCGCGCCCGACTCAGGTGCCGGTCGCGAAGTACAGCATCGCGGTGCGCATCGACTCGCCGCCTTCCCACTCGACCAGGCGCGGCCGCACGCCCGCGGGCCGCCGCACCGGCACCATGCGGTGCGGCACGCCGGCGATGAGCCGGCGCATGAAGTCGGTCCACATCGGCGTGGCGGTGGTGTAGCTGGCGTCCTCGTCGCCCAGCGAGCGCTCGTAGGTGTCGTCGCCCATCCACGCCGCGGTCACGTAGCGCGACGTGAAGCCCACGAACCACGTGTCGGTGGTGTACGTGTTCTTCGACGCGGTGCCGCTCTTGCCGCCCGCGGGTACGCCGGCCTTGTTGGCGGTCTTGGCGATGCCGTTGGTGACGACGTCGCGCATCATCTTGGTGATGAGAAACGCGGTGTTCACGTCCACGCGCTGATCGGGCGGCGTCAGGCCCATGCGCGCCATCGCGTCGATGCGGCCGCCGACGTCCATGGCCTCGTCCCACGGGTGGCGATCGTCGATGACGACGTTGCCGTTCTTGTCGGTCACGCGGCGCACGTAGATGGGATCGACCCAGCGACCCTCGCGCACGAAGGTGCCGAACGCCCGCGACAGCTCGTCGGTGTGGACGCACGACGCGCCCAGCGACAGCGCCTTGTCGGCGATGAGCTCGGTGGTGAAGCCGAGCTTGCGCGCCCACGTGACGACGTTGGCTGCGCCGAGGCGGTTGAACAGGCGGATCGACGGCAGGTTGAGCGAGAAGATGAAGGCGTTGCGCAGCAACACCTCGCCCGAGAGCGTGCCGTGCAGGTTCTGGGGATTCCACGCCTCGCCGGGATCGGGCTGGTAGGGCCGATCCTCGAGCACGGTGCCCATGGTGAAGTCGCGGGTGTCGAGCGCGAGCGCGTAGTAGATGGCCTTGAACACGCTGCCGGGCTGGCGGCAGCCCTGGGTCGTGCGGTTGAACTGCGAGCGGTCGTAGTCGTGACCGCCCTGCATCGCGAAGGTGTAGCCGGTCTGGTGATCGAAGCTGTAGATCGCGGCCTCGACCCGTGGGGTCTGGCCCAGCTCGACCTCGGGCAGCGTGACGTCCTCGTTGCCGGCCTGCGGTCGCTTCGACGGTGGCGCACGGCGCACCCAGACCACGTCGCCGGGCTCGAGCGCGTCGCGGACGTCGTCGATGCGCTTGTCGTTGACGCCGGTGTTGCGATCGTAGCGGCTGGCCCAGTTCATCTGCCGCAGCGGCAGGATCGCCTCGGTGTCGCCGCCGAGGTTGACCCACGCGTTGAACTTGTTGGTGCGCTCGACCAGCGCCAGGCGGAAGCGCGGCTGGCAGTCGGCCTCGGTCGGCACCGGCTGCGCCTGCGGCGTGCACATGGCGCCCTCTTCGTTGGGGCAGTCGAGCTCGAGCCGATCGTCGGGCGCCGCGGGCACGCACACGTCGGCGGCCAGCGGGTCGGCGCCGTAGCGCTGACGCAGCCGCGTGCGCAGCTCGGCGCGCGCGTCCTCGCTGCTCAGGTGCGAGACCGGGCCGCGGTAGCCCTGACGTCGATCCATGTCGCGCAGGGCGTTGTCGACCGCGCGATCGGCCATCGCCTGCGCCGGTAGCTCCAGCGCGGTCTCGATGCGCAGACCGTCTTGCAGCAGCGCGTCCTCGCCCAGGCGCGCGGTCACGAGCTGGCGCGCGTGCTCGGCGAAGAACGGCGCGCGCGCGCGGAACACCTCGGGCTGACTCGCGAGCACGATGGGCTCCGCGTCGGCGAGGTCGCGCTCGGCGGCCGTGATCGCGCCGGCCTCGACCATGTCCTGCAGCACCACCGCGCGGCGGTTCTTCGCGCGATCGAGGCTGACGAAGGGACTGTCGCGGCCGGGCGTGCGCGCGAGCCCGGCGATGAGCGCACACTCGGCCAGCGTCAGCTCCGCCGGCGTCTTGCCGAAGTAGCGGCTCGCGGCCGACGCGACGCCGTACGCGTTGTGCCCGAAGAAGGTCTTGTTGAGATAGATCTCGAGGATCTTCTCCTTGGGCAGGCGCGACTCGATGCGCACCGACAAGATGGCTTCGCGGAGCTTTCGCAGCAGCGTCTGCTCGTGCGACAAGAAGCCCTTGGCGACCTGCTGCGTGATGGTGCTGCCGCCCTGGCTGACCGTGCCCGAGCGCAGGTTCGCCAGCGCGGCGCGGGCCAGGCCGCGCACGTCGAGGCCGGCGTGCTCGAAGAAGCGACGGTCCTCGCTGGCGAGGATCGCCGCGATGAGCGGCTTGGGGATGTCGTCGTAGTCGGCGTAGGCCCGGTGCTCGCGCGCGAGCTCGGCGAGCAGCGTGCCGTCGGCGGCGTAGATGTGCGTGACGCCCGGGGCCGACGACGCGTAGTCCTCGATCACGTCGAGCGTCGGCAGGTCCTCGGCCAGCTTGCGGTAGGCCCACACCGTGGCGCCCGCGGCGAACACGAGCCCCAGCGCCACCGCGAACAGGTAGTAGCGCAGCAGCCACACCAGCAGGCCGCCGCGCGCCGGGTTGGTGATCCACACGCGCGCACCGGGCCGCGGCGGTGGTGGCTTGCTCGCGCCACCACCCCCGTCGCGCGAACGCGAAGACCCGCCGACGCTGGGCGCAGGCGGGTCCGAAGCAGGCTTGCTCGACGCAGCGGTACCGGGTGCCGCCGGGGATGCGGCGGCACCGGGTGCCGCCGGGAACGCCGAGGCGCCCGCGGGCGGCTCAGGGCTCGGGCTGCGGGTTGGAGCCATCGACGTCGGGGTTGGACGCGTAGTTCTCGAGCGCCTTCTTCGCCGTCGCCTCGGCCGAGTTCATCTCGTCGAGCGTCTCCTTGACGCGCTTGAGCATGAAGTTGCGGACGAGCAGCGCGTTCTTGGCCGGCTCCTGACCGACCGCGTAGTTGTAGACCGGGCCCGAAGGCGCGATGAGCGAGACCTGATCGGCGGCGGTGCCCTTGGCCACGGTCTTGTCCTCGCCCGCGAGCGAGTCCTTGATCTTGAAGCCGACGGCCTTGGCCGGGTCCTCGCACTCCTTCCACGACGCCTGGTCCGCGGGGGTCTCCGAGCACAGCAGCGACGTCACCGCCACCATCTGCGCGGGACCCTCGGCCGCGAACTTCACACCGAAGAGCGTCGGACCGCCGGCCTGCGTGAGCGCGCCGGCGTACTCGTTGAGGAAGCCGCCCAGCTCGATCAGCTCGAGCTTCACGCGGTTGGACTTCTCGTACAGCTCGAAGACCTTCTTGATGCCGCTGGGGTGGATCGACGCGAGCTGCCAGCCGAAGAGGTTCTCCAGCCGCGGGCTCTTGTCGAAGCTCTCGCTGACCAGCTGACCCACGACCGTCGCGCCCTGCTTGGGATCGGTGTCGATGACCTTGGAGAGCTCCTCGAACTTGAGCGCGGCGCCCTTGCGCGCGTCGCCCACGGCCGCGACCTCCTTGTACATCTCGTCGCCCTTGGCGCGCGCGGCCTCGAGGCGATCGCGGCCGCTCAGGATCCGCTGACCGACCCAACCCGCGCCCAGACCGATGGCGAGGAAGATGGCGCCCGCGAACGCGATCGCACCGACGTTGCTGCGTCCGGGCACGTCGCCGCCGACGTCGATCGACGGTCCCGGATCGAACTGGCCGCCGGCGGGTCCGGCGAACGGATCGTCGGATGCGGGCGGGCTGAAGCTCGGTGCGGGCGACGGTGCGCTGAAGCTCGGCGCGGGCGCGGGCGGGCTGAAGCTCGGCGCGGCGGGAGCATCGTAGTGCTGCATCACCGGCTCGGGTGCCGGCGCCTCGTCGTAGTGCGCAGCCGCGGCCGGTGCGGCCTCGACCGGCGCCGCTTCGGGTGCGGCCGCGGCCTCTTCGCCTTCTTTTCCCTTCTTGGCGAGTCGCGCCTTGAGAGCCGCAAGATCGGTTCCGGGTTTCTTCGGTGTGTTCAAGGCCGAACCCTCTGCTCGAGCGGGCGCGCCGAGTGGGCGCCACGATGCTCGGCGGCACAATAGGGACACAGGCCGGGGTGTGTCAACGTCCGACGGTGGCCCGGGCCGCGGGCCGACGCGCGGCGGCGAGGGTGGCCGGCGTGGGGGCCACCGCGGCGTCGCGGGGGTCGAGCGAAGGGGACGAGGGCAGCGCTGCGGGTCCGCGGCCGGCGGGTGAAACCGCCGCTAGCGACGGCGGCGCGAGCGTGTGGCGGCCTTGCGCGCCGCGGGCTGGACCACCGCGGCC
>JAIBBS010000102.1 GCA_019694555.1 Nannocystaceae bacterium
CCGCGGTCGAGGGCGACGAGCGCGACGCGGCGCGACAGGCCAGCGCCGCGGTGCTGCACGCGGCGCTGCGCCCGCTCGCGCAGGCGCTGCCGCAGGGCTTCGCCGCGGTGACGGCCGGCGACCCGGGGGCCTTCGCCCGGCTGTGTCAGGGCCAGCGCCTGCGGCCGCAGACCCTGGCGATCACCCCCTGGCCGATCCCGGCCGTGCACCACCTGCTGGTGCTGCCGCCGCCGGGTCCGGACCCCGCGGCGCTGGCCGTCGTCGTGACCGTCGAGCCGGCCGAGCACGAGGCCGCAACGCCCGACGTCCGCCTGCACCCGGTGCGGGTCCTGGGCCCTGCCGCACCGGGCCCGGCGGCTTGACAAACCCCGATCCGGCGAGGATTCTCCGCCGCCAAGACAAGAGAC
Organism: Nannocystaceae bacterium; assembly: GCA_019694555.1. Classification (GTDB taxonomy): domain Bacteria; phylum Myxococcota_A; class Polyangia; order Nannocystales; family Nannocystaceae; genus Xiheibacterium. Next base: position 408 of record JAIBBS010000102.1, read on the forward strand.
GAAACCGTTTTCGCCGGCCCTGGGGGCCGGTGTGCCAGGACATCCGCGACATGCTTTCGAACGACCGCAAGGCCGAAACCATCGGCAAGTTCCGCCGAGCCGCTGACGACACGGGCTCGCCCGAGGTCCAGATCGCGCTGCTCAGCCAGCGCATCGGCTACCTCACCGATCACTTCCGCACCCATCGCAAGGACTTCCACTCGCGACGCGGGCTGCTCAAGCTCGTCGGCCAGCGCCGACGCCTGCTCGACTACCTGCGCACGCAGGACGTCGAGCGCTACCGCTCCGTCATCGCCGCGCTCAACATCCGCAAGTGATGTCGCGCGGCCGCGTGGCCGCCTCCGTCGTGGTGCCCGGCCTGCGTGCGTCGATCCGCGAGCGGATCGTCGCGCGTGCATCGGGAGCCCATGACGCACGCGTTCGGCCGCGCCGTCGTCCCTCCGCGAGCCCTTCAACCCGAATTTTTTCGCGGCGGCGTGCCCCAGCCGGGCGGCCGCGCGCGCCCTGGAGAATCCCACCATGAACATCGTGACCGAGTCCTGCCAAGTCGGCGACGTCCGCATTTCGATCGAGACCGGCCGCATGGCCAAGCAGGCCAACTCCGTGGTCGTGACGCTCGGCGACACCGCCGTGCTCGTGACCGCCGTGTCGTCGCAGGAGCCCAAGGCCCTGCCGTTCCTGCCGCTCACGGTCGAGTACCGCGAGAACGCGTTCGCCGGCGGCAAGATCCCCGGCGGCTACTTCAAGCGCGAGGGCCGTCCCACCGAGGCCGAGACGCTGACCTGCCGCGTCATCGATCGCCCGGTGCGCCCGCTGTTCCCCAAGGGCTACCGCTGCGACACGCAGATCATCGGCCACGTGCTGTCGCACGACCGCGTGCACGAGCCCGACGTGCTCGCGATCACCGGTGCCTCGGCGGCGCTGACCATCTCGGACGCGCCGTGGGCCGGCCCCATCGCCGGCATCCGCGTCGCCCGCGTCGGCGGTCAGTTCATCGCGTTCCCGACCTGGGAGCAGATGGGCAAGGCCGACATCATGCTGGTCGTCGGCGTCAGCCGCGACGCGATCGTGATGGTCGAGGGCGGCGGCGAGCAGGTGCCCGAGTCGGCGATGATCGACGCGCTGATGTTCGCGCGCGAGGCCGCCGCGCCGCTCATCGCGTTGCAGGACCGCCTGCGCGAGCGCGCGGGCAAGCCCAAGCGCGCCTGGGCGCCGCCGGCGGTCGACGAGGCCTTCCTCGCCGAGGTCATGGCCTACGCCGAGCCCAAGATGAAGCCCGCGCTGTCGATCAAGGGCAAGCACGAGCGCCGCGACACCGTGGCCGCGATCGAGAAGGAGACCCGCGAGAAGTTCCTCGCGAGCCACCCCGATCGCGGTGAAGAGGTCGCGACCGCGCTGGCGAAGCTCGAGAAGAAGATCGTCCGCAAGAACGTGATCGAGACCCACGTGCGCATCGACGGCCGCGGCCTCACCGACGTCCGCCCGCTGCACATCGAGGTGCATCCGTTCGAGCGCCCGCACGGCTCGGCCATCTTCCAGCGCGGCGAGACCCAGGCCTACGCGACCTGCACCCTGGGCACCGAGTACGACGCGCAGCGGCTCGACACCCTGCGCGGCGACGTCAAGCGCACGTTCATGCTGCACTACAACTTCCCGCCGTACTCGACCGGCGAGGCCAAGCCCATGCGCGGCAGCTCGCGCCGCGAGGTCGGCCACGGCGCGCTGGCCGAGCGCGCGCTCAAGTGGGTCGTGCCCGACGCGAAGGACTTCCCCTACGTCGTGCGCGTGGTCAGCGACACCATGGAGAGCAACGGCAGCAGCTCGATGGCCTCGGTCTGCGGCGGCTGCCTGGCGATGATGGACGCGGGCGTGCCGATCAAGGCGCCGGTCGCGGGCATCGCCATGGGCCTGATGCAGGACGGCGAGAAGATCGCGGTGCTCACCGACATCCTCGGCGACGAGGACCACCTCGGCGACATGGACTTCAAGGTCACCGGCACCGCGACCGGCATCACCGCGCTGCAGATGGACATCAAGGTCGAGGGCCTCACGCGCAAGATCCTCGAGGACGCGCTCGAGCAGGCCCGCAAGGCCCGTCTGCACATCCTCGACGCGATGCTGCAGACGCTGCCGGCGCCGCGCGCCGACATCAGCCGCTACGCGCCGCGCATCGTCACGGTGCAGGTCAAGGTCGACCGCATCCGCGACATCATCGGCCCCGGCGGCAAGATGATCCGCGCGATCATCGAGCAGACCGGTGCGCAGATCAACATCGACGACCACGGCCTGGTGACCATCGCGTCCGAGAGCATCGAGTCGATCGAGAAGGCCAAGCGCATCATCGACGGCATCACCGCCGAGGCCGAGATCGGTGCGTACTACCAGGGCGTCGTGACGCGCACGACCGACTTCGGTGCGTTCGTCGAGATCCTGCCCGGCACCGACGGGCTCGTGCACATCTCCGAGCTCGAGAACCGCCGCGTGCAGGCGGTGACCGACGTCATCAAGGAAGGCGACGAGGTCGTGGTCAAGGTGCTCAACATCGATCCGACCGGCAAGATCCGGTTGTCGCGCAAGGCCGCGTTCGGGGTCGACCCGAGCGAGGTCCTCAACATGCGCGGCTGAGGCGCGGACGATGGTCGAGCGCATCCGGCCCGCCGTCGCACTCGTGCAGCTGCGCCCCGGCGCGCAGCTGCCGGTGCGCATGAGCGAGCACGCGGCCGGCTGGGATCTGAGCGCGTGCTTGTCCGGTGACGGGATCACGCTCGAACCCGGGGCGCGCGTCCGGGTTCCCACCGGGCTCGCGCTGGCGATTCCGCCCGGCTTCGAAGGCCAGGTGCGCCCGCGCTCGGGCTGGGCTGCGCGCACCGGCGTCACCGTGCTCAACGCGCCCGGGACGATCGACGCGGACTTCCGCGGCGAGCTCGAGGTGCTGCTGGTGAACCTCGGTCCAGACCCGGTGCGGATCAGCAGTGGCGACCGCATCGCCCAGCTGGTGGTGGCGCCGCTGGCCGAGCCCACGTTCGGCTGGGTCGCCGCGTTGCCGGCCACCGGTCGCGGCGCGGGCGGTTTCGGCAGCACCGGTGGTCGCGGCGACGTGGGCTGACGCGTTACCGCGTGTTTTCCGTGTGCCCGGCGCTACGCGCCTTTGGTACTCTCCGGTGGGGTCGTCGGACGGCGTGAGCGGTGCCGCGCCGGCTGCCCCGGACGACGTCCATGGGCCCCAGCCGAGGCGACACGATCTGCGGGCACGTGGTGATCGAGTCGCTCGCGCCGATGAACCTCGGCGCGCTGGCGCTCGGTCCGGTCTACATCGCGCGCACACCGAGCGAGCCGCGGCTGTGGCTGGTCACGATCGAACGCACGTTGTTGCCGCGCAGCCTCGACGTGTCGCGCTTCATGGCCGGCCTGGGCGAGCTCGCGGTGCAGCCGATCGCCGGCACCGTGCCGGTGGCCCTGGTCGATCGCGAGGCCGACTTCTGCGTGGTGGGCTACCGCGCGCCCGAGCACGCGCGCACGCTCGCGCAGCTGGCCGAGGCCGGTGCGGATCCCCGGGCCGCGCGCTCGCTGGCGATCGCGCTCGCACGCACGCTGGCGGCGTTGCACGAGCGCGCGGTGGTGCACGGCATCATCACGGCGACGACGGTGCTGCGCGACGCCAACGGTACGTGGCTGCTGTGGGAGCACGGCATCGCGAGTCTGTGCGACCCCGAGCGGCTCGCGCCGCGGATGCGACCGCTCGGTGGCGACGTCGTCGCACCGGAGCTGCGCGTGCAGGGCCAGGTGACGCCGGCCGCAGACGTGTACGGCTGGGGTGTCGCGGTCGCGACGTCGTGGACGGGACTGCCCGGCAGCGAGGCGGTCGCTGCGATCCTCGACGAGGACGACGGCGACGATCCGCTGCACGCGCTGCTGCGCAGCGCGCTCGATCCGATCGCCGAGCTGCGGCCCCGCGACGGCGCGGCGCTGCGCCAGCGCCTGGCCGCGATCGACGGCGACGGCGGCACCGCGCACGTCGGCGTGCCCGAGCCGCCGTCCCCCGGTGACTCGGCCGAGATCTCGTTCGCATCGCTCAACGAGCCCGAGTCGTCGTCGCGGCACGACGACGCGGCGTCGTCGGGCGAGGTGCTCGAGATGCTCGTGCTCGGGCCCGAGGACGACCTCGACGTCACGCCCGCGGCGCAGCCGGTGGAGTCGTGGCGCGAGCTCGCGGAGCAGTATCTCGCCGAGGCGCCCAAGCAAGACGGGCGGCCCGAGCCCGCGCCGGCCGACGCGGCGGCGATCGATCCCGCCAACTTGGCGCAGGTGCCCGCGGGGCGCCGGCCGACCGAGGCGCTCGGTCGCGTGGCGCTGGTCCGCACGCGCGTGCGCACCGGGCCGCAGCCGCGGTTGCCCCGCGACGAGCATGCGGTCGCGGGTGCGTTCGAGATGCCCGACGAGCCCGAGCCCGAGCCGGATCCGCCGCCGCGCTGCGCTCCCGATGCGCGCGCGCTGCCGCTGGGCGGTCCGCCCGAGACCGACTGGGAAGAGGGCGGCGAGGACGACGACGACGACACGCCGGTGTTCGATCTCGACGCCCCCGGCGGTCCGACGCAGGTCAGCGGCTTCGGCGAGGGCCCGCGCGTCGAGGACCGCGCGGCGCCGTGGGGCGAACCGACACCGATCGACGGTCTGGGCAGCGGGCCGCTGCGTCGACGCGCCGGCGAAGCCGACTGGTCGGAGCAGACGCCCGTGGTCGGCCTGGGCAGCACGGCGGGCGATGCCGCTGCGGGCGACGGCGCCGACGCATCCGCGCGGGCGGACGACGGCGGTGCGCATGCGGGCGACGCGAGCCCGCGTGCGGGCGACGCGAGCCCACGGTTGGGCGACGCGAGCCCACGGTCGCGCGACGCGAGCCCACGCGCGGGCGACTCGAGCCCGCGGCACGGCGACGCGAGCCCACGGCACAGCGACGCGAGCCCACGGTCGAGCGACTCGAGCCCGCGACTGAGCGACTCGAGCCCACGGCCGAGCGACTCGAGCCCACGGCTGAGCGACTCGAGCCCACGGCCGAGCGACTCGAGCCCGCGACTGAGCGACTCGAGTCCACGCGCGAGCGACTCGAGTCCGCGGCGACGCTCGGAGCCCGACGCGGCGAGCTCCGACGCGGCCCGCCGTCGCGTGCCCGACTCCGATCCCGGTCGCGCGCCGCCGCGCAGCGGTGCGAGTCAGCCCTCGGGGCTCGCGCTCGATCGCCCCGCGGAGACCAGCGGGCCGGTCGGTCGCGTCGAGCCGGTGGTGAGCAAGCCGCCGCGCGCCGCCGCGCCGATTCCCGCACAGGCCTTCGCCGGTCCCGCGCGCGTCCGCACCGGCGCGACGATGGCGTGGGCCGTCGCGGTCGCGGCGCTGGCGGTCGCGCTGGGCACCACGCTGGTGCTCGCGCGCCATCGCGGGGGTCTGTCGCAGCTGTTCTCGGGCGAGGCCACGCCGCGCACGGATCCCGCCGACGCCTCGGTCGCGCCCGAGCCCGATCGCCGCGAGGCGAAGGCCGCCAGCGCGACGCAGTGTCCCGACGAGATGCGGCTGGTCGAGGCCGGTGCGAATCCCGGCGTGTGCATCGATCAGGGCGAGTTCCCGGGCCTGCGCCAGATCCCGCGCACGCAGGTCGCGTTGTCCGAGGCGCGCGCGGCGTGCCAGCAGCGCGGCGCGCGGCTGTGCACGGTGGCCGAGTGGCGCAGCAGCTGCCGCGGCCCGCACAACTGGCGCCATCCCTACGGCGCGCGCGGTGAGCTCGACCGCTGCAACGGCGCGTCGCCCTCGGGCGCGGTGCAGGATCTCAGTCGCTCGGGCGCGCGCGATCGCTGCGTCACCGACAGCGGCGTGTTCGACCTCGAGGGCAACGTCGCCGAGTGGGTCGAGGAGGGCGTCGCGCTCGGCGGTGACTCGGCCACGCGCTCACCCTCGTGCGACGCGCGGCTGCGGCTCGACGCCACCGCGCGCACGCCCACGGTGGGCTTCCGCTGCTGCCTCGACCTCGCGCCCCGCTGAGTGCCACATCGCGGATCCGGACCGGCTCGCGTCGCGGATCGACCGCAGCGCGGGCAGCCACGACGGCGGCGCCGCGGCACCGGCGAGGACGCAACGCGTCGTCCCGAGCGCGCAGTTCGCCCGTGGTAGCCTGCCGGCGCCATGACGCTGCCTCCCGAGGCCTTCGCGGCCGCGCTGCTGCCCCAGGGCACCCTCGACGAGCTCGGGCCCGAGTTCGACCGCCTGGGCCGGCGCTACAGCGGCAAGGTGCGCGAGAACTTCACCGCCGCGGGCGAGCGCACCATCGTCGTGACCGATCGGATCTCGGCGTTCGACGTGGTCTTGGGCACGATCCCGTTCAAGGGCCAGGTGCTCAACGCGGTCGCGACCCACTGGTTCGAGCGCACCGCGTCGCTGTTTCCCAACCACCTGCTGCGCGTGCCCGATCCACAGGCGGTCGTCGCGATCGAGTGCGAGCCCATCCCGGTCGAGCTGGTCGTGCGCGGCTACCTCACCGGCGTGAGCAGCACCAGCATCTGGCGCGCGTACGAGCGCGGTGAACGGGTCTTCTGCGGCCACCGTCTGCCCGAGGGTCTGCGCAAGCACGAGCGGCTGCCGCAGGCGCTGCTGACCCCGTCGACCAAGGCGAAAAAGGGCGACCACGACGAGAGCGTGTCGAAGGACGAGCTGTTCCGTCGCGGTCTGATCGCGCCGGCGTTGTTCGAAGAGCTCGAGCAGCGCGCGCTGCAGCTGTTCGCGTTCGGACAGGCCGAGGCCGCCGCCCGCGGGCTCATCCTCGCCGACACCAAGTACGAGATCGGTCGCGCGCCCGACGGCCGCATCGTGCTCATCGACGAGATCCACACCCCCGACAGCTCGCGCTACTGGTACACGCAGGGCTACGAAGCCGCGCTGTCGCGCAGCGAGGATCCCCGCTCGCTCGACAAGGAGTTCGTGCGCCGCTGGCTGGTCGCGCAGGGCTTCACCGGCGAGGGCGCCCCGCCGCCGCTGCCGGACGCGCTGCGGATCGAGGCCGCGCAGCGCTACCTCGAGATCGCCGAGGTCCTGCTGGGCCGGCCGCTGCAGCCCGATCTGCGCCCGCCGCTGGCGCGCCTGGCGGCCAACCTCGGCGTGGGCTGAGGGCCCAGCAGCGAATGCGGACGGGCGCTCGTCGCGGAGCGACCGGACGGTGAGGTCCCGACACCGGCTTGGCCGGAGCGTCGCGCAGCGACCGGAGCGTGCGGGCAGCGGCGCTGCCTCGCGGATGCGCCTCGCAGCGCTTGCGCGCGGCCGCGGGAATGCGCCTGTCAGGCCCGCGGTCGTCGTGCGCTACAGTGGACCTGGGCCCAGCGGCCCCGTCCTCGGAGCACGCCATGGCCCAGCTCGTCGCCTCGACCCTCGGTTTCGCGCTCGGATTCCTGCTCGTGCCGATGCTCGTGCCCGGCATGCGGGTCAAGGGCATGGGCGCCGCGCTCAAGGTCGGGCTCGTGTGCGGCCTGCTCAGCGTGCTGCTGGGCAAGCTGCTGCTGGTGCTGCTGTCGATCGTGTTCATCCTGCCCATCGCGTTGCTGGGCCCGCTGGGTGTGCTCGCGGTCCAGGCGGTGGTCAACGCGGTGCTGCTGGCGATCGCGACCCGGATCAGCTCCGGCGTGCAGTTCGATCGCACGCGCTCGATGCTGTGGGCGGCGTTCGCCCTGACCGTGCTGCAGTGGGTCGCGCGCGCGCTGCTGTGACTGGTCCCACGCCGCCGGGCGTGGTACTTGCCTGAGCCATGTGTGGCGTCTTCGGCATCTTCGACCATCCCGAAGCGGCCAACCTGACGTACCTGGGGCTGCACGCGCTGCAGCACCGCGGACAGGAGTCCGCCGGCGTGGTCTCCAACGACGGCGGCACGCTCCACGGCGTGCGGGCGATGGGCCACGTGCGCAAGATCTTCACCCGCGAGGTGCTGGCGCAGCTGCCCGGTCGCATCGCGATCGGGCACGTGCGCTACACCACCGCCGGCGGCTCGCTGGTGAAGAACGTGCAGCCACTGTCGGCGCAGTACCGCGGCCGCTCCATCGCCGTCGCGCACAACGGCAACCTCGTGGACGAGGACGTGCTGCGCGAGGAGCTCGAGGCCCAAGGTGCCATCTTCGCCACGATGTCGGACACCGAGGTCGTGCTGCAGCTGATGGCCCGCAGCGGTCGCGCGGCGGTGGTCGATCAGCTCATCGATGCGCTGGGCCGCATCCGCGGCGCGTACAGCCTGGTGTTCACCACCGAGGACAAGCTCATCGCCGTGCGCGACCCCCACGGCTTTCGTCCGCTGGTGCTGGGGCGCCTGCGCTCGGAGAGCGGCGCTTGGGTCGTCGCGTCGGAGACCTGCGCGTTCGACCTCATCGAGGCCGACTTCGTCCGCGACGTCGCGCCCGGCGAGATCCTCGTGATCGACGCCGCGGGCCCGCGCAGCGTGATGGTGCCGCCGGCGCCACGGCGGTTCTGCGTGTTCGAGCACGTGTACTTCGCACGCCCCGACAGCGTGCTCGACGGCGTCAGCGTGTACGAGGCCCGCATCGCGATGGGCGAGCAGCTCGCCAGCGAGCATCCCGCGGACGCCGACATGGTCGTGCCGGTGCCCGACTCGGGCGTGGTCGCGGCGATGGGCTTCGCGCGGCGCTCCGGCATCGCGTTCGAGCTGGGGCTCATCCGCAATCACTACGTCGGTCGCACCTTCATCGAGCCGATGGACTCGATCCGCCACTTCGGCGTGCGGCTCAAGCTCAACGCGGTGCCCAAGCTGCTGGCGGGCAAGCGCGTGGTCATCGTCGACGACTCGATCGTGCGCGGCACCACCGCGCGCAAGATCGTGCGGCTGGTCCGCAACGCCGGTGCCCGCGAGGTCCACGTGCGGATCTCGTCGCCACCGGTCGACGGGCCCTGCCACTACGGCATCGACACGCCGACCCGCGCCGAGCTGGTCGCCAGCGGCCAGACCGTCGGCGCGATCGCGGCCGCGATCGAGGCCGACTCGCTGGGCTATCTCAGCCCCGATGGCCTGCGCGCCGCGGTGCGGCAGACGCCCGGGTTCAGCTACTGCGACGCGTGCTTCACCGGCGAGTACCCGGTCCAGCCCACGCGGCCGGTCGGGCGACGGCAGCTGCGCCTGGTCGAGGTCTGAGCGCCCGGCCGCGCGGTCGCGGCCCCGCGCCGCACAGCGGTGTGCTAGCCTGCCGGCGTCATGGAAGTGCAGGGCAACACCCCTCCGCTGCCCGAGCACGGCAAGGCCTTCGATCGCCTCGATCGACTGTCGGCCCGCCTGCTCGAGCTGCGGAGGCATCTTTGACTACGATGGCAAGCGCGAGAAGCTCGAGGAGCTCGACACCGCGACCGCCGATCCCACGTTCTGGGACGATGCCGACCGCGCGCAGTCGGTGACGCGCACCCAGGCCAAGCTCAAGCACACGCTCGCGGAGCTCGATGGTGCCGGCCGCACCATCGACGACGCGCGCACGCTGTACGAGCTGGGCCGCGACGAGAACGACGAAGCCACGCTGCGCGAGGCGCTGGCGCAGATCGACGTCGCCGAGGCGCAGATCGGCAAGCTCGAGTTTCGCCGCATGCTCTCGGGTGAGTTCGACGGCAAAGACGCCATCATGAGCATCAATGCCGGCGCCGGCGGTGTCGACAGCCAGGACTGGGCCGACATGCTGCTGCGCATGTACAGCCGCTGGGGCGAGCGCATGGGCTTCGGCGTCAAGCTGATGGACGTGCAGGAGGCCGAGCAGGCCGGCATCCGCAGCGCCGAAATCGTGTTCGAGGGCGAGTTCGCCTACGGCTACCTGCGCGCCGAGATCGGCGTGCACCGGCTCGTGCGCATCTCGCCGTTCGACGCCAACGCGCGGCGCCAGACCAGCTTCGCCAGCGTCATGGTCGTGCCCGACATCGGCGAGACCGACGACATCGACGTCGAGGTCAAGGAGACCGATCTGCGCGTCGACAAGTACCGCGCCGGCGGCAAGGGCGGCCAGCACGTCAACAAGACCGACTCGGCGGTGCGGCTGACGCACATCCCCACGGGCATCGTGGTCGCGTGCCAGGCCGAGCGCTCGCAGCACAAGAACTACGCCACCGCCATGCGCATGCTCAAGGCGCGGCTGTGGGACCTCGAACGGCAGAAGCGCGAGGCCAAGATGGCCGAGCTGCGCGGCGAGGAGCGCAGCATCGAGTGGGGCAGCCAGATCCGCTCGTACGTGTTGCAGCCGTACCGGCAGGTCAACGACCACCGCACCGGCACCAAGCTCGGCAACGTCGACGCGGTGCTCGACGGTGATCTCGAGCCCCTGATGGAGGCGTTTCTGCTGGGCAAGGGCTCGGCACAGACCGCCGCCGACGACGACGAGGTCTGATCCGCATGTTCCACCGACTCGACTGGATGATCGCCTGGCGCCACCTGCGTGCCGGCGAACACCGGCCGGCGTGGGTGGTGCCGCTGCTGTTGGGCTCGATCTACCTGGTGGTGGTCGGCATCGCGCTGGTGCTGTACGCGGGCTCGCTCGACCTCGCGGCGGAGGTCCCGATCGAGGAGGCGCTGGGACCCACGCCGCTGCAGCGCAACTTCGGTGCGTTCGGCGGCGTGACGATCCTGATGGGCCTGATGGGGCTCATCTTCACGCTGCTGGCGCTGGCCTTCAACCTGCTGCCCACCATCATCGCGATGAGCGTGCTGCTGGGCTGCATGGCGCTGGTGGTCGTGCTGTCGCTGATGAGCGGGCTCGAGGCCGACATGCGCGAGAAGATCCTCGACCAGAAGGCCCACATCCGCGTCGCGCGGGCCGACGGCAAGCTGTTCGAGGACTACCGCGCGCTGGTCGACGTGCTCGCGGCCGCCGACGGGGTCGCGGGTGCCAGCGCGTACCTCGAGGGCGAGATCATGGTCCGCTCGCGGCTCAACCGGCAGGCCGCGATCTTGTCGGGCATCGTGCCCGCGCAGCACGCCACCGCGTCGAATCTGCCGGCGTTGGTGCGCGAGGGCGACTACGACTACCTCGAGCACCCCGAGGCGATCCCAGAGCCCGATCCGTTCGCGATCGAGCCCGAGAGCACGCCGTGGCGTCTGCGTCACCTCGAGAAGAAGGGGGACGACGGCAAGGCGAGCAAGCCGCTGCCCAAGCCGGAGCGCGAGCAGGGCACGCCCACCGCGGTCGCCCGGCCGAGCAAGCTGCCGCCGCCACCCAAGCTGCAGGGCGAGGGACTGCGAGGGCTGCCGCCGCCGCCGGACGACGACGAAGGGTGGGAGGATCCGCGGCGCGTGCTCGATCGGAACGCGGGCGGCGGGGACGATGGCGGCGGGGACGATGGCGGGTGGGAGGATCCGCGGGAGCACGTCGCGGGAAGCGGGACGGGCACCGGCACCGGCACCGGCGCGGGCACCGGGGTGGGGCCCATGCGCGGCGGTGACACCGACGACGCGGTCGAGGATCCGATCCTCATCGGGCGCGAGCTCGCGATGGAGCTCGGCATCGGCGTGGGCAGCGAGGTGCAGCTCATCACGCCGGTGGGGCGCATGACGCCGGCGGGGCGGCTGCCGGGCAGCCTCATCGCCAAGGTCGGCGGCGTGTTCTTCTCCGGCATGTACGAGTACGACCGCAAGAACGTCTACGCGCCGCTCGCGGTGGTGCAGCGGTTCCTGCTCGCGGGCGATCGCGTCAACGGCATCGAGGTCAAGCTGCACGACGTCGACGCCATCGACGAGGGCCACCGCGTGGTCGCGGCCGCGGTGGCCGCGGCCGGGCGCGGCGAGGAGCTGGTGGTCGAGGACTGGCGCGAGCTCAACCGCAACCTGTTCTCGGCGATGTTCCTGGAGAAGGTCGCGATGTTCATCGCGCTGCTGTTCGTGGTGCTGGTGGCCTCGTTCGGCATCCTCGCGTCGAACCTCATGAGCGTGCTCGAGAAGAGCAAGGAGATCGCCATCCTCAAGGCCATGGGCACGACCGACCGCGGCATCATGCGCGTGTTCATCGCCGAGGGCCTGTGCGTCGGCATCCTGGGCAGCGTCGGCGGCATCGCCATGGGCCTGGGCCTGTGCTGGGCGCTGGATCGCTACGGCCTGCCGCTCAACGAGAACGTCTACTACGTCGAGAAGCTGCCGGTCGTGGTCGACAGCTTCGAGGTCGCGCTGGTGGGCGTCTCGGCGCTGGTGATCGTGTGCCTGTCGAGCCTGTATCCCGCGCTGGTCGCGTCGCGGCTGCGCCCGGTCGACGCGCTGCGGCTCGCGGAGCAGTAGCCGGACCCCGGCGCGCGTGCCGGGATCGCCGCACCGGCGGGGTCGGGGGCCCCGCGGGTTCCAGTCCCGCTCGCGTTGACACCCGAGATCGGGCGTTTTAGCCTGCGCGCGGTCCTAGACGCCCGCCCCATGGCCCGCTCCGATCCCGAAGGCACGCCCGCTGCGGCGCCTCGGCCCGCCGGGCCCGAGCTGGTGCGAGTCGTGCGGATGACGAAGCACTTCGTCATGGGCGCGCAGCGGCTCGACGTGCTCAAGGAAGTCGACCTCACGCTGCGCGTGGGCGAGATGGTCACGATCATCGGCGCCTCGGGTGCGGGCAAGTCCACGCTGCTGCACTGCCTGGGCACGCTCGATCTGCCGAGCACCGGACAGATCCTGTTCGACGGCATCGACATCGTCGAGCTGCCGCCGCCGGAGCTCGCGCGCTTCCGCAACCGCACGATCGGCTTCGTGTTCCAGTTCCACCACCTGCTGCCGGAGTTCTCCGCGCTCGAGAACGTGATGATGCCGGCCCTGGTCGCGCGCATGCCCATGCGCGATGCCCGGGGCCGCGCCGAGGCGATGCTCGAGGCCGTCGGCATGGCCCACCGCCTGCGCCACCGCCCCGGCGAGCTCTCCGGCGGCGAGCAGCAGCGCGTCGCGATCGCCCGCGCGCTGGTGATGCAGCCCAAGCTGCTGCTCGCCGACGAGCCCACCGGCAACCTCGACACGCGCACCAGCGAGGAGGTCCACGCGCTGCTCTTCCGCCTCAACGAAGAGCACCGCACGACCATGCTCGTGGTCACGCACAACATGGATCTCGCGCGCCAGATGCCGCGGAAGATCCGCATGGCGGACGGCCGGCTGATCGGCGACACCACCTGGGAGCCGGCCGATGACGCGGCCGAACGCGATGGCGCGCGTGCGTGAGCACCCACGCCGGACCGCCCGCACCGGCGGATGGTTGGCCTGGCTGCTGTTGCTGCTGCTGCTGCCGGTCGGCGCGCGCGCCGATGCCGGCATCCGCGGCGACTGGAACGCGATCTGGCTGGCCAGCGCGCTGGCCGACGTGCCCGGCGAGCTCTTCGGCCAGCCCATCGCGGAGATCCGCTTCGAGGGCAACAACCGCGTCGAGTCGGAGGCGATGCTGCTCGAGCTCGACAGCAGCGTCGGCGAGCTGTGCCAGCCGCGCAAGCTCGGCGCCGACCTCAAGCGGCTGTGGGGCCTGGGCTACTTCGAGGACGTGTCGGTCGAGGGTGAGCTCGGTCCGCGCGGCGTGATCCTGACCTACGTGGTCAAGGAGCGCCCCACGGTGCGCAAGATCATCATCGAGGGCAACGACAAGATCAAACTCGACGACATCAACGAGCAGCTCGACCTGCAGAAGAACCAGGTCCTCGATCTGGGCAAGCTCAAGGCCAACGTCGAGAAGGTCAAGCAGGTCTACACCGACGGCGGCTTCTTCCTCGCCGACGTCAGCTACGAGCTGCGTCCGGTCGAGAAGGAGCCCGGCAAGGTCGACATCGCGATCGTGATCGACGAGGCCACCGAGGTCGTGGTGCGCAGCATCGACTTCGTCGGCAACAAGGCCTTCAGCGACAAAGACCTGCGCAAGCACATCATGACCAAGGCCGGCAGCTACATCAGCGTCGTCGCCAAGAAGGCCGGTGGTGTGTTCAACAAGGAGGCGTTCCAGCAGGACTTCGCGTTCCTGCGCGCGTTCTACGGCGACAACGGCTACCTCGACGCCAATCCCAAGGATCCGGAGCTGTCGCTCACGCCGGACCGTCGCTTCGTCGTGCTCACGATCCCGATCGAGGAGGGCCCGCAGTACAAGCTCGGCGGCCTGTCGGCGCGGGAGGTGCTCGCACGCGGCGAGACGCTGCTGTTCGACGCGGACACGCTGGCGGAGTCCATCAAGCCGGTAATCAAGCCCGGCGACGTGGCCTCGATGGGCAAGATCCAGAAGATCCGCGAGGACATCGAGCGGCGCTACAAGGACGCGGGCTACGCCTACGTCAACGTCAACGCCGACCAGCGCTTCGATCGCGAGAAGCTGCTGCTGTACATCAACCTCTCGGTCGAGAAGGGGCCGCTGGTCTACATCGAGCGCATCGAGATCAACGGCAACGAGAAGACCGCCGACAAGGTCATCCGCCGCGAGATGAACATCTCCGAGGGCGACCTCTACTCGGAGACCGCCAAGGAGACCAGCGAGTTTCGCATCATGCGGCTGGGCTACTTCTCGGCCGTGAACATGTCGACCTCGCGCGGGTCGGCCGACGACAAGATCATCGTCAACATCGAGCTGACCGAGCAGCTGACCGGTACGTTCCAGGTCGGCGCCGGCTTCTCGACCATCGAGAACTTCGTGCTGCAGGGGCAGGTCGCCTACGACAACTTCCTGGGCCGCGGCGCGACGGTGCAGGTCATCGCGCAGTTCTCGAGCCTGCGGCGCCTGTTCAACTTCTCGTACTACACGCGCCACTTCCTCGACAGCAAGTGGAACTTCATCCTCAACGTCTTCAACTCGCGCAACATCTTCCCGTCGTTCTCGCGCCAGAGCACCGGCTTCCGCCTCAGCTGGGGCTATCCCATCTGGCGTGATCTGACCGCGTTCGTGGGCTACGAGCTCGAGGACGTCAAGGTCGGCTTCGGCACCTTCGGCACCGTCGGCGGCGTGTTCTCGCCCGGCTCGCTGGTGACCGTGCCGCAGCAAGCGCTGATCACCAACCTGTTCGCCAACGGCATCACCTCGGCGTTCGAGGCGCGGCTGCAGTGGGACACGCGCGACAACTTCCTGTTCCCGACCTCGGGCCAGTACCACCAGCTGCGCACGACCTTCGCGTCGAAGTACCTCGGCTCGGAGAACCGCTACAACCGCTACGTACTCGACAGCCGCTTCTACTTCCCGGTCATCCGTACCGAGAAGGCCTTCCGCGCGTGGGTCGTGTTCAAGGCGCGCCTGCAGGTCGGGTTCGTGCACTCGACCCAGGCCCGCGGCGTGCCCATCTTCGAGCGGTGGTTCCCCGGCGGCATCTACGGTGACGGCGAAATCCGCGGCTTCCGCCTGCGCAGCCTCGGGCCGAAGATCAAGGTGGCGAGCTCGCCCGATCCGACCTCCGCGCTGATTCCCTACGAGGTCGGCGGCAACCTGTTGACCGCGCTGACCGGCGAGTTCGAGTTCATGATGATCCCGCCGGCCAACATCAAGGGCGTGCTCTTCTACGACATGGGCAACGCCTTCAACACCGAGAAGCTCTACTGCGAGGAGCTCAATCCCTCGCTGTTGCCCAAGGCGGATCCCTGCGACCACTTCCGCTTCCGCAACCTGCGGTACTCGATGGGCTTTGGCTTCCGCTGGCAGTCGCCCATCGGCCCGCTGCGCTTCGAGTGGGGCTTCCCGCTCGATCGCCAGCGTCCGACCAGCTTCCTGCGTCGCGGCGACGACCCGGTGGTGTTCGAGTTCGCCATCGGCAACTCGTTCTGATCGCAGTCGCCGCGACCTCGCGCGGCGCGGTCGGACGCAGCGAGCGGGCAGGGACGCAATCCGTGACCCCGATCACTGCCGCGGCCCGCCAGTGCGGTTTTGTCCCAGCGTGCGCGTGCGTAGCGTGATGACACCGTCTGCCTGAATCGGGTCGCGCGGTGCTCCGTCTGGCGGCGACATGCTTGCCGCGCGACACCGCGGCGGCTAAGGTTCGCGCCATGCAGCGTTTGTTGCGCCTCGCTCTGCCCGTGATCGCCGCGCTCGGCGTCGCGACGCCGGTTCGCGCCGCGGATCCGGTGTTGGAGAAGCTCGCGGTGGTGGACGTGCAGCGGTGCCTGCTCGACACCAGGGAAGGCAAGAAGGCGAAGGCCGAGCTCGAGAAGGCCTTCACCAAGGGCCAGGCGCGCATCACCAAGAAGACCGAGGAGCTGCAGAAGCGGGCGTTGGACCTGCGAGCCAAGGCCGCGATGCTGTCGCCCGAGGAGCTGAACAAGCGCCAGACCGATCTCGTGCGCGCGCAGGCCGAGCTCGAGCAGCTCAGCGCGGAGCTGCAGGAAGACGTGGCGGAGAAAGAGGCGCTCCTGACGGAGAAGATCTACGCCAACGTCGAGAGCATCGTGAAGCAGATCGCACTCGAGGACGGCGTGCAGGTCGTGCTCGTGCGCTCCGACATGACCGTGCTGTACGTCGAGCCCAAGCTCGATCTGACCAATCGCGTGATCGTTCGCTACGACAAGGAGCACCCGTGATGAGCACCGCCACCCTTCCACGCCGCCGCATGCGGCTGTCGCTGTCGCTGTGCGCGTGCCTTGCGGTCTGCGCCGCGCCGCTGTTCGCCGCGCCCGCGACCGCCGCGGCCGAGGTGCCGCAGATCAAGAAGCTGGTCATGGTCGACATGCAGCGCGTGCTCAACGAGACCAAGGCCGGCAAGAAGGCCCGCGCGGATCTCGAGGCCAGCAGCAAGTCGAAGCAGGAGAAGGTCGACAAGAAGCGCGCGAAGCTCGAGGCCGAGGCCGGCCGGCTCGGCAGCCTCAAGGGCGCGGAGCTGGCGGCCGCGCAGGAGAAGCTGCAGCAGGACTCGATGGAGCTGCAGAGCATGATGATGACGCTCGAGCAGGAGCTCGGCGATCAGCACAACAAGCTGCTCGAGTCGATGTACAAGAACGCTCAGGAGATCGTGACCAAGCTGGCCAAGGACCGGGGCATCGACCTCGTGCTGGTCCGCGACGCGATGACGGTGCTGTTCGCGAAGGACGGCTTCGACATCACCGACGAGGTCATCAAGCTCTACGACGGCAAGCACAAGAGCTGAGCCGCCCGGCGGCCCCGCGCGGCCCCACGCCGCGCGGCCGCGTCGGGACTTGATATGCTCCGGCCGTGCTCGACTCGGTCGCGATCGCCCGCATCCTTCCCCACCGATTCCCGTTCCTGTTCATCGACCGCGTGGTCGAGGTGACGCCGGGGCAGTCGATCGTGGCGCTGCGTATGATCTCGAGCAGCGACCCCATCCTGCAGGGGCACTTCCCGGGCAACCCGATCGTGCCCGGCGTGGTGCAGGTCGAGACCATGGCCCAGGCCGCCGTCATCCTCGCGCACCTGTCGGGCGAGTTCGACCCGGCCACGCAGGACTGCCTGTTCATCGGCATCGAGGACGCGAAGTTCCGCGCCGTGGCGGTGCCGGGCGAGACGCTGCGCATCGAGGTGCAGGCCGAGCGACTGGGCCGCATCGGCAAGTTCAGCGGTCGCGTGCTCGCCGACGATCAGGTCAAGTGCTCGGCCAAGTTCAGCGCCATCGTCGCGCCCAAGAGGGCGGGATGAGGCGGGCCGCGCTCGCCGTGGTCGCGCTCGCGCTGCTCGCAGCCTGCGCGCGATCGCAGCAGCAGCAGGTCGGCGCCGCGAGCCAGCGGCTCGCGCGCGCCGTCCGTCGCGGCGACGACGCGCGGACCGTCGAGGCGGTGCTGCCCGGCGCGCGCGGAACCCTGGACCGCGCGGCGCTGCTCGGGCCGAACAAGCGCGCGTGGGCGCGTCGCCTCGCGCGACCGCGGGCGGTGCTCGGCGAGGCCGACGTGCTGCTGGCCGAGGGTCTGAGTCTGCGCGTCGTCTCGACCCCGCAGGGCTGGCGACTCGGCGCGGATCCGACCGATCTGTACGCGCAGGACACCCCCGAGGCTGCGATCGCGGCGCTGGTGCGGGCGTCGCGGCGCGGGCGCTGGGACGTGCTGCTGCGTCTCGCGCCCCGGCGCTACCGCGTCGGGCTCTCCGCCGAAGACCTGCAGGCCGCGTGGACGGAGGGCGAGCAGGCGGCCCAGCTCGCGGCTGCCCGGGATCGCCTCGCGGCACACGTGGGCGATCCTGTGCCGCACGACGACCACGAGGCCCGGCTCGAGCTCGGAGGGGGACACGCCGTCCGCCTCGAGCGCGAGGACGGGGCGTGGGTCATCGTCGACTTCTGAGGCTTCGAACGGCTCTGGCGTGACCCCGGCCGCGCGAGGCGTCGTCGGGGGCACCGCGGTTTCGTCTGCGACTTGCCTCGCGGTGCAGTCGCGTTACGCTGTTCGAAGAGAGGTGACGGACAACGGCACCACGGGTGCGCCCCGCCTGACACGACTGTCGCGGTCGTGGTCGGAGGGGGCTTCCCGGGTGGCGGCGGAAGTGCGCGTCGATAGCCAACTCACGTGCCCAAGTTCTCTCCGCTTGGCGGATGGTGTGGGGCTTGCACGATTTTCAGCGGGCGTCATCGACGAGGCCACCCGAACGGCGGGCGGGCGCATCGAACCGGAAACGGGGCCCCTGCGTAGTTTCGAAGCGAAGGGCGTCCCAACGAAGGCGAGGCTGCAGATGGCAGACAACTGGACCCACGATCGTCCCGTTCGTACGAGCCGCAAGGCGCGGCGAGTGCCGCTCGAGCAACAGCCGCGGCTGGAGCTCCCGGTCCCGGCAGCCCCGGAGACCCGCGAGGCGGACGCCCAGCCGGTTCCAGAGCCCGAGCGAGGGATCGCCTTCATCGACTTCTACGTGTGACTCCCGCTGAGCCGGGGGGAGTGACGCAGCCCAGAGGGGACGGCGCGAGAGCGCCGTCCCTTCGTCATTTCTGGGGTCCGCCGCGGCGCAGCCGGGCCGCGCCCGCGCGCGCCGGCGTCAGCGGGTGTAGCGGAAGTACAGCTGCAGCAGCAGCGTGCCCGAGCCGCGCAGCGCCGGCATGCCGATGAACGTGGCGATGAAGCCACCCGACATGTGGCGGTTGAGGCTGTGGATGTCGAACGCGAGCGCAGCGTCCCACGCGACGCCGAAGCGGCGGTTGTCGGCCGCGACGCCCGCGATCTGCAGCAGGTTGTTGCTGTGCTGCACCACGCCGCCACCGCCGTGCGCCGCGATCATGAAGCGCCGGAAGGGCACGCCCAGGCGCAGCTCGCCGGTGTACACGCCCTGGCCCAGCAGTTCGCGTCGCAGCACGCCGTCGTCGTAGCGCTGCAGCAGCCCGGTGGCGTGGAGGTCGAACGCGATGAAGCGACGGATCTCGTAGCCGACCCGCGCGCTGAACGAGAAGCCCGGCGAGAGCACCTTGGCGCTGGGCCCCAACGGCACCGAGGGCCCGGTCGCGGCCTCGACGAAAAAGCCGCGGCTGAACTTGCGCGGGTCCGGGAAGACCGTGGGATCGATCTCCTTGTTGACCACGACGCCGACCTCGCCGGTCTCCTCCGGACGCGTGGCGGACGACTCGGCGGCAGGCGCGGCCGCCAGCGCGAGCAGGGCGAAGAGCGCTGCGCTCACCCGCCGCTCCCGCCGTCTTCACACGCGGCCATGGTGTCGGCCGCACCGGTGCTGCCGCCGACCATGGCCGAGGCGGTGGTCGGCAGCACGTACAGCTCGGGTTCGACCTCGTAGCGGCGATCGTCGCGTGCGCTGTCGAAGATGATGCCCTCGCTCTGACGCAGGCGGACGGAGTACCGCAGGGTCGCCGGTGCGCTCGCGCCCAGCGTGAGCCGCAGCATCACGGCGCCGGCGAACTCCGCGTCGGTCGGGACCTCGGCGGTACCGATGGGATCGGCCTCGTGACGGTGGTTGAGCACGGCGAGCGGCCCCGCGCAAAAGCGCGTGATGGCGTCGAGATCGTACATCGCCTCGCGCAGGTCGTCCTCGCGGAACTCGCCCTCGAGCGTGGCGCCGGGCTCGACCATGCGCGGCGTGAAGCCCAGCAGCGAGGGAAACTGCACCTCGTCCTCGTCCTCGCCGCCGGCGGCTCCGAAGCCCGCGATGGGGTTGTAGTCGTAGAACTCGGTCGCGCCGTCGAGCAGCACCCACGCGCGCAGCGGCGCGTCACCGTCGTTGGTGAGCGACCACGGCACCGAGACGGTGAGATCGTCGCGCTTGACCCACGGGGTCTGCTCCGACGCCATGGTGCCCTCGGGCTGCAGCGCGGCGAGCTGGGCGTCGGTCGGGTTGCGGAAGTCGAGCCAGTACTCGCCCTGCACGTACGCGCCGATCGTGGGGTTGGCGTTCGCAGCCCCTTCCTCGGCGGCCGCCGCGACGTCCGCGGCGCTGACACGCAGCGTCTGCGCGCCCTGGTAGTACGCGGGGTTGTTGCAGCCGCCGAGCGACGCCCACAGCAGCGCGGTGGCGCTGCCGAAACGAAGCTGCTGTCGATGCGATCGCGGTGCCATGCTGCCCCCTTGTCGGTGCTCTTCGCCTCACTCGGTATCGAACACGAACGGGTATTCGACCTCGACGACGCCGCCCTCGGGCTTGGGAAAGCGCCAGTTCTGCAGCGCGCGGACCATGCAGCTCTCGGCGTCACCGTTGTTGAGCGAGCTGCTCTTGACCTTGGCGCCCGTGACCGAGCCGTCGAGGCGGATGATCCACTGCAGCGAGACCTTGCCCGACAGATCGGGCTGGCGCGCGAGCTGCTTGTTGTAACAAAACCCGATCTGCGCGCGGTGACGGCGGACTTCCTTGTCGATGAGCTCCTTGCTGAGCTGACCCTTGACCCGCGCGGTGCCGGTCTGCACCGAGACCTGCTTCTCCTTCGGACCGGACTTGCCCTTGACCGTGCGACGGCGCGCGTCGGTGCCGCTGCCGCCCATGTCGACGTTCGCGGTGCCGTGGATGACGCCTTCGCCGTCGCCACCGCCGCCCTGACCGCTGCCGCGGGTCGACATGCCGAAGGTGCCGGCGCCGACCACCAGCGGACCGGTGTCGGTGCCGCTGATCTGGCCGCCGACCGACAGCAGGTCGGCCATCGTGTCGGTCTGCGCGAGCACGTTGAGCTCCTTGACCAGGCCGACGTTGGTCGCGTTGGTCGAGGTGGTCGCGTCGGTCTTGGGGATGTTGCTGCGCCCGACCTTGTCGGGACGACCGAAGGTGCCCTCGGGGCCGCCGGCGCGCTTGCGCGGCTTCTCGGCGGGCTTGTCCTCGTCGCCGGTGATCGGCGTGTCCTCTTCCGGCGGTGGGTCGCGCGGCGGATCGTTGAACATCGCCCGGGTGATGCGCTCGTCGAGCTGCTCGAGCTCGAGGTGGTGGCGCTCGGGGTCGTAGCGCAGGTACGCGATGCCCAGCAGCAGGCCCATCGCCACGGCCGAGAGCGCCAGGCTCGCGAACAGCGGCCGGTTCGCGCCGTCGCCGGGCATCGGCGGCAGCGACTCGCGGGTGACCTGCAGCACCACCAGGCGCAGGTCGGGGCGCTCGCGCAGCCACAGCACGCCCCAGTCCTCGGGCGAGAGCGCGACCTTGGTCTTGCCGGACTCGCGCAGCGACGCGACGTCGTGCTCGGTGCCCGCGAGCACGAGCCGACCATCGAAGCCCGCGGGCAGGTGCAGCGAGCCGCCCGCGACCAGGGCCGTGCGCGCGACCGCGGGTGCGATCGGCAGCACGAAGTCGCAGCCGTGGCCGTGACCGACGGTGAGCGAGCCAGCCTTGGTCACCGACGCCTCGTGCACGACCGAGCGGCCGAGCGCGAGCACGACGCGGGTGACGTAGGTCGAAGGTGTCGAGCGGTTGGCCACTACAGTGCGTCCTGTGCCACGGTCTGTGCGAGCTCGGGCATGAAGCTGCGGTGCGGGATGCCGACGGTCTCGAACTCGCCGCCGATGCGCGCGAGGAACTGCAGCAGCGCGGGCGTGCGCAGCTCGCCTTCGATGTCGAGGCCGGTGAAGGTGTAGCGGGTGACGTCCTCGCCGCCTTCGTCGCTGGGGCTCGCGGGCCCCGTCGACGGGGGGGCCGTGTCCGCGGTCGCCGGCGCTGCGGCGCCGGGGGCAGGGCGCGCACCATCGGCGGCGGCGGGTGCGGGCTTGGCCGCGGTCGCCGGTGCCGCGGCCGGCGGCGCCGGCTTGCTCGGCGCGGTCGCCGATGCGCTCGCAGGCGCCCCAGCCGGCTTGGCGGCGGGTTTGGGCGCACGCGCGGGGGCGGCCATGCACAGCAGGGTCGCGAGGGTCACAAGCGTCGCGTTCGTCATCCTCCGCCGCCTTTCTTCGGGGCCATGCTGTCGAGCAGGGCGAGTCGTTCCTTCGCGGCGGCCGCCTCGGGACCGTCGCCGCCGGTGACCTGCAGGTACCGTTCCAGGTGCTTGCGCGCGGCGGCCGGCTGCTCGGCGAAGTCCATCTCGAGCACCGCGAGGTTGAAGTGTGCCGCGGGGTGGTCGGCGTCGATCTCGATGACGCGCTGCCAGGCCTGGCGAGCGCCCGCGATGTCGCCCGCGAGCCGGGTGCAGGTGCCCAGGCCCAGGAGTGCGTCGGTGTTTCCGGGTTCGATCTGCAGCACGGCGTCGAGCTCCGACTTGGCGCGCTTGTGGTCGCCCGCGCCCAGGAACAGCGCGGCCTTGTTGAGACGCCCGACCACGTAGCCCGGATCTCGCGCGCTGGCCTTGTCGAACAGCGCGAACGCGGTCTGGTCGTCGCCGCGGCGCAGCGCCACCAGCCCCAGGTTCGTCAGCAGCAGCGGGTGATCGGGGTGGCGCGCGAGGCCCTTGTTGAGCAGCAGCTCCGCGAGGTCGAGCTGGCCGCGGTCGATCTTGATCGCGCCCAGGGTCGCGTACGCGGCCGGATCGAAGGCGTGCTCGCCCAGGATCGCGCGGCACTCGGCCTCGGCCTCGTCGAGGCGACCGGCGCGGCGCAGCGCCGCCGCCAACGCGTTGCGCAGGCGTACGTCACCGGGGTGCTTGCGCAGCGCCTGCTCGTACAGCGACACCGCGCGCTTGACCTTGCCCTGGCGCACGTAGACCTCGCCGAGCGCGTCGAGCACCTCGGGGCTGGCGTAGATCTCCAGGCTCTTCTCGAGCGCGCGCGCAGCCTCGCCGAGTCGGGCGCGACGTAGCTCGATCACACCGATGTCGAGCCAGGCCTCCCACAGCTTGGGCTCCGCGGCGATCGCCGCCTTGAACTTCGCGATGGCGTCGTCGTACTCGGCCGCGCCGGCCTCCATCTTCGCGACCGCGGCCTCGAAGGTCTGCCGCGCGCTGGCGCTGACCGCCGTGGTCGGTGCGGTCGCGTTCGCGGGCGTCCGCGTCTTGCACGCGCCCAGCGACGCGAGCCCGCAGGCGAGCAGCAGCGCGCGTGCCGGCTTCATCGCGACAGCCTCCGGATCGCCTGCGCGCTCGAGCCACCCTCGGCCACGCGCAGATCGGAGCCGATCTCGGCGATGGGCGGGAACTCCTGCGCCGAGAGCCGGCCCAGCGCCTCGCGGATGCGCTTGGTGTAGCCGTTGTAGATGCCCAGCTCCATCGCGCGCTGGTAGCCGTTCTTGTACGCGCCGATGGCCTCTTCCTCGAACGCGAGCGCGAAGGTGTCGAGCTGCTCGGCGTACTCGTCTTGCTGCGCCTGCGTCAGCGCGGTCGGGATCGGGTAGTCGCGCAGGCCCTTGGCGAACAGCTCGTACGACTGGCCGATGCGGAACAGCGCTGCGGTGGTCCACTCCGCGGTCGAGTACGCGAGCACGTCGAGGTAGACGTCCTTGGCCTGCGCCAGCAGCTTGGCCTTGCGCTCGAGGCTGGCGCCGAGCTTGGCCGGCTTGGGGTCGAGCTTCTGCGCCTCGAATTCGCGGTAGATGATCTCGCCCTGCAGGTAGCGCGCCTCGGCGCCGGCGATGCGGGCACGGCCCTCGGCGCCGCGGCCGGCCTTGGCGGCCTTGGCCAGGGCCTTGTCGGCGTCCTTGAGCTTGCCCAGCGCGAGCAACGACTTGCCCAGCTGCGTGTTGGCCTCGACCGCCTCGGGCGCGCTGCCGTGGCGATCGACGAACTTCGACAACGTCGCGACCGCGGCCTTGTGCTCGCCCGCGCGGGCCTGGACCATGCCCGCGCGCAGCTCGACCTGCAGGCTGTCCTTCTCGCCGGGGTACTGCTTGGCGTACGCGGCGTAGCGCGCGGCCGCGAGCTTGGTGCGCCCCAGGCCCTCGTACAGCACGCCGGCGTTGTACAGCGCGTCGGCGCGACCCTTGTGCTTGGGATAGCGATCGATGAGCCCGTCGTAGCGCTGCGCCGCGCGCTCGTAGTCACCCATGTTCTCGAACACGCGCGCCACCACCAAGGTGGCCTCGGCCGCCTGCGGCGACTGGGGATACTCCTTGGCCACGCGCTCGTAGACCTCGGTCGCGGCCTGGGGCTTCTTCGCGCGCTCGAGCGCGGCGCCGGCGTTGGCGAGCGCGAGCGGGGCCTTGTCGTGCTTGGGATACTCGGCCGCGACGCGCAGGTAGTAGCTGGCGCCGCGCGCCGCGTAGCCGCGATCGACCAAGGTGTCGCCCTGCTTGAGCAGGCTGTCGACGATGATGCGATCGAGCCGCTGCTGTTCCTCGGGCGCGGCGAAGGACTTGGTGCCCTTGAGCTTGCCCGCCCACAGCTCGATGGTGTCGTAGTCCTCGGCCTTCTGCAGGCTCTCGAGGATGCGATCGCCGGCGGCACCGGCGTTGGCGTCGTTGGGATAGTCGACCACGACCTTGCCGAAGCGCTGCACTGCGCCGTCGTAGTCGCCGCGGTTGTGGAAGAACTCGCCCAGCGAGTACAGCACCGCGCCGTTTTGCTCGTCCTCGGGGAACAGCGCGGAGAACAGATCGACGGCGCGGATGAACTTGCGCTCGAGCACGCTGTAGCGATCGCCGGCGGCGGCGTCGGGCGTGCTCTCGTCGGGCTTGGTCTCGCCGGGTTTGGTCTCGCCGGGCTTGGTCTCGCCGGGCTTGGTCTCGCCGGCTTTGGTCTCGCCGGCTTTGGTCTCCGGCTTGACGTCCGCGACCGGTGGCGCGGCCGCGGGCGCCTGCGCCATCGCTTGCTCGTACGCGCCGATGGCCGCGAGCAACGCGTCGTGATGCAGCGGCCCCACCGGCGCCGACTCGCCGACGCGCAGGTACGCATCACCGGCGCGCTCGGCCTGGCCGAGCTTGAAGAAGTAGATGTCGCCGGTCAGGTACGAGACCTCGACCGCGTTGGGCTCGCTGGGATAGCGCGTGATGAAGTCGTCGTAGGCGCGCGCGGCGAGGGCGTAGCGCTCCTTGTCGGGTACCTTGGTGTCCTTCTCGGCCGCTTGCGCGCCCTCGTGGATCGAGCGCCCGAAGTCGAACAGCAGCGCCGAGGCCTCGCCCGCGGCCTTCTTCGCGGCCTTGGGGTTGGTCTTGGCCCACGGCGTGCCCAGGCCGTAGCGCTCGTGGATGATGCCGAGCTCGTCGAGCGCCGCGGGCAGCTTGCCGTCGCCGCGCAGGCCCGCGACCACGTGCAGCTCGAAGTCGGCGGCGTCGACGTGCTTGGCGTCGAGCTCGATGAGGAAGCGCCACGTCGGCACCGACTTGTCGTAGCGGGTCTGCGCCTCGTAGGCCTCGCCCAGGCGCACCAGCACCTTGCGCGAGTACTGCGAGCCGTCGATCGACGCGAGGAAGTCGTAGATGTCCTTGGGCGTGTTCTTCTCGTCCTCGGACAGCACCTGCACGAGGTACTCGAGCGCCTCCTCGCGCAGGTCGGCCAGGCGCTTGCGGCCGGCCTCGTCGGTGTCGGGCGAGCCGCCTTGATCGAGCACCTGCTTGAAGCGCTTGACCGCCTCGGCGCTGTTGCCCAGCTTCCAGTTGCACCACGCGGTCTTGAACAGCGCCATCGCGTAGGCATCGCTGGCCGGGTGATCGAGAACGTGGCCGTAGGCCTCGAGCGCGCCGTTCCAGTCGTTGCTGGCGTAGAAGCGGTGGTCGCCGATCGCCAGCCACGAGTCGGGCACGAAGGTCGAGCTGGGGTGCTTTTGGATGATGGCCCAGAACTGCGCCTGGGCCTCCTCGGTCTTGCCCTGGTCGCGCAGCGAGAACGCGTAGAGGTAGCGGACGGTGTCGAGCTTGCGGAACGCGGGGTAGTCGCGGATGAGCCGCACGTACAGGCCCTGCGAGTCGGCGAGGTCGAGCGCGGGCTCGGCCGGCGGCCCGTCGGGGCAGGTCTCGGGCGCGTCGCGGCAGGCATCGACGGCGTCGGCCCAGGTCTCCATCGCGGTCAGGAAGCGCTCCTGCGAGCGCTCCCAGTACAGCGCGGCGAGGCGGTACAGCGCCTCGGGCATCGCGCGGTTGTCGGCGTGCTTGGTGATGAACTCCTCGAGCAGCGCGATGCCCCGCTTGCGATCGACGGTGATCTGACCCTCGCGCTTGGTCAGCTCGAGCTCGAGCTGGTACGAGGTCAGCGGCGGCGGCTGATCGGCGGCGTCCTTGCTGCCGCGCTTGGCCTTGCCGCGCTTGCGCTTGCCGGCACCGTCGTCGTCGTCGCTGCGCGCGGGCTTGGCGGTCGCCGACGCGCCACGGCTCGCGCTGCGCTCGGCCGGCGCGGTGCGCCCCGGCGCGGCCGCGGCGGGCGAGGCCGCCAACGCGAGTGCGAGCGCGACCGCCGTGCGTGTCATCGGTAGCCCTCGTACTCGTCGGCCCAGTACTCGCCCTCGTAGGGCCAGAACTCCTCGTCGTCGCCGACGACGCCTTCGATCTGCAGCTTGCCGAACAGCTCGGGCGGGAAGCGCCCGGCGGCCATGTCGCGGACCTCGATCTCGAGCTTCTTCTTGGCCCCGAGCACCGCGTCGATGCGGCCCATGCGGGCCTCGCCGAGCATGTCGTCGATGCGAAAGGCGAGCTTGCGCAGGCGATCGGCGGCGACCGCCGCGGCCTGCACGTCGATGCGATCGGCCATCGTCAGCGCCTGCGTGCGCAGGCCCAGGATGAAGCGGCCCTCGTCGGTGAGCGCCTCGGCGAGATCGCCGGTGCGGGCATTGCCGATCGCAGGGCCCTCGAGCAGCAGCGTGGTCGCGCCCTGTCGCAGCACCCGCACGCGCTCGCGCAGCGCCTTGGACTCCTCGACCAGCGGTGCGATCGCGGCCGGGTCGGCGCCGGCCTGCTGCGCGGCGCGGATCTGGGCCTCGAGCCCGCCGACGCCGCGCTGCAGGCGGTCGGCCTCGGCGAGCACGTCGAGCGCGTCGCCCTCGGGGTCGCGGCGCGACGCGGTCGGCGTCTGCTTCAGCTGCGCGGTGAGCCGGCGCAGCTCGCCACCGAGCGCGTCGGCGAACTCGGCCTCGGCGCGCAACACCTGGGCCTGGTGGCCCAGCCGCGCGTAGGTCGGATCCTCGTCCATCATCGACAACAGCAGGCGATGCTCGGCGAGCTCGCCGGCGAAATCGTCGCCGCCGCGCAGCCGCGACAGCTCGCGGTGCAGCGCCAGCAGTCGCTCGGGGTCCTTGCGGATCTCCTCGATGTGATCGCCCACCGGCGCGAGCTCGTCGATGAAGCGCGTGAACTCGGCCTCGGCCTCGCGGAAGTCGCAGTCGTAGAGCATCAGCAGCGCGGCCAGCAGCCGCGCCTCGACCGCCTGCGCGGCGTCGGGGAAGCGCTCGCGGAGCTCCGCGAGCAGATCGCGCGCGACCGCGTACTCGCCGGCCTCGGCCATGGTCCACGCGGACTCGAACAGCGCGTGCGCGAGCTCGTCGGAATCCTGCGGCACGCTGAAGTAGTGGTAAAAGGCGTGATCGTTGCGCCGCTCCTCGTGGGCGATGCGGCCCAGGCCCAGCTGCGCGAGGTCGCGGACCGGGAAGTAGCGGCGATCGACGTAGTAGGCCGACAGCTGCTGGTCCTTGCCGCCGAGCACGTCGCAGAACGCGGACTCGGCCTTGCGGAACTGCTTGCGCTGCGCGAACACGACGCCCTGCAGGTAGCGCGCGGCGGTGTGGAAGCGACTGCGCGGGCCGACCGCGGCGAAGCGCTCGAGCGCCAGATCGAGCTCGCCCTGCTGCATCGCCGCGCGCGCGGCGAGGTAGTCGCGCTCGTCGGTGTCGTCCTCGCCCAGCGCGAGGCGCTTGCCCTGCGGCGCGAGGCTGCGATCCAGCTCCGCCAGGCCCAGCACGAAGTCCTTGCTCGCGAGCGCGAGGTCGACGTGGCGTCGCAGCGCCGGCGTGAAGTAGGGATCGTCGGTGCCGCGCGCCATCACGCCGGCGAACGCGGCCTGCGCGGTGGCCTCGGCGCCCCAGGCCGTCAGCGCCATGCCCAGGTGGTAGCGCGCGGAGCTGGCCTCGGGGGTCTCGGCGAAGGCCTCGTAGCGCGGGTGGCTGACCAGCTCGTACAGCGCCAACGCGCTGCCGAGCACGTCGCCGCGGACGTAGCGATCCTGGGCGCCGGCGAGCGCGGCGGTGTACTGCTCGAGCGTGGCCTCGCGATCGTCGGCGAGCCCGGCCTTGGCCAGCTGGGCGTAGCGCTCGGCCAGACGTGGATCGAGCAGCGTGGGTGCGGCGGCCTCGGTGCGCGTGGGCTCGGGCGTCGGCGTGCCGGCGTCCTCGTCGGTCGCGGGCGCGTCGTCGGTCGCCACCGGCGGGGTCTCGCTCGCGCCGTCCTCGACCGGCGCGGTCGCAGGCGCCGCGATCGCGAGCGCGAGCCACAGCGACGCGATCACTTGGCCTTGCCCCCCGCGCTCGCGCCCACGCTCGCGCCCGCGCTGGCCTTGCCGCGGCGACCCTTGTCGAGCGGCTTGCTCACCGCGCGCAGCCGCAGCCGCACGTCGCTCGCACCGCGACGTTTGCTCGCGAAGCGCCACATGTTGCCATGTTCGCGCAGCTGCAGCTTCGAGGAAACCCGCATGTTGGCATCGACCGCGAACCACACCGCGTAGTCGATCCGGATCTTGTAGGTCGCATCCCTACGGGCCACCAGGTTGGCCGATAGCGCCAGCTCGTGCGATCCGGGCGCGGCGAAGACCTCGAAGAGATCGCCGTCGGTCTTCGGCAAACCTTTCTCTTGCACGTAGACCGGCGCACCATCGACGCGCAGCGTCAGATCGGTGACCTCGTAGAAGCGCTCGACGTTGCTGCGCAGCTGCAACGCCACGCGGGTGGTGAAGAGCTTCGAGGCCACCAGCGAGACGCGACCGCGGGCCTTGAACAGCGCGTCGCGCAGCGCTCGCGCGTCTTGCTGCAACGCCGCGACCGCGGCCGCATCCACCGTCGCAGTCGCGCTGGGCTCCGGCGGCGGCTCGTCGCCCGGTGGCGGCGCATCGACCGGCAGCGGATCGTCGGGCGGCGGCTCGGTGCCGGGCCCGGTCTTCGGATCGCCCGGCGTGGGCTCGGTCTTGCCCGGCTCGGCCTTGGCCGGCTCGGGCTTGATCGGCTCGGTCTTGCCCGGGGCCGGCTCGGGCTTGACCGCGGCGGGCTTCGACGGCGCCGCGTCCACGGCGGTGGGGACCAGCGCAGGGGCGCACAGCAGCGCGAGGGCGAGGGCGTGGCGGCGGCGGACCATGGTCAGTTCCTCGTGGGCAGCAGCACACTCAGCCCGGTGGTGAACGCGACGTCGTTGACGTAGTAGGCCTTGGACAGCAGCTCCTGGCGGTAGAGGTAGTCGCGGAGCTCGAAGCGCAGCGCGACGGCGCGATGCAGGAACACGCGCACGCCCACGCCGAAGTTGCCCGCGGCACCGAAGCTCACCGGATCCACGACCACGCCGGGGCCCGCGAGCAAGTACAGGTCGTAGCGCCAGATCGACGCTGCGACCAGCCGCAGCTTGCCGTACAGCGGCGACCACGTCAGGCTGCCGAACGCGCGCACGATGTCGGGGCGACCGAGATCCAGCGCGAAGTTGTTGGCGCTCTCGATGGTGTCGAGCGTGCTCGAGCGCAGCCGCGACCACGACACCGACAGCTCGGTGCCGAAGTTCTCGGACATGAAGAAGGTGTACGTGCCGCCGAGCGTGAAGGTCGCGTCGAACAGGTCGCTGACGTAGTAGCCGCCCATCAGCGTGAGCTCGTGGCGCAGCGCCTTGACGAACAGGCGGTCGCGCGTGAGTCGGAAGCGGCGCTTGGCCAGCAGCTGCTCCTGCAGCGTCGCGTCGACGCACTCGCCGGGCTGGCCCGGCACGCCCACCGGCGCGGCCGGGGTCGCGGCGGCGCTGCGGCTGCCGCGACGCTTGGAACGGCGGCCGCGTGGCGCCCCCGCGTCGGGCTGGGCCGACGCCGCGGCCTCGGCGTTGCACGCCACGGCCGCGCCGGCGACCGGGTCCGGTGCGAGTGCGAGCAACAGCGAGGCGAGCGCG
>JAIBBS010000103.1 GCA_019694555.1 Nannocystaceae bacterium
CGTGCCTGCGCTGCTCGATCGCCTGCCCGCGCTGTCGCGCTGCCGTGACGACGCCGCGCTCGCGCGCCGCGGCGCCGCGGTCGTCGATGCCGCGGTCGCGGCGGTCGATCGTCGCATCGCGGCCGCGCGGGCGCTGGCCGCCGCCGCGCGCATCACCGAGGCCGAGTCGGTCGCACGCGCGGCCTGGCTGGACGCGCTCGCGCTCGACGACGCGGGCCTGCGCGTCCGTGCGCGCATGGCCGTCGCGCTGGCGCTCGATCCCCGCAGCCACGCCGCCGAGGTCGGTGGGCTGCTCGATGCGGTCGCGCTGGAGGCGACCGCACTGGGCGACGACGCCATGCTGGCGGCGGCGCACACCCAGCTGGTGTACCTGCGCGGCCACGTCACCGCCGAGCCGCTGCGGGCACGCGAGCACGCGCGCCACGCCATGGTCGCGCTCGAGCGCGCCGACGACGATCCGCTGGGCCGACTCGAGGTCGAACGCCTGCTCGCGCAGACGGAGCTCGACGCGGGCACCGCGATCGACGTGCCCGCGCAGCGGCTCGCGGCGGCGATCGCCGAGATCGAACCGCAGGTCCCGCCCGCCAGCGACGTGCTGGTCGCCGCGCTGTACACCCTCGCGAGCATCGAGCAGGCCGCGGGCCACTACGACGCCGCCGAGCGGGCCTCACGGCGCGCGATCGAACAGGTCGAGCAGCGCATCGGGCCCATGCACGGCGCGCTGGTGCCCCCGCTGAGCACGCTCGCGATCACGCTGCTGATGCGGGGCGATGGCGCGGCGGCGCTGCCGATCCTCCACCGCGCGATCGCGATCCAGGCCGCGACCGCGGGCATGCAGCAGGTCGATGCCGCGGTGCTGCTGTCGCAGCTGGCGATGGCGTTCGAGCTGCTGGGCGCGCAACAGGCCGCGGTCGACACCACGATGCAGGCGCTCGCGACACTCGAGCGGCTCAGCGCCCCCGAGTACGTCGAGCTGGCGCGGACGAGCGGCATGCTGGGACGGTTGCTCGCGGGCCTGCAGCGCTGGGACGAGGCCGAGGCCGCGTTGGGCCGCGCGCTGGCGGCCGTCGAGGCCAACTACGGCGTCGACCACGTCGAGTACGCCGCGTATCTGTACATGTTGGGCGATGCCGTCCGCATGCGCGGCGAGCCCGATCGCGCGCTGCCGCTGTTGGCACGCGCGCGCGCGATCTACCGTGCGCAGCATGCCGACGATCACCCCGACGCGCTCGCGATCGACATCGTCACCGCGGCCGCGCTGCTCGACGCCCACCGCGACGACGAGGCGGTGACGCTGCTGACCGCGCTGTGGCACGACAACCCCGCCCCGCCCGATCCCTCGCTGCGGGGCGACATCGCGATGTACCTGGCGCAGGCACGCTGGCACCGGGGCGAGCACACCGACGAGGTCGTCGCGCTGGCACGGCAGGCCGCGGCACTGTTGCGCGCACGCGACCCCGAGGTCGCCCGCGACCTGGACGACGAGGTCGCGGGCTGGCTCGCCGCGACACCGCCAGCGTGATCCTGCTACGCTCGGACGGTCATGCGCGAGGTTCCTGCCGCACTGTTGTCGTCGCTGCCCCGCGCCGCGCGGCGATCGTTCGCGCGCCTATACCCCCAGGCGCCCGCGGTGTTGGAGCACCTGCGCAACCGGCTGTCGCGGCAGACCGCGGACGTCGACTCGGCCGCGGCCCAGCGCAGCGGCGTCGACGTGGCGCTGTCCGAGGCCATCACCGAGCGGCTCGAGCGTCTGCTGGGCGACTGGGACCAGTTCGACGAGGAGCAACGTGCGGTCGTCCACGCCGCGGTCGAGTACTACGTGCTCGACGACGACGGCGAGTCCGACCTCGACTCGGAGCTGGGCTTCGAGGACGACGCCGCGGTGGTCAACGCCTGCGTGCGCTGGCTCGGCCGCGCCGAGCTGGTCATCCGCGATCGCTGACGTGACGGCCGCCGCGCGCGGTCGGCTCGCCCACGAGCGCGCGCGCGACGAAGTCGGCCGGCACCTGCGTGCGCGGCACCTTCACGCCGCGCCGGCCGTCCGCGCGAAACCAGCTGCGCACGTCCTCGTCGAGCCCGAGCCCGTGCATGTAGTTGTAGATCGCGGCGCGCAGCCCCGGTGCGAGCGCGTCGTGATCGGTGCCGACCGGATCCTCGAACGCGAGCTCGTTGCGCGCGAAGCGGCTCGGCGGCCCCTCGCGCAGGCGGATGCCGAACTGCTGCGGCGCGCGGCCGATGGGGCTGTGGGCGGTGGCGGCGAAGCGGTGCCAGAACGCCGACTGCACGCAGCCCGCCGCGAACAGCTGCCGCACGCGCTCGAGCGCGTCGACGGTGTCCTGCACGGTCTCGCCGGGGAAGCCATACATCAGGTAGGCGTGGACCATGATGCCGGCCTCGGTGAACGCGTGGGTCACCCGCGCGACCTGGGCCACGGTCACGCCCTTGTTCATGCGGGCCAGCAGCGCATCGGAGGCGACCTCGAGCCCGCCGCTGACCGCGACGCAGCCCGAGCGCGCCAGCAATCCCACCAGCTCGGGCGTGAAGGCCTTCTCGAAGCGGATGTTGCCCCACCACGTGATGACCGGCCCGTGCTCGACCAACCGCTCGGCCAGCGCGCGCAACCCCGCCGGCGGCGCGGCCTCGTCGACGAAGTGGAAGCCGCGCGATCCGGTCTGCTCGACCAGCTCGACGACGCGCTGGTGCAGCAGCGACGCGGCCGCGGGCTCGTAGCGCGCGATGTAGTCGAGCGTCACGTCGCAGAAGCTGCACTTCTTCCAGTAGCAGCCGTGGGCCACCGTCAGCTTGTTCCACCGCCCGTCCGACCACAGCCGGTGCATGGGATTGAGCATCTCGACCAGCGACACGTAGCGATCGAGCGCGAGGCCGTCGTAGCACGGCGTGCCGGTCTCGGGCATCGGCAGGTCGTGCAGCGACGGGTCGGTGCGCACGACCACGCGCCCGGCCTCGCGCACCATCGTGCGCAGCAGCGGCGCGCTGGGATCGCGCAGGTGCTCGATCAACGCCAGCAGCGGGCGCTCGCCGTCGTCGAGCGTGACGTAGTCGACCAGATCGAACAGCGCTGGTTCGGCCAGCTCGCGCAGCTCGGTGTTGACGTAGCCGCCGCCCAGCGCCACAACCGGCGACGGTGCGGCCGCGCGCAGGCGCCGGGCCAGCCGCAGCGCACCGAGCAGGTTGCCGGGAAACGGCACGGTGAGCCCCACCAGCTGCGGCTGGTGCTCGCGCGCCAACGCGTCGGCGATCTCGTCGACCATGGTGTCGACCAGGGTCGGCGGCCGATCCAGCGCCGCGCGGATCGGCGCGAAGCTGGGCGCCGACGCGGCCAGGCGCTCGCCGTAGCGCGACAGCTCGAAGTCGGCGTCGATGCCGTCGCGGATGGCGTCGGCGATGTCGTCGATGAACAGGCTCGCCAGGTGCTTGGCGCGATCGAGCACGCCGAGCTGACCGAACGCCCACGCCAGGGGATCGTCGTCGTCGTCGCCCTGCAGCGCCGCGAAGCGACCGCCCTCGGGCAGCAGCTCGCGACCGACGATGCGCAGCGCGAGGCTGGGATCGCGGCCCTGCAGCAGCGCCACCACCGGATCGACGAGCGCGACGATGCGCGCGCCGTGGTGCCGCAGGTGCGCGACCGCGGCGCTGTCGCTGCGCCGTGGCAGCGCCGCGAGCACGCGCTGCAGGCCCTCGCCGCTGAACAACCGCAGGAACAACGACAGGCCCGCGTCGTGCTGCGCCACCGTCGCGCGCGCGGGGCCCAGGTGCCGTCGCAGGCAACCGGTCAGGTAGGCCGTCGCGGGGTACGGCGTGTTGACCTGCGTCATCGGCGGCGTGAGCAGGAGGATGCGCAGCGGCTCCATGCGAGGCGTGCGGGCCGCGGGCCCGCGGCACCAGGGTAGCAGCCCGGGCGCCCGGGGCTGCTACCCTGGGCCGGCACGATGCGGCTCAACAAGTACCTGAGCGAGACCGGCGCGTGGTCGCGGCGGGTCGCCGACACGCTCATCGCCGAGGGCCGCGTCACCGTCAACGGCGTGGTCGCGGTGCTGGGCACCCAGGTCCAGCCCGACGACGTCGTGCAGGTCGACGGCGCCGCGGTCGGACCCTCGCGCAAGCAGCACAGCCCGGTCTACATCGCGCTCAACAAGCCGCGCGGCATCACCTGCACGACCGAGCGACACGTGCGCGGCAACATCGTCGACTTCGTCGCGCATCACGAGCGCATCTTCCCCATCGGCCGGCTCGACAAGGACTCCGAGGGGCTGATCCTGCTCACCAACGACGGCGACATCGTCAACGAGGTGCTGCGGGTCGAGCACGGCCACGAGAAGGAGTACGTGGTCCACATCGGCAGCCGCGTCAGCGACGAGTTCCTGCTGCGCATGGCCGCCGGCGTCGACCTCGGCGACGCGCGCACGCGACCGTGTCGGGTGTGGCGCAGCGGGCCGCAGTCGTTCCACGTCGTGCTCACACAGGGGCTCAACCGGCAGATCCGCCGCATGTGCGCGGCGCTGGGCCACGACGTCATCGCGCTGCGACGCATCCGCATCATGCACATCGAGCTCGGCGAGCTGCCGCGGGGACGCTGGCGCGACCTGAGCGCGGACGAGGTCGCGGGCCTGCTGCCTCCGCCCGAGCGCGCACGCCCGCCGCGGCCGTGATCGCGTCGCGACGACGCGGGTGGCCATTCGGCCAGCGTGCGCGCGCTGGCGCGTGAGAGCGGGCTTTGCCACCATCGCCCGCGATGGCCGAGCCCGAGCGCTGGCTCAACCTCGTGTTGGCGGACAGCACCGGCGCGCCGCTGGGCGGCCGCGAGTACGCGCTGTCGTTCGACGGCGGCGCGGAGCAGCGCGGCACGCTCGACGGTGACGGCCGCCTCGCCGTCGCGGTGCCCGCGGGCGCCCGCGGCGGCACGTTGGTGGTCGCGTTCCGACGCTTCGCGCTCGCGTTCGACGCGCTGCCGCCGGCGCACACGGTCGCCGGCGCGCAGGAGCGCCTCAACCATCTGCACGTGTACTCGGGCCCGGTCGACGGCGAGCTCGGCCCGATGACGAAGTCGGCCATCGAGCGGTTCCAGCGACAGCAACGACTGTCGGTGACCGGCGCGCTCGACGACGAGACCGTGACGCAGCTGGTGCGAGCGCACGGGAGCTGATGCGATGACCGCCGAACACACCCGCGACGAGATCCGCTTCTGCGTCGCGCTGGGCGACGGCCCCGGCGGCGCGAGCAATCGCATCGTGGTCTACGACTGGTTCGCGCACGGCGACGCGAGCCACGGCGTCGAGCCCACCGACGAGCCCGCCGCCGCGGTGCCGCCGGGCCAGCAGCCGCCGCCGCGCGGCGGCAACGCGGTCGAGGTGCTGGTCGACGGCGAGCAAGCCTGGGGCCGCGTCGCCGACGACCTCGAGCAGGCCACCGGCGAGATCCAGATCGCGACGTGGATGTGCCGCCCCGACACCGAGCTGCGGCGGCCGCGGTCGCTCGCGCTGGCCGAGCCCGACGCGCGCGAGCGCAACACCCTGGGCGCCACGCTCGAGCGCCGCGCCAGCGCCGGCGCGCACGTCCGTCTGCTCATCTGGGGCATGGTCTTCACGCCGATCATGGATCGGTGGATGCGGCGGTGGTTCTGGCGCGGGCGCGACGGCATCGACGTGCTCGAGCAGGACTACCCCGGGCTCACCGGCAGCTATCACCAGAAGACGATGACCATCGACGGCCGCGTGGGCTACTGCGGCGGCATGAACCTCAAGGAGAACGACTGGGACACCATCGCGCACGAGGCCTGGGAGCCGCGCCGCTTCCCCCACCGCAGCGACGGCTGGTCGCGCGAGGAGGCCGTGCAGCGCCGACGGCTGCCGCCGTTCCTGCCGCGGCACGATCTCATGGTGCGCATCGAGGGGCCGGCGGTCGGCGATCTGATGGCGAACTTCGCCGAGCGCTGGCGACAGTCGTGCGCTGCGCGAGCGCAGCAGTGGAGCACGCGCCTGGTCGATCGCGTGCGCACGCGCCTGGGCGTCGAACCGCCCTCGCCGCTGCCCCAGCCGCCGCAGCAGCCGCGACGCGGCGACACCTGGGTGCAGATCGTCCGCACCACGCCCGACGGCGAACACGGCGTGCTCGCGGTCTATCGCCGCGCCATCGCCAACGCGCGCAAGTACATCTACATCGAGAACCAGTACTTCCGCAGCCCCGAGCTCGGTGGCCTGCTGGCCGCGGCGATCCAACGCAACCCACGCCTGCACCTGGTCGTGGTCGCGTGGCCCATCGCCGAGGGCGAGATCACGTTCCTCGATCCCAGCGGCTACTACACCGCCAAGACCGTCGCGGCGATCCGGGTCGCGCGGCCGGAGTTCCGCCCCAGCCGCCTGCAGGTCGCGGCCGATGCGGCGCAGGGCGGGCGCCGATGGGTGCCGGTGGACGTGCACGCGAAGGTCATGCTGATCGACGACGTGTGGTTCACCGTCGGCAGCGCCAACATCAACGATCGCGGCTTCCGCACCGAGGCCGAGCTCAACGCCGCGGTCGTCGATGCCGGCCTCGCCGCGGATCTGCGGCGGCGACTCATGGCCGAGCACCTGTGCACCACGCCCGACGATCCCCGGCTGGCGGACATCGACGAGGCCTTCGCGCTGTGGCACGAGCACGCGCGACACAACGCCGACGCGCGCGCGCACGAGCGCGACCCGATCTCGCACGTGTTCGCGTTCGACCAGGCCGGGCCCGAGCGCCCGCCGTTCGGGGCCGGCTCGGGCCTGTTCTGACCCGCGCGGCGCGGCCGCGGCCACACCGGCGACCGCCGCGGCGCGCAGTCGTTGCCGCCCGCCCGCGCTGGCGCGACCGGGGTTTTCGATCGATGCTCACCGCGTGACCCGCCGCATCCCCGCCGCGATCGCCGTGATGACTCCGTTCCCCTACGCCATCGCGGCCGAGGACACGGTCGAGGTCGCGCAAGCGATGATGGCGCAGCACGGCATCCACCACCTGCCGGTGATGCACGCCGGCAAGCTCGCCGGCATCGTCTCGGCGCGCGACATCGGTGTGAGCGACGGCGTGCTCGCAGGTCGCGAGCGCACGGTGCCGCTGTCGGTGTGGGCGATCTGTTCGCGCGATCCCTACGTGGTCGAGGTCGACGAGCGACTCGATCGCATCGCGGACGAGCTGGCCCAGCGCCACATCGGCTCGGCGCTGGTGACCAAGCACGGCAAGCTCGCCGGCATCATCACGACCACCGACGTGTGCCGCACGCTGGCATCGCTGCTGCGCGAGGTCGCCGGCGCCGACGAGGCCGGCGGCGACGACGTGGTCGCCTGAGCGACTGTCCGCGGATGCTGACGGGCACTCGTCGCGCATCCTCGCCAGGGCTGAGCCCCGGCGCGCGTCCGCACGGGTAACCCCGCGCGCGACGTCGACGTTGCCGCGCGACGATGCTCGCCGCGCTCGTGCTCGTGTCGCTCGCCGCCCCTGCACACGCGCGCGTCCACGAGGAGCGCCCCGACCTGATCGGGCTCGAGCTCGGCGGCGTCGCGCCAGCCGAGCTCGCCGAGGCGCCAGCGCAGCCGGACCTGCTGCTGGGAGTCTTCGTCGAGCGCGTGCTCGTGCCCGGCTGGCTCGAGCTCGAGCTCGAGCTGCCGCTGCGCATCGGCCCGCGCTCGCAGCTGACGCTGCCCACGGCGCTGTTCCTGAAGAAGCCGCTGCACCCGGCGCCGCGCGTGAGTCCGTACGTCGGCGTCGGGCCGGGCCTGGATCTCGCGGTGCGTCCGCGCGCCCGCGTCGTCGCGGGGATCTCCGGGGTCGCGGGCACGTACCTGTGGGCGAGCCCGCGCTTCGGCCTCGATCTCGACGTGGGCCTGGACGTGGGATTCGTGGCGCAGCGGCCCGAATTCACCGTGATCGTGGCGATCGGCCCGGTGTGGCGCTTCGGCGGTTCGGCGCGATCGCGCCGGCGCCGGTAACCATTCCGCGGCGCCGGCATCCAACCGTGCGAGACCGGCGACGCGAGCCCGGCCCGGAGCGAAGCCCACGACCCCGTTCGTGAGCGCCCCGGCACGCGGCACGCGAGCTCCCCCGGTCCTCGGAGGAACCATGTCGAACCACCGCCATCGCGGTGCGCACGAGGACTCGCGCGCATCCTCGCACCGAAGCTCGCTCGCCGACGCCATGGAACGCTACATCGCTGGTGATCTGCGCGCCTTCGATCGCCTGTACCGCGCGATCGAGCCGCGCGTGCGTCGGCAGATCCGCGCCAAGGTCGGCCGTCACGGCGGCAACGACACGCAGGTCGACGACCTCGTGCAGCTGACGATGCTGCGTGCCCACGCCGCGCGCAGCGGCTACGCGCGCCCGGCCGGCCACGCCGACGACGCGCTGGTGTCGTGGTTCTGCGCCATCGCGCGCAACACCGCGACCAACCACCTGCGCGCGCAGTACCGCGATCGCTTGCAGTTCGGCGAGGGTGCGCAGGAGCAGCTCGGCACCACCGCCGCCGGTGACGACAACGCCGAACAGCAGGCGGTCGCGTGCGAGCTGCAGGCCGAGCGGCGCGACGCGCTGCTGGCCGCGGTCGAGGCCCTGCCGCCGGGTCAGCGCGCGGTCGTGCACCTGCACAAGATCGAAGGCCTGCCGATCGCCGAGGTCTCGCGTCGGCTCGGCGTGCGCGACGGTGCGGTGCGCGTGCGCGCCCACCGGGCCTACGAGTCGCTCCGCAATCGCATCGCCCACGCCCCCGCCACGCGCCAGGCCGCCTGAGCCCAGGAACGCCGCCATGACCCGACCCCAGACCCTCGATCCGATCCCGCCCCGCTGGGCGCTCGTGCTCGCCGGCGGCGAAGGCCGGCGCCTGCAGGCCCTGACCACGCTCGGCGACGGCACCACGGTGCCCAAGCAGTTCTGCTCGCTGCACGGCGGGCGCACGCTGCTGCAGGACACGCTCGCGCGTGTGCCGAGCTCGATCGCGGCCGAACGCGTGATGACCGTGGTGACGCGGGCACACCGGCGCTTCTGGACCCGCGACCTCGCCGGGCGCGCGCACGTGGTCGAGCAACCGGGGCTGCGCGGCACCGCGGCCGGCATCGTGCTGCCGCTGCTGACGCTGGCCGAGCACTCGCCGCGCGCACGCCTGCTGGTGCTGCCCTCGGACCACCACGTCGAGCACGGCGAGCGCTTCGTCGAGGCCTGCGAGCTGGCGCTCGACTGCATCGAGGACGACGACACGCTCACGATGCTGCTGGGCATCTCGCCCGAGACCGCCGACAGCGAGTACGGCTGGATCGTGCCCGACGAGATCGACGACGCCGGTCGCCTGTGCGTGCGCAGCTTCGTGGAGAAGCCGCCGCTGGCGCAGGCGGTGTCGCTGCGCCACCGCGGCGCGCTGTGGAACAGCTTCGTGATGGCGACCTCGGTGCCCGCGCTGCTGTCGCTGTTCGAGCGCCACCTGCCGGCGCTGCTCGAGCAGGTCCGACGTGCGCACATGGCCGGCCCGCTGGCGCTGGCGCGACTGTGGCCCGAGCTGCCCAGCCACGACTTCTCGTCGGAGATCCTCGCCCACGCCGCGCCCTCGCTGCGGCTGTTGCCGGTCGCGCCGTGCGGCTGGACCGACCTCGGCACGCCGGCTCGCATCGCCCAGCTCGCGCGCGCGAGCGCCCCGACGATGCGCGCGGCGATCGACGAGCCGGTGGTGCTGGCGCGACGCTCGGCGTGAGCGCCCCGGAGCCGCCCGTCCGCAGCCGCGGATGGGCTCGCGATGCGACGCCAGTGCGATCCCGTCGGCGCGCCGACGGGCGTGGGATGGCGCGGAGCCCCCACGCTCACACCGACGCGCCGGGCGCGGCCACGGTCAACAAGCCCTCCGCGAGCCACTGCTGCAGTCGCGTCCACACCCGCGCGACCGACTCGGGATCGTCGTCGGGGGCCAGCCGCACGCACAGCTCGCCGAGCTCGACGCCGTCGCTCGACGCCGCGCTGCGCAGCCACGCCAGCGGCTCGCGCTCCCACGGCTCGAGCCGTCGGTGCCACACCACCAGGGCCCGCTTCCACACCAGCAGCGCGCCGGGTCGCGCCGCGGCCATCGGGATGGTCTGGTCGCGATCGGCCGCGGCCCACACCGCGTCGACGTCGTGCCGCACCTCGAGCACGCGGGTGCCCGCGACCAGCCGCACGCGCGGCAGCGACTCGCCCGCGGCGTGCAGCAACGCCACCGTGAGCGGGCGGTCGTCGCGGGCATCGAACGCGTGCACGCGCGCCCACTCGAGCCGCGCGAGCTCGGCGAGGTCGGACCGCTGCCGCGGCAACCGGGCGAGGAAGCCCGGCAACGGCCGCCCGACGTCGCGGAGATTGGGGCCACCGCTGGGGTGCGCGACCAGGAACTCGGCCGCGAGCGCGCGGAAGCCTTGCTCACCCAGCACCGCCGCGAGCGCCGGGAAGTCCTCGGCCAACGACGCGTGCAGGCGCGCGAAGATCATGCGGTGGTAGATCGACAGCCGCGCGAGCGCGGTGTCCTCGTCGGGCGCGCGCACCACCGCGGACACCGACTCGCAAAGGTGGCGCGGCTGCTCCTGCGCGACGCGGTGCAGCGGCTGCGGCTGCATCACCCAGCGAGCGAAGAAGCGCTGCAGCTCGAGCAGGTTGGATGGCGGTTCGTGGCTCATGGCGCGGGGGACTCCGGGGTGGACGGGGCGAGCAGCTCGGCCTCGATCGCGCGCGCGCGCGCGGCCTGTGCGAGCACGACGTCGATCGGCGGGACCTCGTCGTCCCACTCGACCAGCGTCGGCACCGCACCGAAGCGGCGCAGTGCGGCGCGATAGACCGCCCACACCGCGTCGGGCACCGGCCCGACGTGGGTGTCGATGGCGCTGCCGTCGGGGTAGCGCGTGTGGCCGGCGAGGTGGATCTGCCCCACCGAACCCGGCGGCAACGCCTCGAGCGTCGCCATCGGGTCGAGCCCGAGGTTGGTCGCGTTCACGACCAGGTTGTTGACGTCGAGCAGCACGCCGCAGCCGGTGCGGCGCACGAGCTCGGCGAGGAACTCGCCCTCGGTCATCTCGCTGGCCTGCCACTGCAGGTAGCTGGTGATGTTCTCGAGCAGCAGGCGGCGACGCAGCGATCCCTGCACGCGGTCGACCTGCGCGCACACGTGCGCGAGCGTGCGCTCGTGGTAGGGGATCGGCAGCAACTCGTGCGTCCACGTGCCGTCGACGCTGCCCCAGCACAGGTGGTCGGAGACCCACGCCGGCGACAGTGCGGCGATCACCTCGCGCAGGCGCGCGAGGTAGGCGTCGCTGGGCCCGCGGGCATCGCCCACGCCCATGCCGACGCCGTGCAGGACCAGCGGCACCTCGTCACGGATGCGCTCGAGCACCGCCCAGGGGCGGCCGCCGGCGCCGAAGCAGTTCTCGCTGATGACCTCGAACCACTCGACGCCTGCGGCACCGTGCTCGAGCAACCACGCGTAGTGGGACGGCCGCAAGCCCACGCCATGACCGAGGTGCGTCATGGCGGCTCAGAGCACCGTGCCGCCCTTGGCGGCGCATGCATCGGCGTCGTCGACCACCAGCCAGCCCTGGCCCTTGCACGGCGTGTGCTTGCCGCAGCTGTGCCCGGGGCCGTTGCACTGGCCCATGCCCTTGCAGCTGTTGATGCCCTGGCAGCGCACACCGCTGGTGGTGGCGGCGTCGGGCGTCGCGGTCTGCGGCGCCTGCTTGGTGCACGCGCCCAGGGCGAGCGCGGCGATTGCGAGTGCGGTTGCGTTTCGAATGGGGTTCGTCATCGTGGGCTCCGCGGACCGTCGTGTGTGGCCCGTCGTCGCCGGCAACCATCGATCGACCGCGGTGGTTACGCCCGCCGGCCGCGAAACCCGTCCGTGCGCGCGGTGTACCCGGCGGCGAAAGGTCCATGCCCATGACACGCCGCACCACCGCAACCCTGCTCGCGTCCGCCTGCGGACTCGCACTGCTCGGCAGCGTCGCCAGCGATGCCCACGCGTCGCACCGCGCCGCCAGCTCGGCCAAGACCAAGTCCGAGCGCAAGGCCGCGCCCAAGCTCGTCGTCCGCCACGCGCTGTCGCTGTCGGCCGCACAGACCGCCGTCGACGCGGTGCTCGCCGAGGCCAAGCGGCTGGGCACCACCGGCGTCGTCGCGATCGTCGACGAGGGCGGCGACACCCTCGCGCTGGCGCGCATCGACGGCACCTTCGCCGCGGGCGCGCGCATCTCGACCGGCAAGGCCCGCACCGCGGTGCAGTTCAAGAAGCCCACGCGGTTCTTCGAGGAGCTGATCAAGAAGGGCCGCACGCCGATGGTCGCGCTCGACGACTTCACGCCGCTGCAGGGCGGTCTGCCGATCGTGATCGACGGCGAGGTCGTCGGTGGCATCGGCGTCAGCGGGGCCGCGAGCGCACAGCAGGACGAGGACCTCGCGTCCGCGGGCGTGCGTGCCCTCGGGGCTGCGAGCGCGCTCGAACCCACCGCTGCGGCGACGCCGACGGCCGCGCCCGAGGCCGCGCCCAAGGCCGCGTGGCTGCCCGACGTGCTGCACCTGACGCACGAGCAGACCGACGCCGGCTTCGCCAAGGGCGCGCCGCTGCTCGAGCTGCAGGGCTTCAAGATCCACGCGAGCCGACGCGATGCAC
This sequence comes from Nannocystaceae bacterium, assembly GCA_019694555.1. Lineage (GTDB taxonomy): Bacteria > Myxococcota_A > Polyangia > Nannocystales > Nannocystaceae > Xiheibacterium. The sequence goes on from JAIBBS010000103.1 coordinate 12,635, forward strand.
CCGGCAAGGCCGAGGTCCACAGCCGCGACGTCGACATCTTCTACGTGCTCGACGGCGAGGCCACCGTGGTCACCGGCGGCACCATGCTCGAGCCCGAGCGCGTCGGTCCCGACGAGCTCCGCGGCCGCGGCATCCGTGGCGGCAAGTCGGTCAAGCTGAGCAAGGGCGACGTCATGGTCATCCCCAACGGCACGCCGCACTGGTTCACCGAGGTCGATACGCCCGTGACCTACTACGCGGTCAAGTACACGGTGGGTGCACCGTGACGCGGCGCAGCAGCTTGCTGGTGCTGGCGCTGGGCGTGGGTTGTCACGCCGAGGCCGCGTCGCCGCCGGTGTGGCCGCCGCCGGCGAGCACCGCCGCGGCAACGACCACCGCGGCCGCGAGCCCGGAGATGCCGGCCGCGAGCACCGCGACCGCTCGCCCACCGCAGGCGCCACCGTCGAGCAAGCCGCTCGCGGTGGTCGATCTGTCGACCACGTCGGGCGCGGAGGTGGTCGGCGCGCGCTGGCGCTACCGCGATGTCGCGGTGGTGCCGGCGCGTGGGCGCGGCCCCGGTGCGGACCTGCGGCCCTCGGGCGCGCCGGTGTCGACGCTCGATCTGTCGCCGCTGCCGGGCACGCCCGAGTTCGAGCGCGACTGGATCGCGATGCAACCCGCGGAGCTGACCACGCGGCGCGGCCACGGCAAGCTCTCGTTCGGCTGGTACCGCACGCGCGTGACCATCCCCGAGCGCATCGGCGAGACCGCGACCGCGCACCGCGTGGTCGCGCTCGAGGTCGTGCTCGACGACTATGCCGAGGTTTGGATCGACGGCGAGATCCCGCGCGAGCTCGGCCGCAGCGGCGGCCAGGTCGTGGCCGGGTTCAACGCGCCCAACCGCGTGGTGCTCACGCGCGATGCGGTGCCGGGCCAGTCGTTCGACGTGGCGGTGTTCGCGATGAACGGCCCGGTGTCGTTCACGCCGGACAACTTCCTGTGGGTGCGCTCGGCCACGCTCGAGCTGCACGATCCGCCCGAGCCCGAGCGCGTGGCGTTCGAGCTCGAGCAGCGCGACCCCCGGCTCGCGGCCCTGGTGCCGCCGGACGCCGTGCTCGAGCGCGTCGCGACCGGCTTCGAGTTCACCGAGGGCCCGGTGTGGCACCCCGAGCGCAACAGCTTGCTGTTCTCGGATCCCAACCGCAACACCATCTACGAGTGGCACCCCGGCGGTGCACTGCACGTGCTGCGCAGCAAGAGCGGCTACACCGGCGTCGACATCGGTCGCTACCATCAGCCCGGCAGCAACGGACTCGCGCTCGACCACGCGGGCCGACTCACGATCGACGAGCACGGCAACCGCCGCGTGACCCGCATCGAACCCACCGGCGCGGTCACGGTGCTGGCCGAGCGCTGGCAGGGCAACCGCCTCAACAGCCCCAACGATCTGATCTATCGCTCCGACGGCACGCTGTTCTTCACCGACCCGCCGTTCGGCCTGCCCGGCGCCTTCGACGACCCCGCGCGCGAGCTCGACTTCGCCGGCATCTACCGGCTCGGGCCCGACGGCGAGCTCGCGCTGGCGTCGCGCGAGCTGGGCGCGCCCAACGGCATCGCGCTGTCGCCCGACGAGCGGTTCCTCTACGTCGGCAACTGGGAGCCGCAGCGCAAGGTCGTGCTGCGCTGGCCGCTCGACGCGGGCGGCGGCCTCGGCGACCCCGAGACCTTCCTCGATCTGGGCGCGGTGCCGGGCGAGGAGTGCATCGATGGCCTCGAGGTCGATCGCGAGGGCAACGTGTGGGTGTCAGGGCCCGACGGTGTGTACGTGGCTGCGGCCGACGGCACCGTGCTCGGGGTGCTGCGGCTGCGCGAGAAGGCCCACAACTTCGCGTGGGGCGACGCCGATCGCGGCACGCTGTACCTGACCGCGCGCACCAGCGTGTACCGGTTGCGCACCGGCACGCAGGGCGCGTCGATGCCCAAGACGGCCGCCGCTGCGCCGAGGTGACGTCGGCCCCGCTGCATCGGTGCAGCGCGACTCTGCGGTCGGTTTTCCCCGCCCGGCCGCAGGTCGCGGGCCATAGTGGGCTGCATGGTACGCACCGATGACGTCGAGATCGTCGCTCTGGATGGCCGCCCGATCGGCGCGACCGTGATCCGCCCCAATGTCGCGCCGCGGGCGCAGCTCGTGATCCACGGCGCGACCGCGGTGCCGCAGCGCTTCTACCAGCGCTGGGCCCACCACCTCGCGGCCCGCGGCGTTGCGGTCGTGACCTACGACTACCGCGGCGTCGGCCGCTCGCGGTCGCTGCCGATCGCGCGCGACCCCGCGACGATGACCGACTGGATCGACGACGCGCGCGTGGTCCAGCGCTGGGCCGCGCGGCGCGAGCCCGGCGTGCCGCTGGTCGCGGTCGGCCACAGCTTCGGCGGCCAGATCGCGACGGTGATCCGTCCCGGGGCCGACGCCATCATCACCGTCGGCGCGCAGGGCGGCTACATCGGCCGCTTCAACGCGCCGCGTCGCCAGTGGCTGAGCCTGCTCATGCACGGCGTCATCCCCGGCTTCGTGCGCGCGATGGGTTACCTGCCGGGCTGGGCCGGGCTCGGCGAGGACCTGCCCGCCGGCGTCGCGCTGCAGTGGGCGCGCTGGTGCACCGCGCCCGACTATCTGCTGTCCGAGCTGCCCGAGCTGCGCGCGCGCATGGCCGCGTGGCGCGGGCCGATGTTCGCGCTGTCGTTCGACGACGACGCGTTCGCGCCGCTGCAGAACGTCCGCTGGCTGCTCGACCGCTTCGGCGGCGCCGACCTCGAGCACCGCCACGTGCACGTGGCCTCGCTCTCGCCCGAGCCCGACGGCGGCGTGGGCCACTTCGGCTTCTTCCGCGACCACCGGGCCGGCGAGCTGTGGCCGATGGTCGACGAGTTCCTGCAGCGACTCGGGGTCGCGCCGATCGTCAGCGAGGACGAGCGCGTACTCGCGGATCTGCAGTACGGCATGCGCTGAGCGACGCGGCCGTGGTCACGCGGTGCGCTCGAGCTCCGCGAACCACGCCTCGCCACCGTCGGGGTGCATGTTGGTGACGAAGCGATCGCGCTGCAGCGTGCGCACGGCCCAGCCGTGGGCGAACGCGGCCTCGATCTCGTCGCCGCGGACGCGCCGGGGCCCGCCCCAATCGGCGGGCTCGCGGTCGCTGAACACCATCATGAAGTAGCGGCCACCGGGCACGACCACGGCGCGCAGCGACTCGACGTAGCGCGCGCGCTCGGGGTCCTCGAAGACGTGGAAGACCGCGCAGTCGATCACGGTGTCGAAGCTGCGCGCCAGCGTCTGCAGCGACAGCGCGTCGGCGACCGCGAACTCGGCCGCGAGGCCCTGCTGCGCGGCCTTGGCCCGCGCACGCTCGATCGCCAGCGTCGCGAGGTCGACGCCCAGCACCGCCAGGCCCGCACGCGCGCACGCGAGCACGTTTTCGCCGGTGCCGCAGCCGACGTCCAGCACGCGGCCGCGGATCCGCCCCTGCGCCAGCAGCTCGGCGAAGCGCGGCTGCGCCCGTCCGATGTCCCAGGGAGGTGTGCCCGCGGCGTAGGCGTCGTCGAAGCGGCTCATGGCCGCGCGATCATGCGGCGACGCCGGGGCCGGTGCAAGCCCGCGCGGTTCAGCCGCCGCGCTCGAAGCCGGGGTACAGCGTCATGCCGCCGTCGACGAACAGCGTGGTGCCGGTGACGTAGTCGGCGTCGTCGGACGCCAGCCACACCGCGGCCTGGGCGATGTCGTCGGGTTCGCCGATGCGACGGTACGGCACCAGCTGCATGAGCGCCTCGTAGGCCGCGACGGTCGACCACGCGTCGCGGTTGATCGGCGTGCGCACGGCCCCCGGCGCGATCGAGTTCACGCGGATGCGCTGCGCCGCGAGCTCCTGCGCCATGCTCTTCATCAGCATCATCACGCCGCCCTTGCTCGCGGCGTAGTTGACGTGCCCGGCCCAGGGGATGACCTCGTGCACCGAGCTGATGCACACGATCTTGCCCAGCGCGCGCGAGCGCTGCGGCACCGGCCCGCGGCGCAGGAACTCGCGCACGGCCTCGCGCGCGCACAAGAACTGCCCGGTGAGGTTCACGTCGAGCACGCGTTGCCACTGCGCCAGCGTCATCTCGTGCAGCGGCGCATCGCGCTGCAGCCCGGCGTTGGCGACCAGGATGTCGAGCGTGCCCAGCTCCTGCACCGCGCGATCGACCATGGCCACGACCTCGGCCTCCTGCGACACGTCGGCGCGGTGGACCAGCGCGCGCACGCCGTGCGCCGCGACCTGCTCCGCGACCGCGACCGCCTCGGCCTCGTTGCCGACGAAGTTCACGACCACGTCGGCGCCGGCGCGGGCCATGCCCACGGCGATGGCGCGGCCGATGCCCGAGGAAGCGCCGGTGACCAGCGCGGTCTGCCCGGCGAGCGGGCGATGGTTCGATGCAGCGTTCATGGTCTCAGCTCCCGGGGGTTGGGTTCGCGCCACCGCGTGGCTGCAGCAGCGCCGCGATCAGTCCGGTCCAGCCGGTCTGGTGCGACGCGCCCACGCCACGGCCGGTGTCGCCGTGGAAGTACTCGAAGAAGAGGATGTGATCGCGAAAGTGCGGGTCGTGCTGCGCGAGCGCGTCGTCACCGAACACCGGACGGCGGCCGTCGGCACCGCGCACGAACAGCCGCGCGAGCCGGGTGCTGAGCTCGTCGGCGACCTGCTCGAGCGAGCACGAGTTGCCGGCGTCGGTGGGACACGGCACGCGGAACTCGTCGCCGTAGTAGTGGTGGAAGCGCTGCAGCGCCTCGATCAGCAGCACGTTGATGGGAAACCAGATCGGCCCGCGCCAGTTCGAGTTGCCGCCGAACAGTCCGGTGGTCGACTCGCCCGGCTGGTACGCGACCGTCAACGCGACGCCGTCGTGGTCGAAGCGATAGGGCTCGTCACGGTGCACCGCCGACATCGAGCGCACGCCGAACTCGGACAGGAACTCCTGCGGATCGAGCAGCCGCGCCAGCAACCGCTTGAGCCGGTGCCCGCGCAGCAGCGACAACAGCCGGCGGTCGCCGCGACCGGGCTCGTGCCAGCGCGAGACCAACGCCGCCAGCTCGGGGCGATGTTCGAGCACCCACTGCAGCCGCGCGGCGAAGCCGGGCACCGCGGCGAGCAGCTCGGGCTCGAGCACCTCGACCGCGCAGATCGGGATGAGCCCGACCAGCGAGCGCAGCTGCAGCGGCACGCGGGCGCCCGAGGGCAGGCTGAGCACGTCGTAGTAGAACTCGTCGTCGCCGTGCCACAGGCCCACGCCGCCGAGGTCGGCGGTCATGGCCTCGGCGATGTGCAAGAAGTGCTCGAAGAACTTGGTCGCGATGTCCTCGTACACCGGGTTGTGGCGCGCGAGCTCCAGCGCGATGCGCATGAGGTTCAGGCTGTACATCGCCATCCACGCGGTGCCGTCGGCCTGGTTGAGGTGACCACCGGTGGGCAGCGGCGCGCTGCGATCGAACACGCCGATGTTGTCGAGCCCGAGGAAGCCGCCCTGGAAGATGTTGCGGCCGTCGTGATCCTTGCGGTTGACCCACCAGGTGAAGTTGAGCAACAGCTTGTGGAACACGCTCTCGAGGAAGCCGAGATCGCCGGCATCACCACGCTGCCGGCGATCGATCTCGAACACGCGCCAGGTCGCCCACGCGTGCACCGGCGGGTTGACGTCGTCGAAGGCCCACTCGTACGCGGGCAGCTGCCCCGAGGGATGCATGTACCACTCGCGCGTGAGCAACGACAGCTGCGACTTCGCGAACGCGGGGTCGAGCATCGCCAGCGGCACGCAGTGGAACGCGAGATCCCAGCTCGCGTACCACGGGTACTCCCACTTGTCCGGCATCGAGATGATGTCGGCGTTGTTGAGATGACGCCAGTTGTGGTTGCGACCGTGACGGCGCTCGCTCGGCGGTGCCGGCTGGGCCGGATCGCCGTCGTGCCACTGCCGCACGTCGAAGTAGTAGAACTGCTTCGACCAGATCATGCCGGCGAAGGCCTGCCGCTGCACCGCGCGTGCGTCGGCATCGCCCGCGCGCGCGAGCCCGCGGTAGAACGCGTCGGCCTCGAGGCGACGGCGTTGGCACAGCGCCGCGACGTCGCGCAGCGGCGTCGCCAGCGGCCGCGCGGCGATGCGGATCGAGGTCGTGACCTCCTCGCCGGGCGCGACCACGAAGCGGCGGTGGACGCCGAGCTTGGTGCCCTGGCCGTCGCCGAGCGCGTCGCGTCGACCGTGCACGATGGCCTCGTGGAAGGCGTCCTTGAACGGACCGCGGGCGTCGTGCAGCCCGAACAGGCGCGCGACGTTGGTCTCGTTGTCGCACAGCAGCGGCGTGGCCTCGGGCTCGGTGTGGATCCACCGCAGGCCCAGCTCGGCCTCGTCGGCCAGCACCACGCCGGGTCCGGCCACGCGCAGGCTCGGTCGCCGCGTGGCGACCGCGGGACCGCGGCCACCGCCGCCGACGGGCGCGTCGGCGGTGCCGCGCCACGACCAGCGATTGCGAAACCACACCTGCGGCATCACGTGGATCGGCGCGGGCTCGGGCCCGCGGTTGATCACGCGCACGCGCATGATCACGTCGCCGGGCTCGGCCTGGACGTACTCGACGTACACGTCGAAGTAGCGACCGTCGTCGAACACGCCGAGATCGCGCAGCTCGACCTCGCCGAGCTCGCGCGCGCGTCCGCGATTGCGCGCGACCAGCTCGGCGTAGGGGAACTCCGCCTGCGGGTACTTGTAGAGCATCTGCGCCCACGCGTGCGACGGCAGCGCGTCGAGGTACCAGTAGGCCTCCTTGACGTCCTCGCCGCAGTTGCCCTCGCCGTTGGTCAGACCGAACAGCCGCTCCTTGAGGATCGGATCGCGCTCGTTCCACAGCGCCAGCGCGATGCACAACCGCTGACCGTCGTCGCTGAAGCCGGCGAGCCCGTCCTCGCCCCAGCGATAGGCACGGCTGCGCGCGTGATCGTGGGGGAACGCGTCCCAGGCCTCGCCGAAGCGGCTGTAGTCCTCGCGCACCGTGCCCCACTGGCGCTCGCTCAAGTACGGGCCCCAGGCCTTCCACGGCTCGAGTCCCGCGGCGTCGGCCCGCAGGCGCGCGGCCTCGGCCAGCGCGGCGTCGTCGAGCGCGGAATCGGTGCTGGGGGTGATCGCGGCGGTGTCCATGGCGTGCTCCGGGGTGGGTCGGCTAGCGGCGGTCCTGCACGAGCTGCACGACGTGGCCGTCGGGGTCGCGCACCATCGCGGCGCGGCGGTCGTCGTCGCACGCGATGCACGGCGCGAGTTCCTGCGAGAGCACCGCGACGCCCAGGCGGCTTTCGGCCTCGCGCACCGCGGCGACGGTCGCGTCGAGATCCGCGACGGCGACGGTGGTGTGGGCGTGCGCGCTGCCCTCGGGGTGCACGACCGCGTCGCCCGGCACCAGGCCCGGCTCGAGGTACTCGAGCAGCTCGACGCCCAGGCCGGCGTGGCCACGCAACGCGGTGATGTGCACGCGCGCGCCCGGCACCCCCGACAGCTGCGCCTGCTCGTGGCCTTCGTTGAGGCTCTCGCCCACGACCTCGAGGCCCAGCACGTCGCGCCAGAACGCGAGGCTGGTGGCGGTGTCGGCCACACCGATGGCGGTGTGATCGATGCCCAGCACGCGATCACCGTCGACGTGCCAACGCGCGGCGCCCTTGTCCTGGGGATAGTGGATCAGCTCGAGCGCGTGGGCGTCGGGGCCGCGGAAGTAGGCCGCGCGGATGCCCGCGGCGGCGCGGTTGCTGTCGGGGATCCGCTGCGGCACCGGCGAGATCGGATCGATCGACGGCGCGATCGCGGCCCAGCGCGCATCGATGTCGCCGACCACCAGCGCGAGGTGCTGGAACGCAGCGGTGTTGCTGACCTTCGCGCCACCGGGCAGCGCCGGGCCGTCGGGATCGAGCAGCACCACGCGCTCGTGGCCCAGCGACAGCGTGCGCACGCGCGCGGCGGCCACGGGCCGGCCCCAGCGCGCCGTGTCGGCGTCGAGCTGCGCGAGCGAACCGGGCTGCGCCGACAGGGCCTGCTCGAACCACGCGGTCGCATCGTCGAGCGAGGACACCGTGAGCGCGACGTGGAGCACCTGCGCCGCGGCGGGTGCGGCCGGGCTGCGCGTGTCGTGATCGCTGCCGGCACAGGCGGGGGCCAGCGCGGCCAGGAGCAGGGCCCAGCGGGTCGGGGTCGTCATCGTCGCCCCGGGAGCACCGCAGCGCGCGCTGCGGTTACGTCGGAGCGGGTGGCGCGGCCTGCGTAACGCGCCCGGTCGCGGGGTGTTTCCGCCGCTCGTGAACCCGCCTCGACCCACCGACGCGACCGCGCCGCGCAGCACCTTGGCGCTGGGCTACGTCGCGGGCGCGCTGCAGGGCCTCGCGGTCGTGACGCTGCCGGCGAGCGCGTCAGTGGTGCACGGCCAGCTGGGCCTCGACGATGCCCGCTACGGCGCGTTGTTCCTGGCCCAGACCGCGACCGCGATCGCGGGGGCGCTCGCGGCCGGCGCGATCGCCCGCGCCGCGCGGGCCCGCGTGCCGCTGTCGGCCCTGCTCGCGTTCGCCCTGGCCGCACACGCGGTCGCGCTCGCCTCGCTGGTCGCCGCGACCGTGGTCGCGCCGCTGCCGGCGTGCCTGCTCGCTGCGGCCGCGCTGGGCCTGGGCTTCGGCGTGGGCGCAGTGCCGCTCAACGCACTGCCGGCCGCGGTCGCACCGTCGCGCCGTCCCGCGGCCACGGTGGCGATGCACGCCATGGTCGGCAGCGGCTTCGCGATCGGGCCCGCGATCGTCGGCCTCGCGCTCGCGCACGATCGATGGTCGCTCGCACCGCTGGTGCTCGCGGTCGTCACGCTCGCGGTCGCAGCCGCGGTGCTGCGCACGCGCATGCCGACGCCACCGTCGCCGCCGGCGACCGCGACCACCGCCCACGCGCGCCGGCTCGGCACCCTGGGCGCGATCGCGGTGGCCTACGCGCTCGCCGAGGGCACGCTGTCGAACTGGATCACGTTGTTCCTGCACGACGGTCGCGGGGTCGACGGACCGCTCGCCGCGCTGGCGCTGTCGGGCTTCTGGGCCGCGCTCGCCGGCGGCCGCCTGCTCGCGAGCGTGGTGCTGCGGCGGACCTCGGCGTTCTCGCTGTGGCAGGCGCTGCTCTCGCTCATGGCGCTCGTGCTGGCGGCCCTGCCCGCGGTGCAGGGTCCGGCCTCGGGCATCGTCGCGTTCATCGTCGCCGGACTCGCGACCTCCGCGGTGTTCCCGTTGACGGTGGCGCTGGCGGGCGAGCGACTGGGCCTGCGCTCGGAGACCGCCGCGTCGGTGTCGACGGCGGCGCTCATGACCGGCGTCGGCGTCGGCAGTTTCGTGATCGGTGCGCTGCGCGAGGCCCTGGGCTTCGACACGCTGTACCGCCTCGGTGCGCTCTACCCCCTGCTCGCGCTCGTGCTCGGCCGTGTCGGCTTCGCGCGGCGCGAGCCCCCATCGCAGAGGTGATCCCATGGCCCAGCACACATCCTTCGACGTCCTCGTGATCGGCAGCGGTGCCGGCGGCAGCACCCTCGCGTGGCGCCTGGCCCGGGCCGGGCGGCGTGTGCTCGTGCTCGAGCGCGGCGACTTCATCCCGCGCGAGCGCGAGAACTGGGACCCGCACGCGGTGCAGGTGCTCGGTCGCTATGGCGCCGACGAGCAGTGGTACGACGCAGACGAGCGGCCGTTTCGCCCCTACACGCACTACTGCGTCGGCGGCAACACCAAGCTGTACGGCGCGGCGCTGCTGCGCATGCGCGAGTCGGACTTCGGCGAGGTGCGCCACCACGGCGGGGTCTCGCCGGCGTGGCCGGTGGGCTACGCCGCGCTCGAGCCCTACTACGGCATGGCCGAGCAGCTGTACTGCGTGCACGGTCGCCGCGGCGTCGACCCGCTCGACCCGCCCGCGAGCACGCCCTACCCGTTCGACGCCATGCCGCACGAGCCGCGCATCGCCGAGCTCTACGACGACCTCGAGCGCCTGGGCCACCGTCCCTATCCGCTGCCGCTGGGCCTGCGCCCGGCCGCCGACGCGCCGCCGCGGCTGGCGCTGTTCGACGGCTACCCCGATCCGACCGAGACCAAGGCCGACGCCCACGTCGTCGCGCTGCGCGGCGCACTCGCGAGCGGCAACGCGACCCTGTGGACCGGCGCGAAGGTGGTGCAGCTCATCACCGACGCGCGCGGCCGCAGCGTCACCGGCGTCGTGGTCGAGCGCGGGCCCGAGCGCACGAGCGTGTCCGCACCGGTGGTGGTGCTCGCGTGCGGGGCGATCAACTCCGCGGCGCTGCTGCTGCGCTCGGCCAACGATCGCCACCCCCACGGGCTCGCCAACGGCTCGGGCCTGGTCGGCTGCAACCTCATGACCCACCACAACGGGCTGTTGCTCGCCTACGGCGAGGCCGAGAACCCCTCGCCGTTCCAGAAGACCTTCGGCGTCGCCGACTTCTACCGCGACGGCCGCCACGGCGCGCTGCCGCTGGGCTCGGTGCAGCTGATGGGGCGCATGCACCTGCAGGGCATCGCCGAGCTCGCGCGCGAGAGCCTGCCCGGCGTCGACGCGGCCGAGATCGCCGCCCACAGCATCGACGTGTTCCTCACCGCCGAGGATCTGCCCTCGCCGCGCAACCGCGTGTCGCTGCGCAGCGACGGCAGCCTCCGCGTCGAGTACCACCCCACCAACCTCGGCGCCTACGAGGGCCTGCTGGCGCAGACCTGCCGCATGCTCGCCGCCGCCGATGCGCTGCACGGCCGCCGCGCGCCGGTGTTCCTGCACCAGCGCCTGGGCAGCTCGGGCGTCACGCACCAGTGCGGCACGTTGCGCTTCGGCACCGACGCGGCCACCAGCGTGCTCGACGTCGACTGCCGCGCGCACGAGCTCGACAACCTCTACGTCGCCGACAGCAGCGTGTTCCCGTCGTCGGCGGCGGTGAACCCCTCCCTCACCATCATGGCCAACGCCCTGCGCGTGGCCGAGCGCATCGACGCGCGGCTGTGATCGCGCACGAACCCGACACCCCCAGGAGCGACGACGATGAGTACGACGACGAGCATGTGGCTGGGCATCGCATTCGTGGTGCTGGCAATCACCGCGGTGCTGTTGCAGGCGTGGCTGTGGAACCCCAAGTACTGGGATCCGATCGCGAAGAAGACCAACGCCCCCAAGGCCGGCCTGCGGCTGCACCGCTGGGTCGGCATCGCGTTCACGGTCATCTACGTCTTGATGATGTGGAAGATGCTGCCGCGGCTGTGGGAGTACCAGGTCGAGCTGCCCGCGCGCACGGTGCTGCACGCGACCGCCGGCATCGTGCTGGGCATCCTGCTCGCGACCAAGCTGGTGATCCTGCGCTGGTATCGACACTTCGAGGAATCGATGCCGCTGCTGGGCTTCGGCATCCTCGCCTGCACCATCGTGCTGGGTACGCTGTCGATCCCGTTCGCGGTGCGGGCCCAGGGCCTCGCCGGCGATGTGATGTCGGAGGAGAACGTCACGCGCGTGCGCGGGCTGCTGGCCGAGGTGAAGTTCGAGGGCGAGGTCGACCGCGACGCGCTGGTCGAGCGCGCCGGACTCGACCGCGGCCGCAAGGTCCTGGTCGAGCAGTGCACCGCGTGTCACGACATGCGCACGATCCTGGTCAAGCCGCGCACGCCCGACTCGTGGCTCGACGTCAGCACGCGCATGGCCGAGAAGCCCTCGGTGTTCGGCAATCCCATCGACCGCGAGGATCTGCCGTACGTGACCGCCTATCTGGCCGCGATCACGCCCGAGCTGCAGGCCTCGCGCAAGCAGGAGAAGGCCGCCGAGCGCGAGCGCACCGCGATGATGGAAGCGGTCGGCATGGTGACGCCGGCGATGGCCGGCTCGATGGTCGCGGCGGTCACGGCCGCGCCGATGGCCGCGGCGACACCCACGGCCACGCCCGCCGCGATGCCCGCGGCGGCCCCCGCCGCCGGCGATGCGTTCGCACAACCGCCCGCGGCCGCGGTCACGCCCGACAAGGCCAAGGCGCTGCTGCAGGCGACCTGCACGCAGTGCCACGAGCTCGACGAGATCGACAAGCACGGCGGTGACGACGTCGCCGGTTGGGCCAAGGTCATGCGCGACATGATCGGCGAGGGCGCGGACATCCCCGAGGCCGATGGACGCGTGCTGGTGCAGTGGCTCGCGTCGCAGCACCCCAAGCGCAAGTGAGGCGCGCGCGCGCCGGGCTCACAACACCAGCGGACCGGTGGTGAGCTCGGGCGCGCCGAAGGTGATGTCACCCAGGCCCAGCAGCTGCACGAAGGTGGCGTACAGATCGCCGGTGGTGTGGCCGCTTTGGTTCGAGTGCCGGCCGGTGGTCAAGGCCCCGCCGGCACGACCGCCGAGCACGATCGGCAGCGACCAGCCGCCGTGCGACGCGCCATCGCCCATCTCCGCGGTCGAGAACAACAAGATGTTGTCGAGCAGGGTGCCGTCGCCGTCGGGCATCGCCGCGAGCTGCTCGAGCAGGTACGCCAGCTCGCCCATGTACCAGGTGAACACCGCGCGTGGCACCGACTTGTCCGCGAGATTCGGGATGTCGTGGACCATCGCGTGCCAGCCGGTGTACGCGCCCGGGATCGGCAGGCCCAGCCACGGGAACGTCGGGCCGTCGTAGTTGCTGTACTGCAGCGTGCCCACGCGCGTCAGGTCGCACGCCAGCGCCATGACCATGAGGTCGATGAGCAGGCGCGAGGACACGTCGTCGCGGTTCGCGTCCCACGAGCTGCCCCACGGCGCGGTGTCGTAGTCGGGCGGGATGTCGAGCACGGGCGTCATGCAGCCGGCGCCGGCGTTGCCCTCGTTGCCCAGCTGCAGCTCGAGCTCGCGGATCTTGTCGGCGTGGTTCTCCAGCGTGACGCGGTCGGCCGTGCTGACGCGGCCCTGCAGGCCCTCGAGCGAGCCCAGCACCGTGTCGAGCACGCTCTGGCGCCGCGCGTGCAGCCGCTGGATCGTCGTCGGCGGCAGCATCGGGTCGACCTCGAGGTCGGAGAACAGCTGCGTGAAGATCGCGGTCGGCTCGGTGTCCGATGGCACCGGATCCGCGGCACCGGCGTAGATCGCCTGGTACTCGCCGAGGTTGCCGCCGCCGATGGCGAACTGCAGCGAGCGGTACGGCGTCGGCGCGGCCATGCGATCCGCGATGACCTGATCGATCGAGGGACCGTCGGGCATGGCGTTGTCGTGGGTGTTGTGCGCGGCGGTGAAGATGGTGTGGCCGTTGCTGATGTGGCCGTTCTCGCCGTAGCCCGCCGCGGCGGCGTTCTCGACGCCCGAGACCACGACGATGTCGCCCTTGCGGGCCTCCAGCGGCGAGAGGATCGCCGACAGCACCATGGCATCGGCGGGCCCCGAGGGCGCCCACTCGTCGACCAGCGTGCCCTCGACGTGCATGAACTGCAGGTAACGCACCGGCCGATCGCCGCCGGCGCGCGCGGGCTGGATGCTCTCGAGAAACGGCAGCGCCACAGCGATGCCACCGGCGCCGCGCAGCACCGCGCGGCGGCTGAGGCGACCACGGCCCAGGGACGAAGGCGCGATTCGGCGGGTCATGGTCACGGCTCCAACTTGCGGGTGCGGAAGGCTTCGCTGCGCGCGAGCGCGATGACCAGCTCGCGGATGTCGCCGTCGGCGGCGACGAAGGCCTCGGCCACCGGTGCGATCGCACAGTCGTCGACCTGGTCGTCGGTGATGCCGAAGCTGTACTGCATCAGCTGGTGGGCGAAGCACGCGGTGACCTCGTCGCTGGCCGCGAGCTCGGCCTGCAGCTCGGCGAGGCCGTGGAAGCTGCCGGTGACCGCCTCGGGCCCGCCGACGACCTCGCCGGAGTTGTCGATGGCGGAGCCGTCGATGTCGACGGTGCGCAGCGTCCCGATCGCGTCGTAGTCCTCGAAGCCCAGGCCGATCGGGTTCATCAGCGCGTGGCAGGTGCCACAGTTCATGTGGTTCATCAGGATCTCGCTGCGCTCGCGCTCGGTCGCGCCCTCGGGGTACTCGGGCGCGTTGGCCATCGCGTCGGGCGGCGGCGGCGGGATCGCCTCGCACAGCAGCTGCGTGCGCACGAGCTCGCCGCGGAAGATCGGACCGGTGTCGGCGCGGTGCGAGTGCTCGGCCAGGATCGCCGGTCGCGTGAGGATGCCGCCGCGCTCGGGTCCCAGGCTCACCGGCGCCCAGGTGCCCGGGGCGGGTGCGTCCGCGCCCAGCAGCGCCGCGACCTCGGCATCGACCTCGGTCTGCGTCGAGGTCAGAAGCTGCGCCAGCGTGGGCTCGTCGGAGCGCAGCACACCGGCGACGAAGCGCGAGAGCTCCTCGTCGATCGAGGCCGACAGCGCGTCGGTGAACTGGGGATAGACCGCGGTGTCCTTGTCGTAGGTCGGCACGCCGTCGTAGTGGTTCCACTCGCGGACGAAGCGCTGCAGCGCCGGCGTGGCGCGGGCGTCGTCGGCGAGCATGCGCTCGACCTGGGCCTGGATCCCCTCGGGGTCCTGCAGCTCGCCCGCGTCGGCGGCCTCGCGCAGGGTCGCATCCGGCATCGTGTCCCACAGCAGGTACGACAGCCGCGCGGCGATCTCGTGGTCGCTCAGCGAGACGATGCCCGGCGCGAGCTCGCCGGTGCCCTCTTCGACCAGGTACAGGAACTGCGGCGACTGCAGCACCGCCGCGACCACCGTGCCGATGCCGTCGGCGAAGCCGTCGCTCGCCGCGGCCTCGCCGTAGAGCGCCAGCAGGGCCGCGCGCTCGTCGTCGCGCAGCGGTCGCCGGAACGCGCGCCCACCGAAGTCGTCGACGAAGGCCTCGGCGCAGGCCTGATCGTCGGTGCCGTCGCAGCTGACGACCGCATCGACGTCGTCGATCACCGCGGTCGCGACCTCCTCGGCCGCCTGCAGCAGATCCATCGCCGTGGGCAGCGAGACCACGTTGAGCGAGGGGTTGTTGCTGTACTCCTTGTAGGTCTGCGTGACCGGGAACGCCGCGCTGGGCTCGATCGTGCCGCCGAACAGATCGAGGATCGTGTTGCGGTACTGCACCGCGGTCAGCCGCCGCATCGGCGCGAGCCCGGCGGCAACCGACGCGCACGCGCCCGGATCGGTGTCGCCACCGTCGGCGCCGCTGCTCGATGCATCGCCCGAGTCCGCGCTGGCCGCGGTGCTCTCACCGTCGCCGTGGCTGTCCGCTCGGGTGCCGGTGTAGCAACCCGCGCCGAGCACCGTGCCGAGCGAGAGCAGGATCGGTGGTCCGAGGCGGCAGGCGGAGGTCATGGCGGCTGGCGGGACAGAGCCGCGCACCCGCGACGACGGGTGAACGAAATTGTCGAGTTCCCCCCGCGCTGCCGCCGTGGCATGGTGGCCCACGAACCGTGCAGCGTGCCCGCGCATGATCGCCCTCGGCAACGCTCTGCTCGCAGGCGCGCTCGCGAGCCCACCGGGGCCCGCGATCACCGTGCAGGTCGCGGACGACGACGGCACGGCAGCGGCCGAGCTCGGCGCGTTGGTCGAGCGGCACGGCGCGCAGGGCAGCCCTGCGATGCGGCTCGAGGCGCCGCCGCAGGGGCTGTCGCGCGCCGACGCGGCGCGGCAACGCTGCGCGCAGGGCGGGCGCGCGGTGTTCTGGCTCGACGCCGCGCGCACCGACGAGTGGCGGCTGTACGCGCAGCCGTGTGACGGGCGACTGCTGGTGCGCGAGATCGTCGTGACGCCCGGCGCCGAGCAGGCCGCGCTCGAGGCCGCATGGCTGATCCTGCGCGGCAGCGCGATCGCGATCGTCGAGGGTCACGAGGTCGCGATGCACGAGGCTCCGGCGGAGCCGACCCCGACGCCTGTGCGCGCGAGCACGCCCGCGACGACGACCACCGCGGCGCCGGCGAAGACCGCTGCCCCGCCGCCGCGGCGCGCGATCGGGCTGCGGCTGTCGCTCGCGTATGCCGGCGAGCCGCTCGCGGCGCAGCTGCCGTGGCGCAGCGGGCTGTTCGGCGGCATCGGCTGGACGCCGCGACGACGGCTGCGCATCGGCGCGTGGTACGAGTGGCTCGCGCCGGGTCATCGCGACCAGCCCGCGGGCTTCGCGGTGTGGCAGCACGCGATCGCGCTGTGGGCCGCGGGCGTGCTGCCGATCGCGAAGCGCCTCGCGCTCGAGCTGCGCGGCGGACCCGAGCTCGTGATCGCGCGCTGGCGCTCCGACGCGCTGGGTCGCTCGCGCCCCCGCCCCATCGCACGCATCGGCGCGGACGCGACGCTGCAGATCGCGCTCACCCGCGTGCTGGCGCTCGATGTCGGCGCGGGCCTGGCGGTGTCGCTCGCCGACGTCGACTACATCACCTGCGCCGCCGGCAGCGGCGGCGATCCGCCGCCGTGCAGCGGCGCCGACCGCCGCGTCACCGTCGACGCCTGGCGGGTGCGGCCCCGCGCCCGCGCAGGGTTTTCCGTGCAATTCTGATCGCGGTGCCGAGGTTCCTTCACCCGGATCGCCGGGCCCACGCCTCGAAGCGGCTGTGGGCGCGTGGGCAATCCGCTGGGCTTGGCCCGGAGTCTGGGTCGAGGCGATGAGCCACGACACCGACGTCGCCCTGTTGCGCCGGGCGCTGCGCGCCGACGTGCGCGCCGAGCAAGAGCTCGTGCGCCGACTCATGCCCGCACTGCGTGCGGTCGCCCGCTCGATCCTCGGTGCCGGCAGCGACGCCGACGACGGCGTCCAGCTGGCGATGATGCGGGTGCTCGAGCGCGCGACCACCTACCGCGGCGACGCGCCGCTCGAGGCGTGGGCCCGCACCATCGGCGTGCGCGCATGCCTGCGTCACGCCCAGGGCCTGCGACGGCATCGCGGCGTCGACGAGCCGGTCGACGAGCAGGTGCCGCCCGAGCCCGCCGACGACGAGGAGCTGATCGAGGCGCTGCCCGGCCCCATCGCCGCCTACCTCGAGCGGCTGCCCGCGGTGCAACGCGAGGCGGTGGTGCTGCGCCACGCGCTGGGCTACTCCGTCGCCGAGGTCGCGGAGCTGCTCGGCGTGCCGCTCGACACCGCGAAGTCGCGGCTGCTGTTCGGCCTGCGATCGCTGCGCAAGGCCATCCGTCGCGACACCTTCGTCGGTGCGAACACCGGCACGCACGGAGGGCGCCGTGGCTGAGCTCGAGCACCGCGACGCGGTCACCGACGCGCTGGCGGAGCTCGGCCGCGCGACCGCAGCCGACGCGGACGACCTGCAGCGCGGACGCGACGCGTTGCATGCGTACCGTCGCGCGGCCAGCCGCGCACGCACGCGCAGGGTCGCGACCGCGGTGATGGCCCTGGCCGCCGCGGTCGTGCTGGTGGTGACGCTGGCGCCGCGGTTGCGCGGCCACGGCTTCGAGGTCGAGCAGGGCAGCTTCCTCGTGCAGCAGCAGCGCGCCGCGCCCGGCTCGCGGGTCGAGGCGGCGCAGTGGCTCGAGGTCGGCGACGCGACCGCGTGTCTGCGCGTGGGGCCGCGGCAGGTCTGCGGCGAGCCCGGCGCGCGCCTGCGTGTGCTCGACGAGACCCACGTCGAGCTCGCACGCGGCCACCTGCGCGTCGACGGTGCGATGAGCGTCACCACCTCGCGCGGCACGCTGTTCGGATCGGACCCCGGCCTCGACCTCACGCTGCACGACGACGGCGCGATCGAGATCGGCGAGCACGAGCTCGAGCTGCTCGAGGGTGCGCAGCGCCGCGTGCTCGCGCCGGGCTCGCGCAGCGAGGCGACCGCGGCCACCCCGGCAGTCGTCGCGGTCGCGCCTGCGCCCGCGCCGGCGCCGGCGCGCGAGAGCGCGGCCGCACCGGCGCCCACCGCCGGCACCAAGGC
>JAIBBS010000315.1 GCA_019694555.1 Nannocystaceae bacterium
GGCGCCAGCACCTCGACGCGGCCCGGCAGCGCCGCGGCGGGGAGCTCGGCCGGGGCGGCGATCACCGGCGTCGCGGCGGGCTCGCTCGCCGGTGCGATCCGTGCCGCCACCGGTGCGTCGCGACGCGGCTCCGATCGCGTCGCGACGACACCGGCGGTGGCGACCGTGCCGGCCAACACGCCGCCCACGATCGTCTTGCCCACCCAGCTCGACACCCACCATCCCGATCCCAGCCACCCGGCAGTCCCGAGCTTCGCGGTCGCGGTCGCGGTCGCGGTCGTGCCCGCGGCGGACTCGATCGCGCCCGGGGGCACGTCCCACGGCGGTCGCACCGCGGTCGGCAGCAGCGCACCCGAGCGCATCGCGTGTTGCAGCCGCGACCAGCCGGCGTCGGCCGATCCCGCCGCGGGTGCCGGCGGGTCGCGGCGCTCGGCCGCGATCAGCTGGTCGAGCCGTCCTTGCGCGTCGCTCATGCTCCACCCCCCGGCGTCGCGGCGCCGTCGTGCCGCGGCAGCTGTGCTGCGGCGGCCAAGCGTTCCAGCTGCTCGCGGGCGAGCCGCAGGCGCGAGTACACCGTCGCGACCTTCGCGTCGATCACCGCGGCGATCTCCGGTGCGGTCATGCCCTCGAGCTCCGCCATGATGAAGACCGCGCGCTTGTCGTCGTCGAGGCGCTCGAGCAGCGATCGCAGCAGCCGCGCCGCGTCGGCGGCCTCGTGCGGCGACGGCGAGGGCTGGGGCTCGCGCGCGAGTCGCTCGCGATGGTTGCGTTCGCGCGTGGCGTCGCGGCGCACGGCCTGGGCCACGCGCATCGCGATCGCGAAGAGCCACGTGCGCATCGACGCGCGGCCCTCGAACTCGTGCAGCCGCCGCGCGACGACCATGAACACGTCGTGCACCGCGTCGTCGAGGCGCGGGTCGTCCACGCCCAGCCGCGAGAGCGAGCGCCACACGAACGCGTGGTGCTCGGCGTAGATCGCTGCCAGCGCGCGCTCACCCGTCGCCGCGGCCGCGGCCGGTCGCGCGGCGCCCCGGGCGGGGTCGGCCGCGGGCTCGAGCGCGATGGCGGGCGGGCTCACGGTCATGGGTGCCGCAGGCGACACGATTCCATCACGGAAATCGACCGCGCGCTCACGGACGGGCAGCGAAGCGCAGCTCGAGGCCGGCGACCAGCGCGCCCGTGACCGCCGCGACGCGGAAGACCCGCGCGCCGCTGACGGTGTAGTCGCGCCGCGGCACCGGCACGCCCAGCTCGAGGCCGAGGCGCGCCCCGGCCCGCACCCGCCGATCGGCGCGCGGCGACTGGCCCAGCCACAGCCCGGGCGCGAGCACGAACGCCGCCCAGGCGTCGTCGCGCGACAGCCCAGCCCTCAGGCCCTGCGTGCGCGCGAGCGTCACGCCAGCCGCAACGCCCCCGCACGGCAGGACCTCGAGCCACGGGCGCGGCACCAGCCGCGCGCACGCGCGCACGCTCGCGCCGCCCGCTTGCATCGTGACGGTCGCGCCGCCGCGCACGATGGGCACGCCGCCACCGAAGCTGCCGGTGGCCTCGAGCAACAGCCGCGGCAGCGCGAGCGCCAGCCACACGCGGCCGTGACCGCCGACGGTCGGCAGATCGCCCAGCGACAACACCGGCGCGACGCCGAGCGCGACGTCGATCCGCCGTGGTCGACGCGCCGGTGCTGGCGCGACGCCGGGGTCCGTGCGCGGCGTCGGCGTTGCGACGGTCGGATCGTCGGGCAACGGCGCGGGCTCGGGCGCCGGCTCGGGCTCGGGCTCCGGCTCCGGCTCGGGCGCGGGGACCAAGCCGCCCAGCTGCGGATCGATCGCGATCGCGATCACCAGCGCCGCGGCCTCGACCGCGGCAGCGCAATCGCTGGCGTCGGGCAGCTCGCGCGTGGCCGTGCCCTCGCGCGAGACCACGGTGAGCTCCGCGCGCCAGCGACCATCGTCCCCGGCGGCGGCACGCAGCGTCACCGTGAGGCCATCGCCCAGCGGCGCTGCGATCGCGCGGCCCAGCTGCTGCTCGACCGCGCTGCGCACCGTCGCGCTGTCGGGACAGCCGGCCGGCGCGTCCCAGCGCAGCTGCAGCGGTTCGGCGGCGGCCGGGGCGAGCGAGAGCGCGAGCAGGTGCGCGGCGAGCATGCGCGAGCGGCCGCGTCAGCGTAGCAGCGCGCGCGTCACTTGGGGGCGGCGGCGCCCGGCGGCGTGAACATGCCGACCGCGGCGAGCAGCTGCAGGTGGTTCGAGTACATCCACGTCTCGGCGATCTTGCCGTCTTGCAGCCGCACGAGCTCGGTCATCGCCAGCTCGACCTTCTTGCCGGTGGCCTTCATGCCGCCGAGGTCGGCCTTGTGCGTGCCCTTCATGGTCACCAGCGCCACGGCCCAGCCGGCGCCGAACGAGGTGACGTCGGTGAGCTTGACGCGCATGTCCGGGAACGCGGCGAAGAACGCATCGTGCATCGCCTGGTGCTGGGCCGCGTCCTCGTTGACGCTGCCCATGCGGGTGTCGTGGGCGACCAGTGGCAGGCTGCACAGCTTGGTCTCGCACAGCGTCCACGCCTTCTTGCCGCCGGCGAGCATGGTCTGCAGCGTCTTGCTCGCGGGCGCGTCGGCGTCCGCGGCGATGATCTCGGGATCGCCGTCGGGGATCGCGGGCACCGGCGGGGCCTCGCCGCCGCCGAGCTGGCCCATCTGCGCCAGCAGCGTGGCCTCGTCGTAGACGACCTTCACGCGCTTGGCCTTGCCGCTGGCGTCGTGCCAGATCCACGCCAGCACCTCGGCGCCCAGCGGCTTGCCCGTGGCTGCGATGCCGCGGAAGTCACCCTTGTGCGTGCCGGTGAGCACCACCTGCATCACCACCAGCTCGCCGTGATGGAAGATGCGGCGCGCGTGCAGCTTCATGTCGGGGATCGCGGTGAGCAGGTCCTCCCAGCGCGACAGCACCGCGGGCTTGCCCTTCGAGGGCGGCTCGAGCGGCGAGCCGACCGCGTCCCACTCGATGTCGAGCGCGAAGTTGGCGACGATCGGATCGATGTCGCCGGCGCGGAAGGCCGCGAGCCCCTGCACGAACCACTCGGGCGTGCCGGGCTTGGCGGTGACCGGCGGCGCCGGCTGATCGCGCGAGGCCGCGAACTCGTCCGCGGCGCCGGTGCGGCGATTGTCGGCGGCCATCTTCGCGTCCTCGTCGGTGCGCGGGCGATCGGCCTTGGTGTCGCGCTCGATCGGCGGCTTCGCGGTCGGCTTGGCGTCGGCCTGTTCGACGCTGCTGCTGTCGAACTTGGCGAAGGGACGCTCGGGCTTGGGCGCCTTGGCCTTCGCACCCGAGGGCGGCGCGTGGCCGGGGTCGCACGCGACGGCGAGGAGCGCGACCGAGAACAGACGCGAGGGACGGAGCGGATGGCGACGGATCATGGCGGCGATCTCGAGGTGTGCTCGCGCTGTAGCACGGATGCCGCGTCCGCGGGTGTGCACGAAACGTCGTGCGGTCTCTCCGGGTGCTGCGCTTGACGGACCGCGTCGCGCCCTTCAGTCTGCAAACAGAGCGTTCCTTCATGTCCGCCGAGCTCCACGGTTGCGCGCATCCGCGGTCCTGGTCGATCCCGACCCTGGGCTGCGGCGCCGTGCCGTCGGCGTACGCCGCGTTCGCCCCGCTCGCGAAGGTCGCGATGGTCGCGACCGTCGTCGTCGCCGCGCGCGACCCCTAGCTCCGGAAACGCTCCGCCCTCGCGCGAAAGCCCTTCCGGACCCGCTCCGGAGGGGCTTTCGGCGTTTTGGGCCCCCGCCGTCCTTCGACCCGCACCGACCGAGACCACCGCCATGTCCGCCGCCATCGAGCTCCGATCGTTGTCCAAGCACTTCACCGTGCGCGCGCCCGCGGATCCATCCGCCGGCCCGCTGCGCCGGTGGTTCGCCCGCGGCCGGCGGACGCTGGTCGCGGTGGACGGCATCTGCCTGCGCATCGCGGCCGGTGAGCGCGTGGCGTTCGTGGGCCCCAACGGCGCAGGCAAGTCGACCACCATCAAGATGCTCGCGGGCGTGCTGCTGCCGACCGCCGGCGAGCTGCGCGTGTGCGGGCTGCAGCCGTGGCAACAGCGTCGCGCACTGGCGTACCGCATCGGCACCGTGTTCGGTCAGCGCTCGCAGCTGTGGCAGCACCTGCCGCCGGCCGACACCTTCGCGCTGCTGGGCGCGATCTATGGCGTGGCGCGGGCCGAGCACCGTCGCCGGCAGGCGCTGCTGGTGGAGGCGTTCGAGCTCGGCGGGCTGCTGCAGCGTCCGGTGCGGCAGCTGTCGCTGGGGCAGCGCATGCGCTGCGAGATCGTCGCGAGCCTGCTGCACGCGCCACGGGTGCTGTTCCTCGACGAGCCGACCATCGGGCTCGACGCGTCGGCGCGCGCGACGATCCGCGACGTGGTGCGCGAGCTGGCGGCGAGCGAGGGCTGCACGGTGCTGTTGACCTCGCACGACACCGGCGACATGGAGCGGGTCTGTGATCGCGTGGTGGTCATCCACGGCGGCCGCATCCTCGTGGACGAGCCGCTCGAGCAGCTGCGCCGTGGTGTGATCCGCCGCAAGCGCGTGACGTTGACCTCGGCGGCGCGACAGCTGCAGCTCGAGCTGCCGGGGGTCAGCGAGCGCAGGCGTGCGGCGCACGTGCTCGAGCTCGAGGTCGACACCAGTCGCACGCCGATCGATGCGGTGGTGCGCGCGGCGATGGCCCAGGGGCACCTCGCCGATCTCACGGTCGAGGACCCGCCGATGGACGAGATCGTCGCGGCGCTGTACGAGCGCGCGGTCACGCCGCGGGCGACGGAGTGCGCGTCATGACCGCGCAGACACACGATCACGGGCCGCTGGCGTCGCTGCGCGCGGCGACGGCGGTGGCGTGGGTGGCCGCGCGTCAACGCCTGCGCGATCGCGGGGCCGTGCTCGCGCGCATGGGGCTGTTCGCGGTGCTGCTGTACGTGTTCACGCAGCTGTGGGCGGCGGTGGGCCGCTCGGCCGCGGCGTTCGAGTTCGTGCCGGGCGCGATCGCCTGGTACATCGCGACCACCGAGTGGATCGTGCTGTCGCGCTCGGGCGTTGCGGACGAGATCCAGCTCGAGCTGCGCAGCGGCGACTTCGCGGTGCGGATCGGGCGGCCGCTGGGCTACCCGTGGGCGAAGCTGGCGGAGTCGATCGGAGATCAGTTTGCGCGGATGCTGGTGCTGCTGCCGGCGGCGGTGGTGCTGCCGCTGCTGCTCGGCGGTGGCGCGGCGCCGTCGGCCGCGTCGCTGGCCGCGGTCGTGATCGCAGGCTCGTGCGCTTCCGTGCTGGCGTGCGCGTTCGATCTGTGCCTGGGACTGTCGGCGATCTGGTTGCACGACGCGCGGCCGCTGGCGTGGGTGTGGCAAAAGGCGCTGTTCATCTGCGGCGGGTTGTTGGTGCCGCTCGAGGTGTACCCGGCGTGGTTGCGGCAGCTGTGCGCGCTGCTGCCGTTCGAGGCGATCCTGCACGGGCCGGCGACGCTGGTGCTGGGCACGGGTGCCCTGGCGCCGCTGTTGCTGCAGCAGCTGCTGTGGCTGGCGGTGGCGCTGCTGCTGCTGGCGTGGATCTTCCACCGTGGGCTGCGCCGCTTCGATGCGGCGGGAGGTTGAACATGGACACGCTGCGATTCCTCGGGCGCCTCTTCGCCACCAACCTCGCGGCTGCGTATGCGCTGCGCGGCGCGTTCTGGCTGCAGGTCGCGATGATGGCGATCAACAACCTCATGTTCTTCAGCTTCTGGTGGATCCTCTTCGATCGCTACCCGAGCGTGCAGGGCTGGTCGGTGGCCGGGCTCGCGCAGCTGTTCGGCGTCGCCGCGATGGCCTACGGGCTGTGCGCGGTGCTGCTGGGCGGGCTCTCCGAGCTCGCACGGCAGATCGACGACGGCGAGCTCGATCCGCTGCTGGTGCAGCCGCGCAGCGTGCTGCTGCAGGCGATCGCGAGCAAGACCCGGCCCGATGGCTGGGGCGACCTCGCGACCGGCCTCGGCCTGGTGATCGTCTACGGCGGCCTGGGCGAGTCCGGCGGCGGCGTGCGCATGCTGCTGTTGCCGCTGGCGGTGGGAACCGGCGCCCTCACGCTGGCGTCGTGCAACATCGCGTACCACAGCAGCGCCTTCTGGCTCGGCCG
>JAIBBS010000316.1 GCA_019694555.1 Nannocystaceae bacterium
AGCCCGTCGCGGGCGTCGCCGCGGGCTGCACGGCGAACACCGGCGCCGCGGTGGGGGCCGCCGGCGTGCTCGCCAGCGCGACGTCCTTGGTCGCGCAACCACCGAGCAACAGGATCAGGGCCAGGCCACGGCGGTCACGGAGCATCGTGCGAGGTCGCATCGCGACCTCGAACGTCGCGCCGCGCTGTCCGACTTACACCGCGGCCGCGACGGCGTGCGATCGCGGCGACCCAGAGCCAGGCCCACGGCGCCGCGCCGCCGCCGTGACGACAGCCGCAGCCGCCGGCCGCAGGATCGATCGCGGCGCCACCCGAACCGGAGCCCGACCCGCCGCCGGTCTCGCCGCTGCCGGCCTCCGCGTCGCCGGTGGTCGCAGGGGGCGGACCGCTGCTGTCCGCGCCCGCACCGGTGTCCGCGTCCGCGCTGCCGCTGCTTCCTTCGCCGCCGCCGCCGGTGGTGTCGTCCCCCGGTGGTGGCGTGCCGGTGCCCTCGCTGCTGCGGTACACGAACACGTTCGCGTCGACGTGGTCGATCCACACGAACACGTTGCGCGAGGGCGCGTAGCGGAAGCGACCGAACGCACCGCCCGAAGCCGTGATGGTGCCGGGATCGTCGCCCGCACCCTCGAGCAGCGAGAACGTCGCCGCCGCGGGATCGAACGTGTAGACGTCGAGCCCGCCGCCCCACACGATGAAGCGCTGCTGCACCGGATCGAAGTCGATGCCGGGGCTGCCGCCGCCGAAGAGCGTCGTGACGTCGGTGCCCGCGATCGGCACGTCGACGGTGTAGACATCGGCCGCGAGATCGTAGGTGTCGAGCCGGCCCTCGCCGATGATGACCATCAGCCGCGCGTCGGGGTCGAGCGCGGCCGCGACGTTGGCGGCCCACCAGCCGCCGTCCGAGGGCGCGCGCGAGGTGAACGCGTCGGTCGCCGGATCGTACTCGAGCATGCCGCTGTTGGCGCGACGAAAGACGTGTCCGGTCAATGGATCGAACACCGACGGATCACCGAAGCCCTGCTCGGCCGGGCCGTCGGCGCGACGACTCCATCCGTTCGCGTCGAACGAGAAGCTCCACGTGCCGACCGCGAAGCCGCCCGACTGCCACAGCGCGCCGCCCATCGACACCAGCGCGTCGTGGGGCGGCGGCAGGTACGTCAGGCCCGAGTAGGTGTGGCGCGAGCCGGGGTTGCCGTCGTCGTAGACCTCGTGCGTGCCGCCCGAGGGGATCTGATCGTCGGGCGTGGGGCCCCAGATCCGCGACCACTGCAGCGACTGCAGATCGAAGACGTAGACCTCGTTGCCGCGGTAGTCGCCGTGGCCGCCACCGAAGAGCACCATGCGGCCGCGCGTGGTGTCGAGCGCGGCGCCACCCCACGCGAGGATCACGTTCTGGCAGTAGAAGCTCCACTCGTACTGCGGCGAGTCGGGCGGGCACACCGTCCGCATCGCGGTGTCGGGCAGCTCCAGCCAGGTCCCCGGCGCGAGCGCGTCGATGGCGTCGGCGCGCGCGACCTGCGGCGTGAGGGCCGCGAGCACGGCGCACGGGAGCAACAGGGACGCGGGGGGCGTGGGTCGACGACGGGCCATGGCTGCGAGGGCGCGGTCGCCCGAGCCTGCACGAACGGCTCACCGATCGCGGCGCCGGTCGGCCGAAGCCTTCGGGATCGCAGCGGATCGGAGGCCGTCGCCGCGACCGCGGGCGCCCGCCGTCCGGGCAGGCCAGGCATGCGAGTCAACGCACGCTCTGGGCCGGCCCGCTCGGTCGGGCGGCGAGCGCCATGGGCCCAGCCAACCGCCCGACATCGGTGCGTTGCAGATGGGAACGCCGCTTGCTATATGCCGCCCTCCCTCGCAGCCACCCCTGCGGCACGACCAGCACGGTCGTCCGGCAGGCCGGCCTTGCCCGAGGGTGACCCGCCGCGGAGACAAGGGAGCCCATGCGCGACATCTTCAGTTTCTTCGAGAAGCCGAAAGAGACCGCTCAGTTCAACGCGCTGCGCATCAGCATCGCGTCGCCCAAGACCATCCGGGACTGGACCTACGGCGAGGTCAAGAACCCCGAGACGATCAACTACCGCACGTTCAAGCCCGAGCGCGATGGCCTGTTCTGCGCGAAGATCTTCGGGCCCATCAAGGACTACGAGTGCCTGTGCGGCAAGTACAAGCGCATGAAGCACCGCGGCGTCGTGTGCGAGAAGTGCGGCGTCGAGGTCATCCACTCCAAGGTCCGTCGTGAGCGCGCCGGTCACATCGACCTGGCCACGCCGGTGGCGCACATCTGGTTCCTCAAGAGCTTGCCGTCGCGCATCGGCAACGTGCTCGACATCCCGCTGACCAAGCTCGAGAAGGTCCTCTACTGCGAGGCCTACATCGTCATCGACGCGAAGGACTCCGGGCTCGACGAGCGCGAGCTGCTGTCCGAGGAGCGCTACGACCAGCTGGTCGACGAGCTCGGCCCCGATGCCTTCACCGCGGGCATGGGCGCGGAGGCCATCAAGGAGCTGCTCTCGCGCATCGACCCCGTGGTCGAGGCCCGTTCGCTGCGCACCGAGATCGCGACCGCCGGTAGCGAGGCCCGCCGCAAGAAGGCGGCCAAGCGCCTGCGCGTGATCGAGGCCTTCCGCAACTCCGGCAACAAGCCCGAGTGGATGATGCTGGACGTCATCCCGGTGCTGCCGCCGGATCTGCGCCCGTTGGTGCCGCTCGACGGCGGCCGCTTCGCGTCGTCGGACCTCAACGATCTCTACCGTCGCGTCATCAACCGCAACAACCGCCTCAAGCGGCTGCAGGAGCTGGCGGCGCCCGAGATCATCATCCGCAACGAGAAGCGCATGCTGCAGGAGGCCGTCGACGCGCTGTTCGACAACGGCCGCCGCGGCAAGACCATCACCGGTCCCAACAAGCGCCCGCTCAAGTCGCTGTCGGACATGCTGCGCGGCAAGTCGGGCCGGTTCCGCCAGAACCTGCTGGGCAAGCGCGTGGACTACTCCGGCCGCTCCGTCATCGTGGTCGGCCCCGAGCTCAAGCTCCATCAGGTGGGTCTGCCCAAGAAGATGGCGCTCGAGCTGTTCAAGCCCTTCATCTACAACAAGCTCGAGACCCGCGGTCTGGTCACCACCATCAAGAGCGCCAAGCGCATGGTCGAGCGCGAGGCCGAGGAGGTCTGGGACATCCTCGACGAGGTGATCAAGGAGCACCCGGTGCTGCTCAACCGCGCGCCCACGCTCCACCGCCTCGGCATCCAGGCGTTCGAGCCGGTGCTGATCGAGGGCAAGGCCATCCAGCTGCACCCGCTGGTCTGCACCGCCTACAACGCCGACTTCGACGGCGACCAGATGGCCGTGCACGTGCCGCTGTGCATCGAAGCGCAGATGGAAGCGCGCGTGCTGATGATGTCGACCAACAACATCCTCAGCCCTGCGCACGGCAAGCCCATCATCGTGCCCACGCAGGACATCGTGCTGGGGCTGTACTACATGACGCGCGAGCGCGCCTACGCGCGCGGCACCGTCAACGACCCCAAGCGCGACCGCTTCATCGCCGGCCACTACGGCTCGCCCAAGGAAGTGCGCATGGCGTACGACCACGGCGCGCTGCACCTGCAGGCCAAGATCAAGTGCCGCATCAAGCCCGGCGAGGACATGGTCGAGACCACCTGCGGGCGCGTGCTGCTGTACGAAGGCGGCATCCCGCAGCAGATCCCGTTTTCGCTGGTCAACCGCGCGCTGGGCAAGAAGGAGCTCAACGAGCTCATCGACGTCTGCTACCGCCTGTGCGGCCAGAAGGCCACGGTGCTGATGGCCGACTACCTGCGCTCGACCGGCTACTCCGAGGCGACCAAGGCCGGCATCTCGGTGTGCATGGACGACATGATCATCCCCGACATCAAGGAAAAGATGCTCGGCGATGCGTTCGACGAGGTGAAGCGCATCTCGGCGCAGTACGCCGACGGTCTCATCACCTCGGGCGAGCGCTACAACAAGGTCATCGACATCTGGGCCAACGTCGCGGAGCAGATCGCCAACGCGATGATGGAGAAGATTTCGTCGGAGATCGTCTCGGACGAGCGCACGGGCGAGAGCAAGAAGATGCCCTCGTTCAACTCGATCTTCATCATGGCCGACTCCGGCGCCCGCGGTTCGCGTCAGCAGATGCGCCAGCTGTCGGGCATGCGCGGCCTGATGGCCAAGCCCTCGGGCGAGATCATCGACCAGCCCATCACGACCAACTTCCGTGAGGGGCTGACGGTGCTGCAGTACTTCATCTCGACCCACGGCGCGCGCAAGGGTCTGGCCGACACCGCGCTCAAGACCGCCAACAGCGGTTACCTGACGCGACGCCTGGTCGACGTGGCCCAGGAAGCGGTCATCACCGAGGTCGACTGCGGCACCATCCAGGGGCTCGAGCTCGAGGCGCTGGTCGAGGGCGGCGAGATCATCGAGCGCCTCGGCGACCGCATCCTCGGTCGCACCGCGCTCGACGCGATCTACCGCCCCGGCACCGACGAGCTGCTGGCCCGCGAGGGCGACGTGCTCGACGAGGCCGCGGTGCGCACGATCGAGGAGGCCGGCATCCAGAAGGTCAAGATCCGCTCGGGTCTGACCTGCGAGGCGCTGCGCGGCATGTGTGCGAAGTGCTACGGCCGCGACCTCGCGCGCGGCAACCTCGTCGACGTCGGCGAGGCCGTGGGCATCATCGCAGCGCAGTCGATCGGCGAGCCCGGTACGCAGCTGACGATGCGTACGTTCCACATCGGTGGCGTCGGCAACGTCGCGACCGAGCAGACCCAGCTCGAGGCCCGCTTCGGCGGCAAGGTGATGTTCGAGGACTTCAAGGCGGTCCCGCGCGGTGCGCATCAGATCGTCATGAACCGCTACTCGCGCATCATCCTGCTCGACGAGAAGGACCGCCCGCGCGAGCAGTACGACCTGGTCTACGGCGCCAAGCTGCTGGTCAAGGCCGGCGAGATGGTCAAGCCCGGCCAGCTGCTGTCCGAGTGGGACCCGTTCTCGATCCCGATCCTCTCCGAGGCCGGCGGCACCATCGAGTACGGCGACATCATCGAAGGCGTGACCATGACGGTCCGCGTCGACGAGCTCACCGGCCACTCGAGCATGGTCATCCAGGAGAGCCGCGATCCCGACGCGCGCCCGCGCATCGTGATCCGCGACGCCAGCGGTGCGGTCGCCACCTACGAGGGCAAGCACGAGGCGCGCTACTTCCTGCCGGTGGGCGCCTCGTTCACCCTGCACGAGGGCACCGTCATCGAGGCCGGCGACGTCATCGCCCGCCTGCCGCGCGAGACGGTCAAGACCAAGGACATCACCGGTGGTCTGCCGCGCGTGGTCGAGCTGTTCGAGGCGCGCACGCCCAAGGACCACGCGATCATCGCGGAGACCGACGGCGTCGTCAGCTTCGGCAAGGACAAGGGCGGCAAGCGCCGCATCATCGTCACGCCCGAGAACGGCGACCCCAAGGAGTACCTGGTGCCCAAGGGCCGCCACGTGCAGATCCGCGAGGGCGACCGCGTCCGCGCCGGCGAGAAGCTCATGGACGGCCCGGCCAACCCGCACGACATCCTCGCGGTGCTCGGCGAGAAGGCGCTGGCGCGCTACCTGCTGGACGAAATCCAGGAGGTCTATCGCCTGCAGGGCGTCAAGATCAACGACAAGCACATCGAGGTCATCATCCGCCAGATGATGCGTCGCGTGCGGGTCAGCGATCCGGGCGACACCAACTTCCTGGCCGAGGATCACGTCGAGCGCCAGGTGTTCCAGTACGAGAACAGCCGCGTGCAGATGCTCGGTGGCCAGCCGGCCACCGGTCAGGCGCTGCTGCTGGGCATCACCAAGGCGTCGCTGTCGACCGAGTCGTTCATCTCCGCCTCGTCGTTCCAGGAGACCACCAAGGTGCTCACCGAAGCGGCGCTGCAGGGCAAGATCGACTACCTGCGCGGGCTCAAGGAGAACGTCATCATGGGACGTCTCATCCCCGCGGGCACCGGCCTGGGCGTGTACGATCGCCTGACCAACGAGTCGGACGACCTGACCGCCGAGGAGCTGGCGGCAGAGCCGGTCGCGCGGCGCCAGACCGAGCGCGATCTGATGAACATCCCGGACTGAGAG
>JAIBBS010000104.1 GCA_019694555.1 Nannocystaceae bacterium
GGAGGCCAACGACGTGCTGCTGGTGAAGAAGAAGAACGGCAAGATCCTCACGGTGGATCTGCAGGTCAAGAAGGTCATCAGCGACCGCACGCGCAAGAGCCGACGCCGCGCGGGCGGCATCGACTAGGCTCGCTGCGTCACTCGCTGGCGCGCGGCGCCGAGACCGAGCCGTGCTCCGCGAGCATCGGCTCCCACACGCCGGGCGTGGTCTGGATCGTGTGCTCGGTCAGCGTCAGCGGGCGCTGCACGCTGGCGTTGCGGAAGACCTTGGCCGGCTCGTCGGGCTTGCTGGGATCGCGATCCTTGATCACGACCGCCTCGCCCATCATCACGTTGCCGTCGGTGAAGCTGACGGTGCGCGTGAGCTCGAAGCTGCGCAGGTTGCTGCCCTGCGAGACCTCGCGCTTGCTGTACAGCGAGAACTCGGCCGGGCCCACGCAGGTGCCGTCGGCGAGCACGACTGCGCGCTCGTCGAAGCGATCGCCGACCATCGGCACCAGCCGCATGATGCGCTCGCACTGCTTGGGGTTGTCCTTGGCGCACTCGTCGCTCTCGACCACCAGCACCTTGCCGCTGCCCATGGGCTCGAGCCGCAGCTTGGCGCGGTTGGCATGCGCTCGCATGGCGCCGATCGATCGCACCGCGATGCCGCGCTTGGTCCACTCCGCGATCGCGATGGGGCCCAGCGCATCGCCGTCGTCGAAGTGCCGGGCCTTGACCCACACCAGCGAGCGACCATCGTCGGTCGGCACGATCACGAGGTCGTCGGGCACCAGCGCGCGCTCGGGCAGCGGCGCGCCGGCGTTGGTCCCTGCGATGCACGCGGCGGTCTCGGGCGGCAGCTCGGGCTGCACCAGCTTGCCGCTGCAGTCCTTCACCGGCGACGGCGCGAGGCCGGTCTTGCGGTTGTAGCTCTTGAGCAGCACCTGGAACCAGATCTCCGGCGGCAGCTGCCCCGAGCTCGCCTCGACCGCCTCGTCGCCGGCGACCTCCGAGAGGCAGATGGGCAGATCCGTCGGCCCTTCCTTCTTGCATGCGGGAGCCAGCAGCAGGACGCAGGCGAGGGGCAGCGCGCGGGGTGTCACGGAGCGCGAGCCTATCACTGTCGCCGGCGTCAGCGAGGCAGACCCACGACCGCGGCGTTGTAGCGCTGGCCCTGGTCGTCGACGCAGCTGACCTCGAGCCGATCCAGCCCCACCGGCAGCCCCACCACGGTCTTCGCGACCAGCCGGCCGCCGTCGACGCGGCAGTGGTCGACGCGCTCGCCGCTGGACAGCTGCACCGGCGCGAACGCGGATGCCACGCCATCGTCGGCCAGCACGATCTCCAGCGAGAACACCCGCTCCTTCTCCGCCAGGTGGATGGCGAAGCTGCGAGCGTCGCGACGCTCGTACTCGATGTCGATGTGGCGCCGCACACCGCGACCGAACGGGCTGCGCTCGTCGCCCTTGCCGGTGTCGACCCACCACATCCGCACCTCGGCGAGCTCGACGGTGGGCTCGTTGGAGATCCAGGCATCGATCGCGATCTGGTAGTCGTCGTCGGGATGCAGCTCCTGATCGATGCGCGCGACCTCCTGGTGGCGCAGCACCTCGTCGCCGAGCTTGGCGACCTCGGTGCGCTTGTGCGGCACGCGGGACGGCGGCGCCTTCGCGGCCTCGGTCGAGGCCTGCTCGGGTCGGCCGCACGAGGGCGTCGCACCCATGCACGAGATCGCCAGCGTGGCGCCCAGCGCCCCCGTCCACACCCGGTTTCGTCGCCGCGCGCTCACGTCCGTCCCGATCGCCCCGCGCCCTCGCCACCGACCTCGGCGTAGGCCCGCGCGAACTCGGGCCCGAACAACGCCTCGGTCAACAGGCGGTCGGATTCCATGAGCTCGCGGTGACGCTGCATGTACTGCTTCCACAGCGCGGCGCCACGGGTCGGCCACGCCGCGGTCACCGAGCGCTCGATCTCGCCGGGATCGAGCCGCGCGAGCAGGCCGCGGGCGCCCTCGAGCATGCCGTTGATGAGCGCGACCTGGTGGATCATGAGATCCGCATACACGCCCACGAGTTCCTGCGTTCGATGCGGCCCTCCGACCTGCCAGTCGAGCAGGTACTTGAGCACGTTGTCGGCGGTGCCGGCGGCATGCAGCGGCGTGAACTCCTTGATCGTGCGCACGCCCATCTCGTTGCCGAACTGCTCCTGGCCCTTTTGCAGCTCGACGAAGGCCTTGGCGCTGGCACGCAGCACGTCCTCGACGCATCGCAGGAACCGCGCCGACTCCTCGGGCGTGCGCGGTGGTTCCTCGCCCGCCCGCACCGCGCGTGCGAGCTGGGCGACCTGGCCGGTCTCGCCGCCGGCGGCCGGTCGCGCGGCAGCCGCGGACACTCCCGCCTGCGCGAGCGTCTGCGCGAACTCCGGTTCGTGGTCGAGATCCGGGAACTCGCGCTGCAACACCGACAGCGCGAATTGGCGCGTACCCGCGTCCATCGAAGACAGCGCGCGATGGATCGCGGCGAAGACCCCGGCCCACGCGCGACGGTACTGCTCGACCGCGGGACGCAGGGCCGAGACCGCCTCGTGGATCTCGTGCATCGGCACGTGGGCAGTGCCCGCGGGTGCCGCAGCGGTGTGACGCGCCGCGATCTGGCCCGGCTCGATCGCACCGACCACCGCCCACGCGGCCGTGGGCATGACCGCTGGCGACGTCGCCCACGGCGTCGGGGCCGGTGGCGTCGGGGCCACCGCGGGCGCCGCGGGCAATCCCGCGGCACGGTCCGTGCCGCGAGACAACCGCAGCTCGAGCTTGCCGATCGTCACCGACAGCATCTCGCCGATGTCGACCGGTTCCCCGGCCTGCACCCTGCGGCCGTCGAGCAGGGTGCCGTTGGTCGAGCCCAGGTCGAAGAACCGCGCCGCCTCGTCATCGAAGCGCACGATGGCGTGCCAGCCGGAGACGAACGGGAACGGCAACGACAGGTCGTTGAGCGGATTGCGGCCGATCCGAACCGGCGACTTGGTGAAGCTGTACTCCGATGTAGTGCCGGTCTCGGCATCGAACACCGTGATCGAGATCGGCGCCATGTCGACCGAGCGCAGGGTAGCACGAGCGGTGCAGGAGTTGGCGCGATGCGCCCGGCGCGCCCACTGCCGACCGGATCTGCAGCACATCGGCGGGCACGACCGCAGCGGCTGCGTTCAGGGATCCGATCGCGCTCGCGTCGAGCATTGTCCCGCAGGCAGCAGCGCTCCGTGATACGTTGGATCCGGGAGCGAGCCGTCGCGGCTCGGTGGTGCAGGGTTTCGTGGAGACGAGCGACCGGCCCGGTGAGTCCTTGGTCCGCACCGGCGCTCGCCTGCGCCTGGTCGAACCCGGCGAACGCCTTGGCGACGACGTCGAGCCGGTGCCCGCAGCCGAGGAACTCAACCTGCGGGTGCTGCTGCCGCTGGTCCGCTCCCTGCGACAGGAGTACGGCGAGGCCACGGTCCAAGCGCTCGCGCAGAAGGCCGACGTCGATCCGGCGCTGTTCGACCGCGCCAACGCCTGGACCACGCTCACGCGCTTCGAGGCCC
This sequence comes from Nannocystaceae bacterium, assembly GCA_019694555.1. Taxonomy (GTDB): domain Bacteria; phylum Myxococcota_A; class Polyangia; order Nannocystales; family Nannocystaceae; genus Xiheibacterium. The sequence continues at coordinate 3,559 of JAIBBS010000104.1, forward strand.
TGCTCGCCGGCGCCCGCGAGCTGTTCCAGAACGACCAGGCGTTCATGCGCGCGTGCACGCACGACATGCTCAAGGTGTACGGGCCGCAGATGCTCGTCATCCGCTGCGTGTCGCTCGAGCGGGCCTATCGCATGATGGCCGGCACCAGCCACCTCGCGACGCGCATCAGCAAGTACGAGGTCCGTTCGTCCACGCGCACCTCGATCCGCCTGCGCTACACCACCACGCGCGGCGAGTCGCGCTTGATGTGCCTGTCGCGGCAAGCCCAGCTGCGCGCGGGCCCGACGTTGTACTGGGGCATGGCACCGGCGGCGCTCGAGGAGCGCTCGTGCGTGGCGCACGGCGACGCCTGCTGCGAGTACGAGCTGCGTTGGTACGAGCCGGTGCGCTGGCGCGGCCCGCTGGTCGGCGGTCTGGTCGGCGTGGCGCTCGCGCTCGCGGCCCCGCTGCTGGGTGGGTCGCCCACGGGCGTGACGCCGTGGCTGCTGTTCGGGCTGTGCGCGGGCCTGGGCATGGCGCTGGGCCTGCTGCTCGAGCAGCGACGCATGGTCTCGGACCACCTGCAGTTCTCCGAGCAGACCAACCGCGAGTTCGACCACCTCGTGCAGGCGCACGCGTGGGCGGTCGACGAGGTGCTCGCGCTGCACCAGCGCGAGCGGCAGTGGGGCGAGCAACGCGAGGCCGCGCTCGAAGAGCAGGCCGCACGCCTCGACCGCGTCGTCGATCGATTGCACGACATCAGCGAGCCCAACCGCGACAAGCTGCGCAACCTGTCGCACGACATCAACAACCCGCTCGCGGTGCTGCTGGGCCTCGCGGCACACCTGCGCCGCCCGCTCGAGGGCGAAGAGCTCGCCGACACCGCGGCCACGCTCGAGAGCACGGTCTCGCAGCTCGCCGGCCTGGTCCGCGAGATCGCAACCATCGCCGCGCGCGAGCCCGCGACCACCTTCGAGCCCGCGGCGATGGACGTCGGCGAGCTGACGCAGCGCATCCGCCGACAGCTGCGCGCGACCGTGGTCGCCCGCGACATCCGCGTGACCGTGTTCCAGACCCGCGAGGCCCCCGAGCGCATCATCACGCTGCCGGCGATGCTCGAGCGCGTGATCGACAACATCTTGACCAACGCGGCCAAGTACACCGAGCGCGGCAGCATCGTGGTCGAGGTCGGCGGCACGCCCGGACACCTGCTGCTCAAGGTCTCCGACACCGGTCGCGGCATCGGACCCGAGCGCATGGAACAGGTGCTGTCGTCGGGCGGACCGGATCCGAATCCGCCGGTGGGCGGCAGCCACGGCGCGGGCCTGGGCATCGTCGCGCGCCTGCTCGACGAGCTCGGCGGACGGCTCGAGATCATGAGCGAGCCCGGTCGCGGCACGACGCTGTGGGTCTACGTCCCCGCCGAGGTCGCAGCGGGCGAGCCTGCGGCGCGCGCGGGCAACAAGGACTCGCTCGAGGGACTGATGGCGCGGGTGGTTCGCGTGCGCGCGCGGCCGACGTTTGGAGGCGACGGCGGTGGGCACGAATGACCGCGCGACGGGCAAGCCCGGGACGATGGCCGACGTGTTCCTGCGCTACCTGCGGGCCGAGGGCGCGCGGGTCGTGTTCGGTGTCCCCGGCGGCCTGCTGCACCCGTTCTTCGCCGCGGTCGCCGACGACCCCGCGTTCCGCCTGATCGTCGCGCGCCACGAGTGTGGCGCCGCGTTCATGGCCGATGGCTTCGCGCGCACCTGCGGTGCGATGGCGGTGTGCGCGGGCACCTCGGGTCCCGGTGCGACCAACCTCGTGACCGGGGTCGCGTGCGCCTACGCCGACGGCGTGCCGATGCTCGTGGTCACCGGCCAGGCGCCGTCGCACGCGTTGGGCAAGGGCGCGGCCCAGGAGACGCCGCCCGAGGACATCGACATCGTCGCGATGTTCAAGCCCATCACCAAGTACTCGACCATGATCCCCGGTCCGGCCCGGCTCGCGCACCACCTGCGCCGCGCGCTGCGGCTCGCGCTCACCGGGCGACCGGGACCCGTGCACCTCAACGTGCCGGTCGACTACTGGGATCAACCCGCGGTCGAGGATTGGTTCGACCCCGCGACCTATCGCCCGGCCTACGAGCTGTTCGATCGTCGCGCGGTCAGTGCAGCGGCGCGCCGACTGCTGGGCGCGCGCCGACCGGTGCTGCTGGTCGGCTCGGGGGCAGCGACCTCCGACGCGGCCGAGCACGTGCGCTCGCTGGCCGAGCTGCTGCCCGCGCGCGTCGCGACCACGCCGCGGGCCAAGGGCGTGTTCCCCGAGGATCACCCGCTGTCGCTGGGCGTGATGGGCATCGCCGGCCACGCCGCCGCGCGCACCGCATTGCTGTCCGACGACGTCGACGTGCTGCTGACGGTGGGTGCGTCGCTCAACGAGACCACCACGCTCAACTGGCACCCGCGGTTCCGGCCCAGCGAGACGCTGATCCAGATCGACGTGATGGCCGACCGCATCGCCCGCAACTACCCGGTCGACATCGCCCTGGTCGGCGACGCCCAGACCATCGTCATCGAGCTCATCTATCACATCCATCGCGCGCTGCGCGACGGCGTGGCCGCGCAGGCGGTCTGGCGCGACGAGCCCGCGCTCGCGCACGACCACGAGTTCTACGACCAGCCGCAGCTGCGCCGCAGCGACGCGGTGCCGGTCACGCCGCAGCGATGGCGCGTCGAGCTCAACGACGCGCTGCCCGAGGACGCGGTGGTGTTCTCCGACATCGGCGGGCACATGCTCTTCAACGTGCACGACCTGTGCATCCGCGAGCGCCAGAGCTTCGTGCTCAACCTCGGCTTCGGTTCGATGGGCCACGGCACCGCGGCGCCGATCGGCGCGGCGCTGGCGGTCGGCGACCGGCCCATCGTCGCGATCATCGGCGACGCCTGCTTCGCGATGCAGGGCATGGAGCTGCTGACCGCGGTCGAGTACGACGTGCCGGTGGTGTGGATCGTCGAGAACAACCAGATGCACGGCATCACGTGGTTCGGCAGCCAGCTGGTCGGCAACGGCGAGCCGATGCACGCGGTCCGCAACCGCCGCGCGGTCGACATCGCCGGCATCGCGCGGGCGATGGGCCTGGGCTCGTGGGTCGTCGAGCGCCCCGGCGAGCTCGGCCCCGCGCTCAAGGAAGCGCTCGCCGCCCGCCGCCCCGCGGTGATCGAGGTCCGCGTCGCGCGCGACGTGCCGCCGCCGCTGGGCCCGCGCGCGCAGGTGATCGCCGGCTTCCGCGATCGCTGAGAAGTGGAGAGCCAACGAGCATGGAGCACCGCGGACCCATCGAGGACGCCACTTGGCCCAGCCAGCTCGAGCTCCACGTGCTCGACCCCGGACCGCCGCTGCGGCTGCAGGGTTACGACGTGCTCGACGATCTGCTGCCGCACGTGCCGTGGTCGGAGCAGCTGCTGCTGGCGTTCGCCGGCGAGCTGCCCACGCCCCAGCAGGCGCGTTGGCTCGAGCTCGCGCTGCGCGTGCTCGCATACGACGAGCCCGCGTCGGCGCCGGCGCACCTGGGGCTGCTCGCGCACATGCTGGTCGCACCGGCGGCGAGCGTCGTCGCGGTCGCGGCGACCTCGTTGGCGCAGCAGGCCGCGGCGATGATCGAGGCCCACGCCGCGTGGCTGCGCCACTGCGACGAGCCCACGCGTCACGCCGCGCCGGCATGGCCGCAGCAGGACGAGGGATGGTTGCAGCGGCTGCGCGCGGCGTTGGGCGACGAGCTCGCGCTGCTGCCGGCGCTGCGCGAGGGCTCGCCGCCGCCGCAGGCGTGCGCGCTGGCGCTGCTGCACGGCTGCGGCCTGCGCGAGCCGTTGCGCCTGATCACGGTGATCGTGCAGGCGCGCCTGGCGATCGTGATGGCCGAGGTCGAGCGTCACGTGCCCCGCCGCCTGGGCCACTACCCCATCGAGGCACCACCGTTCGACTACGGCGAGGAGCGTGAACCGTGAGCGAGCGATTGCCGACGCGGGTCGGGCACGCGGGCCACGGCGACAACCGCTTCCGCGGCCACAGCGTGCTCGACACGCTGACCGGGACCACGCCGTACTGGAGTCTCATCGCGATCGCGGTGGGTCACCGCGCGCTGTCGGCCGACGAGTGCGCGTTGCTCGATGCGCTCAGCGCGGCCGGGTGCGCCGCCGACCCGCGCATCTGGCCGCTCAAGGCGGTGCGACTGGGCGCGTGCTACGGCAGCACCACCGCGGGCCTCGTCGCGGGCCTGCTCGCGACCGACGGCGTGCACGGGCCGCGGACCTCGGCCGCGTGCGCGCAGGTGCTGTGCGAGGTCGCGTCGAGCCTCGGCGATCGCGACGACGACGACGCCCTGGCGGCCGCGCTCGAGCCCCACTTCGCCGTGCGCGTGCGACCGATCCCCGGCTTCGGCGTGGCGCAGCGTGCGGTCGACGAGCGCGTGGCCGCGTTCGAGCGCTACCGCGCCGGCTGCGGCCTCGCGCCAGGACGCCACTGGCAGCTGATGCGCCGCATCGAGGCCATCGCGATCCGCCGCCGGCGCACGCCGGTCAACATCTCCGGCGCGGCCGCGGCGATCCTGCTCGACCTCGGCTTCACGCCGGCACAGATCCACCTGCCGGCGCTGTTCGTGATCGTGCAGAACCTGGTCGCCAACGCGGTCGAGGGCGCGGCACAGGCCCCCGCGTCCCTGCGGGTGCTGCCGCGCGAGCACGTGCGCTACGTCGGGCCGCCGCCGCGTCGATCGCCGCGCGCGGGCGGCTGAGCGGTCTGCGATCGTCTGGCGCCGGCGCGCCGCGCCGATCACAGCCGCCGCACGAGCCACTCGAACGCGCGCACCGGCAGCAACCACTGCAGCGCCGCGGCGATGTGCGCGTCGGCGCCCACGAGGTAGCGCGGCCGCGGGCGGCGGGCGAACAGCGCGTGCTCGACGGCTCGCGCCACGCGATCGGCCGGGGTCGGTCGCGCGATGGCGCGGCGGTACGTCACCGCGGCGCGATCGATCGCGGCGGTGTACTGCGTCGCCTCGGTCGGCAACGCGGCACGGGCCCGGTCGAACAGCGCCGCGCCGGCCGGCAGCATCGGCGTGTCGACGACGCCGGGCTCGACCAGGCTGACCGCGATGCCCTGCCCGTGCAGCTCGTGGCGCAGCGCGGTGGTCAACGCGACCAACGCGAACTTCGACGCACCGTAGGCGCCCATCAACGGCGTGGCCACGCGCCCGCCGACCGAACCGATCGCGACGATGCGCCCATGACCGCGGCGCAGCGCCGGCAAGAGCACCTGGGCCAGCTCGACCAGCGCGAGCGCGTGCAGCTGCAGCGACGCCCGCAGGTCCTCGCGCGACGCCGTCTCGAGCGGCGCGAGGCTCGGCGCGCCGGCGCAGTGCACCAGCCCGCGCAGCGGCGCCGCCGCGAGGCCGGCCTCGGCCAGCGCAGCGCGCAACCGCGACGCGACCTCGTCGCCCGCGAGATCGACCACCAGCGGCACGACCGACGAGGCGGCGATGGCCTCGGCGCGCGCGGGGCTGCGTACGATCGCCACGACCCGGTGGCCGGCCGCGAGCAGGCGCCGCGTGACCGCGGCACCGATGCCACTGCCAGCACCGGTGACGACGATGTCGCTCACGTGCCGTAGTCGAAGCGCCAGGCCCCACCGAAGCCGATGCCGATGGAGAGCTTGGGCGCGACCCCACCTTGGGCCATCTGCTCGAGCAGGCTGCGGGCGAGGTTGGGCATCAGCGAGCCGCGCAGCGCGTGGTCGAGCGCGCGCGCGCCGGTCTCGGACTCGGTGCAGCGGCCGACCAGCTCGCTGATGAGCGAGTCCTCGAACGTGACGGTCGTGCCGTGGGCCAGGCGGATGCGCTTGCCCAGCGACGCGAGCTTGAGCTTGGCGATGTCCGCGAGGATCTCGGGGTCCATCGGCCGGTACGGCACGATGGTCATGCGCGCGAGCAGGGCCGGCTTGAAGTGCTTGCTCAGGATCGGGCGGATGGTGTTGACGACGTCCTCGACGCCGGGCTTCGCACCGCCCTCGTGCAGCTTCATGATCGCGTCGGTCGCGAGGTTGCTGGTGAGGATGACGACGGTGTTGCGGAAGTTGACGACGCGACCCTCGCCGTCCGACAGCATGCCCTTGTCGAACACCTGGTAGAACAGGTTCATGACCTCGAGGTCGGCCTTCTCGCACTCGTCCAGCAGCACCACGCTGTAGGGCTTCTGCCGCACCGCCTCGGTCAGCATGCCGCCCTCGCCGTAGCCGACGTAGCCCGGCGGCGAGCCGATGAGTCGGCTGACGGTGTGCTTCTCCTGGAACTCCGACATGTTGATCGTCGTCATCGAGCGCTCGCCGCCGTAGAGCAGGTCGGCCAGCGCCAGCGCGGTCTCGGTCTTGCCCACGCCCGAGGGCCCGACGAACAGCATCACCGCGATCGGCGTGTCGGGGTTGCGCACGCCCGCCTGCGACATGCGGATGGCCTCGGCGACCGAGCGCGTGGCGTGGTTCTGGCCCTTGATGCGCGCCTCGAGGTTGTTCTCGAGCTCGAGCACGACCTCGATCGCGCTCGACTTCATCTTGCCCACCGGGATGCCGGTCCAGTCCGCGACCACCTGGCCGATGGAGTCGCGATCGACCTCGGCGTGCACCAGCGGGACCTCGCCGCAGACCTCGGCCAGCGCCTTGCGGGCGGTCTCCACCGCCGCGACCTTCTCGGTGCGGTGCTCGGGCTCGGCGTTGCGCAGGGCCTCGAGTGCGGTGCGCAGCCGCGCGATCGCGTCCTTCTCGGCGCCGAGCTTCTGCTCGAGCTGGCCCATCTCGACCTGGATCGCGTCGATGCGCGCCTGCAGCTCGCCGACCTTGCCATCGTCCTTGGCCGCGGCGTCGTCGATGTCACGGCGGCGCGCGGTCAGCTCGCGCTCGACGCTGGCGAGCTCGCTGCGCAGCGCGGCCAGCTGGGCCGGCGGCGCGTCCTGCTCGATGCGCACGCGCGCCGCGGCGGTGTCGAGCAGATCGACGGCCTTGTCGGGCAGCTGCCGGCCGGTGATGTAGCGCTCCGACAGCTCCACCGCCGCGACGATCGCGTCGTCGCGGATGATGACGTTGTGCGCGTTCTCGTAGGTGCGCCGCAGGCCGCGGAGCATCAGCACGGCGTCGTCGACGCTGGGCTGATCGACCTTGACCGGCTGGAAGCGACGCTCGAGCGCGGCGTCCTTCTCGAAGTACTTCTTGTACTCCGACCAGGTCGTGGCCGCGATCGTGCGCATCTCGCCGCGCGCCAGCGCGGGCTTGAGCAGGTTGGGAATCTCGTTGCCGTCGGCACCCTGGCCGATCAGCGTGTGGGCCTCGTCGATGAACACGATGATCGGCGTGGGCGAACCCTTGACCTCGGCGATGACCTTCTTGAGCCGGTTCTCCAGCTCGCCGCGCACGCCGGCGCCGGCCTTGAGCAGGCCCATGTCGAGGCCCAGCAGCTCGACCTGCTGCAGCTCGGCCGGCACCTCCTTGGCCACGATCGCGAGCGCGAGGCCCTCGACCAGCGCGGTCTTGCCCACGCCGGGCTCGCCCACGATGATGGGGTTGTTCTTGCGCCGTCGCGCGAGGATGTCGACGACCTGCCGGATCTCCGCGTCGCGACCGAAGATGGGATCGATCTCGCCCTTGCGCGCCTTCTCGGTGAACGAGATGGTGAAGCGATCGAGCGCCTCGCGACCGGCGGCCGCGGGCCGCGGCGCCGCGCCGGGCTCGCTGCTGGCCTGCGGCACCTCCATGGTCTCCTTCGACGACACGATGACGTCGGCGAAGACCTTCTTGAGCTCGCCCTCGTCGATGGCCTCGAGGTCGGCGAAGCTCTCGGCGGTGTAACGGCCCACGTGGGTCAGGAACTCGAGCAGCAGATCACCCGAGCGCAGCTGCACGGCGTTGCGCTCGAGCGAGGCGCTGACCCACGCGTTCTCGAACCACGTGAACAGGCTCTCGGAGAACACCGGGCGCCCGGCGTTGCCGGTGCGGAGCTTCTGCAGCGCGCGCTCGACCGCGGCCGCGATGCGCAGGCGGTCCTTGCGGAAGAACTGCAGCACCGCCGCCGCGTCACCGTCTTCGACCTGCAGCAGGCCGTGCAGCATGTGCTCGGGGGTGATCTCGTAGAAGCGTCCGCTCGCGGCCCGCTCGACCACGCCCTCGAGCGCGCGGGTGCAGGTGGGGTTGAGACGACGGACGAGGGCTCGGGGATCGACGCGCATGGGACCTCACTCGTAGGCGGAGTTGGCTTCGTGATCGGGGTTGGGACGCTCGACGACCGGCATCGCGACCTTGAGGTGCGTGCGACCGGCGGCGCCTTGTCGCGACGACAGCCACGCGTCGACGCCGATGCGTCGACCCGCGCTGGTGCCGAGACGAAACGGTGGACGGGCATGCTCGGCCAGGACCAGGTCGAGCTCGAACTCGATGGGCTCGGGCGACATCAGACCCAGCAGCTCGCGCACGCGCGGGTACATGTCGCCATCGGCGAGGAAGCGGCGGAAGTTCTCGTGCAGCGGGCCGATGCGGATCACGGCCTTGCCGGCGCGATCGAAGCACTGTGCGCCCAGCACCGCGCTGTGGCCGAGGATCGAGTTGCGCACCGCCAGCTGCGTGCGCTGTTCGGGGTCGATCGGCGACCAGCCGCCGGCGAACTGCAGCACCTCGACCACGGCATCGCCGAGCGCCTCGCCGCACAGGTCCTGCAACGCGCGCTCGATCACCGAGGCCGAGCGCGAGCGCGCGGCCAGCAGCGGCGCCAGCCGGGCCAGCTGCCACAAAGGGATGTGCTTGGTCCGCCGGCCCGACCACACGTCGAAGCCCGCGAGCTCGAGCACGCGCCGCGTCCACGCGTCGGTGGTGTCGGTGCTGAAGTCGCTCGGGATGTCGTGCTTGACGCCGACGCGATAGACCAACGACAGCAGGCGGTGGTGGAACAGGTCGAGGAAGTCGCGGCGCACGCGACCCTGTTCCTGGGCCTGCGCCAGCTCCTCGGCCATGAACAGCGGCATCGGCGTGGCCGATCCGATCAGGCCCAGGAACGTGGTCGTGACCACGTAGCGATAGCGCTTGCGCTCGAGCGCGTCGTGGACCCCACGCGGGACCTCGACCCACTCGAGCTTGCTGATGTCGCCGGCCGAGAACGCCAGCGACGGATCGTGACGGAAGCGGATCGCCTCGCCGCCGGGCGGGCCGTCGCCGCCGACGCGCACCGCGTCGCTGGTCAGCTGCTCGAGCATGCCGACGGTGACGAAGAAGTCGTAGCTCTTGGCGTGCGCGAGCAGGCGCTGGTGCACGACGGCATCGTGACCGCCGGGCGCGGCGCTGCCGTCCTTGCGTGCACCGCCGCCGTCACTCATACGATCGCCCGCCGTCCGCTGCGCGCGGGCCAGCGGAACTCGGTCTTGGAGGGGTGGAGCACCACGTGCATCTCGGCCACGGCGTTGAGCGTGACCTGGGCACCGAACAACTCGTCGAGCACACAGCCGAACAGGAACGCCTCGCCCGCAGTGCCGCCGCGGGCCTCGTCGAGCTCGACCAGCACCCGCGCGCCGCGGACCGGCGCGCCCTCGAGCATGCGCGTGATGGGCTCGGCGGTGACGCGACGGATGGACTCGATCTTGAGCTCGTTGGCGCGGCCGGCGGTGGCACTGACCTCGCGCTGGAAGTTGTACAGCGCGAGCAGGGCCCGCAGCACGCCGGCGTCCGCGAGCGAGGACCGCGACAGCCCCATGTGCGAGAGCAAGCGCCAGTGCAGCTCGTTGCCCAGGGCCGGCCGCGCGGGCACGGTGACCGGCGTGATGTTGCGAAACGGTGCCGGCGCGGCCACGCCCCGCGGCGTGGTCGAAATCTCGCCCAGCTGCAGGTCGGCGGGCAGGCTGCGGTTGGTCGCGACGACGTCGATCGACAGCACCTCTTCGACGTCCAGCGGGGGCACGTCGCGCGGCATCACGATCGCGAGGTAGTTGTCCATCGCGTCGTCGATGGGCGAGCTCGTCGGCCGCACCACGTAGTAGGCCGCGTTGCGCCCCTCGGCCGCGTGGCTGTACGCGAAAAACGGCGGGTACTGCTTGCGCTGCGCCTGCCCCTGCCGCACGCCGACCACGGAGGTGACGTCGTAGATCTCCATGTGCGCCGGCTTCACGCCCGAGGCACGCAGCAGGTGCTCGTACACCCGCGGGTCGCGCTTGATCGGATCGGCCGAGGTCTCGAACAGGTTGATCACCGGCGTGCAGAACAACCGGAACGTCTCGGTCGTGATGCGGGCGGGCAGCGCCGGCGGGCGTTCGAACGTCAACGCGATCTCGAAGCTGTCCTCGGTCAGGCTCGCGCGATCGAGGTTCTTGAGATCGAGGAACAGGAACTTCGACGGCTGGGCGAAGTACTCCTGCAGGATGCGGAAGCCATCGGGCGCGAACGCGGGCCACGGCAGCATCGCCTCGCCGGGGCCGAAGCCCACCGGCACGATCGCGTCGTTGCCCAGCGACACCGGCGCGGCCGCGCCGCAGCGCAGCTGCACCTGCCGACAGTAGCGACGCAGCCACAGGTACAGCGTGCACGTCAGCGACGGCTCACCGTGGAGGAACAGCCGCACGCCTTCGCGGCGGCACACGATCGCGCGGCCGGCCTCGGTGGTGGTGAAGCGCAGCCGGATGACCGGCTTGTTGGCCGAGGTCTCGTCGAGCGTGACCTCGGCGAGCTCGAGCGGCAGCAGCTCGATGTCCGCGGTCGTACGGAACTCGCACGCGGTGCCCTGCAGTGGCTTCGCCGACACCCGTGTGCCGCGCGGCACGTTCGCGACCGCCCGCAGCGCCCGCAGCTGCGGCGAGAACTGGATGATGCTGGTCCCCGGCACCGGCCGCAGGTAGTGCGGCAGCAGCAGCTGACACAGCCCGTGGATCACGGGCGGCACCGCATCGTCGATGCGCTCGCGGATGCGTGCGGTCAGGAACGCGACGCCTTCGAGCAGGCGCTCGACGTCGGGATCGCTGCCCTTCTCCGCGAGCAGGCCTGCCGTCGTGGGATGGACCAGCGCGAACTCGCGGCCCATCTCGCGCAGGTAGGCGAGTTCACTCTCGTAGTGCTTGGAGCCCACGGCGCCTCGGAAGTGTACGTCGGCCGGCGCGGGCCCGTCACTCCACCGAGACGCGTCCCTGCGGCGTCACTTCGGTGCGCACGCGCACCACGCCCTGGTGGCGGTCGCCGGCCAGCCGCGCGGCGATCTCGAACACCATGTTGAGCGGGTCGTCGCTGGGCACCTGGCGCACCCGGACGTTCTTCAAGCGGGGCTCGAACTCGGCCACGGTCGCGCGGATGGACTTTTCCAGCATCACCGCGGCATTGGGGAAGTTGTGCACGAGGTCGGCGAGGTCGATGATGCCGAAGCCGCTGGCCGAGTGCGACTCGCCGACGCGGGCGTTCAGGATGGCGCGCAGGTTCTCGAGGATCGACTGCACCTCGTCGACGGGTCGCAGCGGATCCGGAGCACTCAGGCGAGAGAGCAGACCTCGTCCCACGGTGTGCCTCCTGGGGGCCCGGACGCGCGCATGCCCGCGCAGGCCGAGCCGGCGCGGGCACGCTCGACGAACCGGCGAATCAGTCCTGCGCGTTCCAGGTGTCCGTGTCCTCGACGCCGCCGTTGGTGTACGACCACGTGATGGTGTGGAACACGAACGCGACCTCCTCGGTCGGGGGCTCGGACGCGGTGCCGGGGTTGATCGCGTTGGGCGAGACCATCTTGAACGACGAGATGCGACCGTTTTCGATCTTCACGGTGAAGAACTGCTCGGTCGTGCCGTCGCCGGTGGGGTTGGGCCGGAAGAACTTGAAGATGGCGTCGATCTTCTCGTTGCGGCGCAGCGCCTTGGCGATGAGCGGCGTGCTCTTGTCGATGCGCTTGCGGATGACGATGGGCGTGTACGTGCGGCGACCGGTCGCCTGGCCAGAGCCGGACTCACGCGCCGTGATGACGCTCGACTCGTACGCGAGGCACTCGATCGAGTTCTCGCGACCGAGGCTCGTCTGCGTCGACTCGCCCTGCACGTCTTGCCCGTTCGCCTTCAGATAGAGATGGACTGTCTCGGCCATGGTTTCAGGACCGTAGCAGCGCCCGGGTTGGGCGACAAGGTGGCCGCGGCCCCGCCCGCCGCGATTTAATCGCCGTGCGCGGGGCCCGGCCCGGCAGTGCCCCGCGGCGGTGTCCGGGGGGACGAGACGCGCGCCCGAGCGGCCACACACCGCGTTCGCTCGCCTCGCACGCGGCTCGCACGGGCTGGCACCGGCCGTGCTCCGTCCCTGGCGGGATTGCGGCGGCGGGCCTTCCCGGTCGCCCCCGCTCGCGTCATGCTCCGCACGACGCTCATGCTCCGCATCACCGTGTCCAAGGCCGGCGACGTCCCGCGCACGCACGTGTTCGAGAAGCGCGAGATCACGGTCGGGCGGACGCCGGCCAACGATCTCGTGATCGCGGAGCCCGGAGTCTCGAGCGCCCACGCGCGCATCCTGTTCACCGGCAGCGAGATCACGCTCGTCGATCTCGAGTCGACCAACGGCACCTTCGTCAACGGCGCACGCATCCAGGGACCGTGGATCCTCTCGCCGCGCGACGAGGTCTACATCTGCGCGCATCGCATCGAGTTCGAGATCGCCGCGGGCACCGGTGTCGCGCCGCACTCGACCGGACGCGCGAGCGCACCGCCGCCGGCCGCACCGCTGCCGCCGCCTCCGCCGCTGGGACCCCCGGGCTACAGCGTGTCGTCGGCGCCACCGCCACTGGGCTCGCCGTCGCCGATCGGAATGCCGGCCGCACCGTATCCACCGGCCGCGCCCTATCCCGCGGCCGCGGTCCCCGGACCGCTCGAGCCCTCACCGCTGGGACCGCCTCCGCCTCCGCCATCGGTGCCGCCGCCACCGATGCCGGCGCCGATCGAGTTCGGTGGTGCGCCGCCCAACCTCGCCGTGCCTTCGCCGCTGGGTGTCGGTGGTCCGCGCCCGCGCATGCCCGACGAGCCGCCGACGTTGCCACCACCGATCACGCCGCTGCCGAGCGTGGAGCCGATCGCCGTCGCCGCGTCCGCACCACCGTCGATCACGCCGACGCCGCCACCGGTCGAGCTCGCGCCACCGCCGATGGCACCGCCGCCGGTGCTGGGCCTCGATCCACCCGCGCGCACCGGCAGCACGCTCACGCCCGCGGGCGCAGGCCTCACGCCCGAGCTCCCGCCACCGCTCGAGGTGCCGCCGCCCAAGGCCGACACGCGCGAGCCCGCAGCGACGCTCGAAGCCGTGCAGGGTCACGGCGAGCCGGGCTGGCCCGCCGCGCCGCCCACGGTGGAGCCGCCCGCGGCCCCCGTCGAACCCGCGCCGGAGCCGATGCCGGCACCGTTCGCGGCACCGACGACGTCGCAGAGCATCACCGCCACGCCAGAGCCGGTGCCCGAGCCGATCGCGCGCGAGCCCTCGCGCCCGCCGATGCCCGAGCCGCTGCCGCAGGCGCTGCCGCTCGATCCACCGCCGGTGCTCGAGACGCCCGCCGCACCCGATGCGTACACCACCGCGGACTCGTCGGTGCACGACCTCGCGCGGCCCAACGCGCCCACGCGCAGCAGTCCCTCGCGGCCGCCGGGCGTGCCGCAGGTGATCGCGGCCCCCGGTGCGCCGGTGCTGCGCTCGAGCCCGTCGGCGTCGCCGGTGTTCATCGATCCGCGTCACGTCGAGTCACTCGACGTCGACTTCACCGACCTCGCGTCGCTGTCGGGTGCCGCGCTCATGCGTGCCGCGTGCACGCGCGTGTTCGCGTCGGTGTTCGACGCGCTCGCGCCCGCCGGCGACATCCCCGGCCGCGATGGCGACACGCGTGCCCGCGCCCGCGCCGAGGCCGTGCGGCTGCTGCAGGCCGCGGCCGAGAGCGTCACCGGCATCGAGGTCCGGCCGTGGGCCGAGCGCATCGCCAGCGAGATGTGTGGCCTCGGAGCGCTGACCGCCCGTCTGGCCGAGCCCGACGTGCAGGAGATCTTCGTGCACGGCCCCGATCGCGTGCTGGTGCGCCGCGGCAGCGGTCCGGCGCAGGAGATCGACGCCAAGTTCTCGTGTCCGCAGGCGATCGAGATCGTCGTGCGGCGCCTGACCGGCACCACCTTCGGCGCCGAGAACCCCATCGTCGACGCGCGCACGCTCGACGGCGCGGACGTGTACGCGGTGCACGAGTCGGTCGCGAGCAACGGCCCGGTCGTCAACATCACGCTGCCCTCGCCGTCGGAGACGCGCTGGACGCTGGAGCGCCTGCTGCAGCAGGGCTCGATCTCGCCGCCGCTGGCGAACCTGCTGTCGACCTGCGTGCAGGCGGGTCTGGGCATCCTGGTGTGCGCCGGTCCGGGCGCGCGCGCGTTCCCGCTGCTCGCGGCGCTGCTCGACGCGGCGCCGCCGGTCGATCGTCAGGTGCTGGTGCGACCGATGTCGGAGCCGGGCGTGGTGCCACCGCACGTGGTCGTGCTCGAGGGCGACGGTCTGGTCGGCACCGAGGGCACGACCGTGATGCAGGCGCTCGTGCGCACCGCGGTGGGCCTGCGCCCCGACCGTCTGTGCGTGCACGAGACCGCCGGCCCCGAGGCCGCCGAGCTGCTGGGCATCGCGGGCCGCGGGCTCGCGGGCATGCTGGTGTCCACGCGCGCGAGCACGGCCGCGGGCGGCCTCGCGCGACTGGCCGCGCTCGCCGGTCTCGCGGGCGGCGGGCCCGACCTCGTGGCGCGCACCGAGATGGTCGCGCGATCGATCGAGCTGGTCGTGTGCGTCGGTCGCTTCCCCGACGGGGTCTCGCGGGTGGTCGAGCTCGCCGAGACCCGCGTGGGTCCCGACGGCACCGCGAGCGCGGTCGAGATCATCGGCATCGACGCCCGCACCGGCTTGTGGCGACACACCGGCGTGGTCCCGAGCTTCTTCGCGACGATGCAGCGCCGCGGAGTGGTCGTGGACGCGGCCATGCTCGGATCCTGAGCTCCGGCATCGGGTCGCTCGATCGACGCCGCGCCCCTTGCGTGCGCGCGACCATCCGTGGTGAGATTTCGCGGCTTTCCGGCCCCTCCATGCACCAACGACGCATCCGGCACGCCTTCGTCCTGCGCACCGTCCTCGGCCTCGCCGTCGCCGCCTTCGGGGCCACCGCGACGGGGGGCTGCAAGAAAAAGAACGATGGGCCGACATGCAAGCCCGAGGACCACGCGAAGTTCAAGGTGCGCATCGTGGTGCAACCCACAGCGGACATCAATCCCGACGAGAGCGGCGCGCCGCTGCCGACGGTGCTGCGCTTCTACCAGCTGAGCTCCGACGAGAAGATTCCTCTGCTCGATTTCCGCGAGACCTGGGAAAAGGGCAAGGACGTCTTCGGTGACTCGTTTCTCGCCGAGGAGGAGCGCCAGATCTATCCCGGCAAGCCCGAGACCGTGGAGATCGAGGCCGACCCCAAGGCGACCCACGTGCTCGCGGTCGCGCTGTTCCGCGAGCCCACCGGCGTGAACTGGTACCGCGTCTGGGAGGTGCCCAAGTTCCACGGCGACTCGGTGTGCCTGGCCGAGCGACAGCACAAGCAGTGGCCCGACCCCTGCTTCTACGTGCGCGTCGATCGCAGCCTGATCGACGGCGGTCACACGCCGCCGTCGGGCTTCGATGCCAGCAAGACCGACGTGCAGTGCCCCGGACCGCCGCTCAAGGTCAAGCCGCCGGCGCCGGAGCCCGAGGGCAAGAAGAAGAAGAAAAAGAAAAAGAAGCTCGACCCCAAGAAGGCCGATCCGAAGAAGCTCGAGGAGGCCAAGCCGCCCGAGCAACCCAAGGCGCCCGAGGCACCCAAGGCGCCCGAGGCACCCAAGGGACCCGAAGCACCCGCGGCACCCAAGGGCCCCGAGGCACCGGCAAAGGGCTAGCGATGGCGAAGCGCAATCTCGACCGCGTCGTGTGGAGCGAGGGGATGCTCATGTGTCCCCAGCATCTGCAGCAACAGGACATCTTCTTCGAGGCGACCCTGGGCGCGCGGCTGGGCGCCGCCACGCCGCTGCCGTGGGGCGTGGTCTCGATGACCATCGACGACGGCGCGCTCAAGGCCGGCTCGTTCAAGCTGACGGAGTTCGCCGGAGTGCTCTCCGCGGGGCTGCCGGTCGAGTTCGCCGTCGGCGAGGCCGGTGGTCCGCCGGCGCGACCGATCGCCGACGCCTTCCCCACCACCGCGCCGACGCTCGAGGTCTACCTCGCGGTGCCGGCCGGACGCGAGGGCATCCCCAACTACCAGGACGCGATCGACGACGCCGCGGTCGCGCGCTTCCGCATCGCCAACCGACCGGTGCAGGACCTGACGATCGCGAAGACCGAGCAGATCATCGCGTTCGGCCATCCCAACCTCTCGATCGTCTACGGCACCGAGCCGCGCGACGACTTCGAGACCGTCAAGCTCGCCGAGATCGTGCGCGACGGCACCGGCAGCTTCGCGCTCAGCCGCAACTTCATCCCGCCCGCGCTCAAGGTCGCGGCCTCGCCGGTCTTGTCGAGCTGGGTGCAGGACCTGCTCAGCGTCATGCTGACCAAGCAGCGCGCGCTGTCGGAGACCCGGCGGCAGATCGATGCGGCGGCGGTCGAGTTCACCGGCCAGGACATCACGCGGTTCCTGCTGCTCAACGCGCTCAACACGTACATCCCCCACGTGCGCCACATCGCCGAGAGCCGGCTGGCCTCGCCGCTGTCGTGCTACCTGACGCTGATCGAGCTCGGCGGCGCGCTGACCACCTTCTCCAGCGAGATCGATCCCTCGACCTTCCCGCGCTTCAACCACGTCGATCTGCGCGCGACCTTCGAGGACCTGTTCGCGCTGCTCAACAAGATGCTCGGCGCGACCGTGCGCGAGCTGTGCATCACCGTGCCGCTCGAGGCGCGCCAGGACGGCATGTGGATCGGTCAGCTCAAGGACGACCGCCTGCCGCGGTGCCCCCGCTTCGTGCTCGCGGTCGAGGCCGAGGCGCCGCAGCAGGACGTCGCCAACCGTCTGCCCAAGCTGTCGAAGATCGCGTCGTGGAAGCAGATCAACCAGATCGTCCGATCGGCCACCCCGGGCGTGCCGTTGACGGTCACGCACCGGCCGCCGTCGGAGGTGCCGGTGCGGCCCAAGCAGGTCTACTTCATGCTCGAGACCACGAGCGACTTCTGGCGACAGATCGCGACCGAGCGCACCGTCGCGATCTACCTGCCGCCGCCGTTCGATCCCAGCAAGGCCAAGATCGTGCTGATGGGTGTGCCCGAGCGCGGCACCAACGCCTGAGGTGCGCGCGAGCGTCGAGACCATGGACCGCGTCAACGAAATCACCAAGGACTGCTTCGACGCCCTGATCCAGCTGCGCAACGTCGCCGACGAGAGCCTGCTCGCGCCGGAGATGTTCCACGCGCGGGTGATCGGCTTCATCGACGAGTTGTTCCGCTCGGGCCCGCGCGTGAGCCTGGGCGACCGCGACGTGCACGACATCGCCTACGCCATCGTCGCGCTCGCCGACGAGGTCGCGATGCGCAAGACCGGCACCATCCGCGACGTGTGGATGAGCAAGCCGCTGCAGCTGCACTACTTCAACGAGAACCTCGCCGGCGAGGGCTTCTTCCACCGCCTGGAGATGTTGCTGACCGACCCACGCCGCGTCGACGTGCTGCGGGTCTTCTACCTGTGCCTGCTGTTCGGCTTCCAGGGCCGCTACGCCATCCGCGGCGGCGAGCTCGAGCTGGCCGCGGTGCAGCGTCGGGTCCGCGACGCGCTGGGCATCCACGCCAAGGCCGAGGCACTGTCGCGCAACCACCTGCGTCCGCGCGAGCGCGTCAATCGCTCGCAGCAGTACTACGTGACGGTCTGGATCGGACTGCTGGCGGTGCTGTTCTCGCTGGCGCTCATCATCGTGCTGCGCAAGGCGCTCGACCGCCAGAGCACCAACATCGTGGAGCGCGTGCAGGCGCTGCTGCCCAGCGAGTGAGAACGCCATGGCCGCGCTGAAATACATCTTCGCCGTTGCGCTCATCGCCGCCGTGTGGACGGTGGTGCTGCTGCTGGGCATGCCGATGTGGATCGCGATCGTCGCGACCGTGGTCATCGTCGGCGTGCTCGCGACCTACGTGATCATCAAGGTCGTGCGCGCGCGCAAGGCCGCCAAGGAGATCGAGCGCGCGCTCAAGGCCCAGGCCGACCGCCACGCCGCCAGCGCCCGCCCCGACCTGCGCGCCGACATCGAGTCGATGCAGCAGGAGTTCCTCAAGGCCATCGCGGCGCTCAAGACCAGCAAGCTCGCGGGCAAGAAGCCGTCCGAGGCGCTGTACGCCCTGCCCTGGTACATGATCATCGGCCCACCGGGCGCCGGCAAGAGCACCGCGCTGCGACAGAGCGGCCTGCGCTTCCCGTACCAGTCGAAGTCCGGTGGCGGCGTCGCCGGTGTCGGCGGCACGCGCAACTGTCAGTGGTGGATGACGAACGAGGCCGTCATCCTCGACACCGCCGGTCGCTACACCACCGAGGACAGCGACCGCGACGAGTGGATGTCGTTCCTCGACCTGCTCAAGAAGAACCGCCCCAAGCAGCCGGTCAACGGCGTGCTGGTCGCGATCGCCGTCACCGACATCAGCGAGGCCAACCCCGAGGAGGTGCACGCGCGCGCCCGTGAGGTCCGCGCCCGCATCGACGAGGTCATGGCCAAGCTCGAGATGGTCGTGCCGGTGTACGTGCTGTTCACCAAGCTCGATCTGCTGCCGGGCTTCGTCGAGCTGTTCTCCGACCTCGGCAACACCGAGCGGCGGCAGATCTGGGGCTTCACCGCACCGGTGACCCAGCGGCAGGACCCCGCGGGCCTGTTCCTCAAGCAGTTCGAGGAGCTCGCCGCGGTGGTCGAGCGCCGCGCGGTCCGCCGCATGGGCGAGGAACGCCGCGCCGAGTCGCGCGACAAGATCTACGAGTTCCCGCAGTACTTCGAGCCCATGCGCGACAAGCTCGCGGCGTTCGTCGGCGAGCTGATGGCGGAGAACGTCTACGCCGAGTCGCCGTACCTGCGCGGGGTCTACTTCACCAGCGGCACGCAGGAAGGCCGCACCATCGACCGCATCATGAACTCGATGGCGGCGGCGTTCGGCATCCAGCCGAAGCTGGCCTACACCACGCCGCAGGTCGAGCCCAAGAGCTACTTCCTGGGCGAGCTGTTCGAGAAGGTCATCTTCCCCGACAAGAACATCGCGCAGCGCAGCGCCTCGAAGGTGCGGCGGCAGGCGCTGATCGGCCACGCCATCGGCGGCAGCCTCATGCTGTCGGCCATCGGCATGGCGCTGCTGCCGGTGCTCGCGTTCCGCAACAACCGCGAGCTGCTCGGCGACACCCAGGACGCGATCGCCAAGGTCGAGGAGCACGTGGCGCAGAAGCAGCCCGGCCGCGCCGGTGCGCCGATCCGTCTGGCGCAGGTCGATCCGCTGCGCGCGGTCGAGCGCACGCTCGACGAGCACGAGGCCGATGGCGCGCCGCTGATGCTGCGCATGGGCATGTACCAGGGCGGCAAGTTCCAGGCGCTGGTCCGCCGGCTGTACCTGCGGACGGTGCGCGACGAGCTGGTGCGGCCGTTCGTGGACCAGACCGTCGAGGACCTCAAGCGCTTCGTCGGCAAGTACGGCCCGACCTCGGATCCCGTCTCCGCCGATCTGCACCGCGAGACCGAGGCCAAGCTGCGCTTCTACCTGCTGCTGACGGCCACGGCCAAGGGCGGCGGCGAGCTCGACTACCCGCCCAAGGGCGAGCCCGGGCTCGACGAGAAGCAGCGCGAGTGGATGCGCGGACGCATCGCGGATTTGTGGAAGGACGCGCTGCAGCACGTCGGCGACGTCGCCGACCGCGACACCATGCTCAACATCGCGGACGCGTACCTCGACATCGTCGCGGCCGACAAGCTGTTCCTGTTCGAGCGTGAGACCAAGCTGGTCGAGAACACGCGCAAGATCCTCAAGCGCACCGACCAGATCGAGTCGCTGCTGCACGAGCTGTTGCGCGACGTCGACTCGCCGGATCTCACGCTGGCGGACATCTCCGGCAGCCGCAAGGCGCTGCTCAACGACAACGTCAACGTGCCCGGCCGCTACACCCGCCAGGCCTGGGACAACGGCATCGCCGAGAAGCTGAGCAAGCCGGTCGAGGATCTGCTCGGCAACGAGTGGGTGCTGGGCTGGACCGAGGAGGAGGTCGCGAAGAACCGCGAGAAGCAGCTCGACCTGCTGCGCTCGCGCTACTTCAGCGACTACATCGACGCGTGGAAGAAGTTCGTGCTGGCGATCTACACCAAGGCGCCGACCGACCTCGCCGACGCGCAGGACATCCTCAAGGATCTGACCGCCGGCACACCGGCGCCGATCCGCCAGACCTGCAAGTTCGTCTCGTACCACACCACGCTCGAGGATCCCGAGCCCGAGGTCGCCGAGGAGGAGGGCGACCTCGCCGACGCCGCGCTCGAGGCCGGCGCCAAGCAGCTGGAGAAGAAGGCCGGCAAGGCGGGCGGCGCGATCGAGGCCGCGAAGAAGAAGTTGCTCGAGGAGCAGCGCAAGAAGCGAGCCGCCGATCCCACGCTCAAGATCAACGAGGACGTGAAGAAGGAGTTCGGCGACTTCATCAAGTTCGCGTGCGGCGAGCAGGCGCCGGTCAAGGAGGGCGAGCCGCCGCCGCCGGAGAAGGCCGTGCCGCTCGACGCCTACGAGACCGAGCTCAAGGCCGTGCGCGACGCGCTGAACCTCAAGATGAACGAGGAGACGCCGGAGAACAACGCCGCGCTCAAGAAGGCGGTCGACACCGCGCTGACCACCACCGAGAACCTCATCAACGAGGCCGACAACGGTGGTTGGGTCGCGTCGTCGCTGCGCAAGATGCTGCCGCCGCCGCTCAAGGGCCTCTACGGCCTCGCCAACGCCGGCGTGGCCAAGGACCTGACCAACAAGTACTGCGCCGAGGTCGTCGACCCGATGGGCAAGATGCTCGCGAAGTACCCCTTCGCGACCAAGGGCAGCGAGGTCAGCCCGCAGCAGTTCGCCGAGTTCTTCGCGCCCGAGGGCGGCAAGCTGTGGGACTTCTACGCCGCCGCGCTGGCCACACGCGTGCCGGAGAAGAACCACTCCTTCAGCGTCGCGCCCGGCGGCGCGACCGCGGCGAAGGTCGACCCGCGGCTGGTGCAGTTCCTCAACCGCGCGCGCGATCTGCAGCGCGCGCTGTTCACCGCCGGCGGCAAGACCATGGCAGTGGAGTTCGACGTCATCATCCGGCCGGCCGCGACCGCGAGCACGACCATCAACATCGACGGCAACGAGTTCATCTACCGCAACGGCCCCGAGGAGCCCAAGCACTTCCTGTGGCCCGGCGAGGGCGACAAGAAGATCGGTCGCATCGTCGCCAAGGGCCTGGGCTTCACCGACGAGTTCGGTCAGGAGAGCAAGTGGGGCGTGTTCCGCCTGTTCGAGGAGGGCACCATCGCCTCCGGTGGCTCCGGTGCCGGCTTCACGGTCGACTACAACCTCTCCGCCACGGTCGGCACCAGCGACAAGGACCGCGCGGTGCTGCACATCCGCGTCAAGCCGCAGGAGCCGGACATGAACCCGTTCTTCGGCAACGACGATCGTCCAGTGGAGTTCATGGGCATCTTCCGTCACCCCGACCTGGTGCCGCCCAAGTCGATCATCCTCGGGGGCCCGCAGTGCCCGTGATCGCCACGAGGTGCCCGTGAGCAACCCGCGGCTGGGCTACTTCGGCAAGCTGCCGACGGTGGGCGACTTCGTGTCGCACAACGCGTCGCAGCCGGTCGCGCGCATGATGCAGGAGTGGTTGGTGTCCGAGGTCGAGAACCTCGCGGCCAAGCGCAAGCACCTGCCGAGCTCGCCGGTGAAGTTCCTGGTGCGCGACGCCTCCGGCACCTCCGCGTGCATCGGCGCGTTCGCGCCGGGCCGCGACCGCGTGGGCCGCGAGTTCCCGCTGTCGAGCTTCGCCTACGTCGACCTGCCGGTCGCGACCAACCGCTACCCGTCGCTGGCGGTCGCGTACGCGCCGTTTCTCGACGCGGCCGGGCGCATGGTCGCGGACGCGCCCAACCTCGGACTCGATCCGCAGGGCCTGTCGATCCGCGGTGACACCATCGCGCTGCCCGGCCCCGCCGAGCTCGAGGACGCGCGCACGTGGACGCACCAGGCGCTCGACGCGACCCCGGGCGCGACGATGCTCGAGGCATTGTTCGGTCCCGCGACCGCCGGCGTCGCGTTCCACGGCGTGCACATGTTCACGACCGCGTGCGCGCACGTGCACGGCGGCGACCCGGGCAAGGCGGCGATCGTGCTCGACTGCCCCTGCACCGACGACGTGCAGCTGGTGTTCTGGCTGCGTCTGGCGTTCGAGCTGCTGGCCTGGCGCCGCGCACCGCCGTCGTTGTTCTGGGTCGGCCCCGGCGGCCCGGCCTCGCGTCTGCTGCTGTGCCTGGGCGCGCCCACGGCTGGCGTGCTGCACTTTCTTGCGGATCCCACGGTCGCGGCGGAGAAGCTGTGGCCGATCCGCACCGGCAGCGCCTCGGCGATCGATGCGGGTCGCCGCGGCCTGTCGGCCGGCCGCGTGCGCGCGCTGACGATGCCGCCGGGGACGGCGAGCGCCGTGCTCGCGGCGCTCGTGGGCGGCTGAGTCGCGCGCGCTGCTGCGGGGGGTGGGGTGCAGCGGTGCAATGTCAGCGCTACGTGCTACCGACCATCCGGGTTGCTCGATCTCACCATTGCGAACGCTCGCGAACACACGGCAGACGGTCCTCATCACGTCGTCCGCATGTCGACCTCCTGTCTCTTCCCGAGTCGCTCGGTGCTCGGACGCGAGACGACCACCGTCCCTACGCCGCACTGCCAGTCTGCCCAACGAATAGGCGTTCAGCGGCGGGAGCATCGGGCGAAGCCCGATGAGCCCGTCCGTTGCAACGGCTGGTTGGACGGCGTTCGTTCACTGCGTTCTTGTGAACGTATGATCGCATGCGCCAAGGCGCGGACTGATGGCTCGTCTCTTATGATAAGGGTCGCGGGTTACCTCGTTTCCCTGGGCGCGGGCGCCGGGGCCGCTACCGCCTCAGCAAGGCTTGAGCTCGCTCGGGATGCAGTAGCCGCGTTGCTGCTCGATCGGCGGGGACTCGTCCTGACAGCCGCCGAGCGCCGTGCACGTGCATTCGTCATCGATCATGCCGCACCCCGAGAAACCCTCACACCCCGACGCCTCGGGATCGCACTCGGAGAATCTGTAGCACGTGAGTCCCATCGGACAATCCTCGTCGGCGTGGCACCACGGGCGGAAGCACCCATCGTCGTCGACGATGATACTCCCGCACTGCAGGTCGTAAATCGGGTGCTCGCAATCCATCGGAGCGCAGTCGAAGTCGAGATTCCGAGTCGTGCAATCCAGCGGTCGTCCGGTGGTCTCCGTCGAGCCACTCCCGCCCTCCGATGATGCGCTGGTAGGCTGTCCGGTCGTGGCGCCGGTCGAGGTAGTCGGTGTTTCTGACTCCGAACTAGCCCCGTCGCCGATCGACCCGCCGCCCGAGCCACTCGTTTCGGAGCTTCCGGGTTCCAGCGGCTGTCCGCAGGAAAGCAGTCCCAGCGCCACGAGACAGCCGAGCACTCTCTTTGAGTGCCCGACGCACATAGTGGCAACGAAGTGGTCCTGTGCGCAGGTGCGTCGCATATCGTCCCCCTCTCGTTCGTTACAGCGGCTGAACGCCTTCATCGTGAACCGCGTCCCAGGTGGGACCGTCCCCATCATCACGGTCGGAGTCCTCGATCAGGATCGTGGCCCAAACTCGCATCGAGTTGGTCCCGCAACCTTCGCCGTCCGACGTCACGCTGGCACCGGACAACTCGATCTTGATGGCCTGCCCTGCGATCGCGTCGGAGTACACGCGTTCCTTGTTATCGTAGGCGCTGGTGCTCGATTCGATCAGGCTACCACCCGTCGTCTTCAGGTACATGTTGATGTTATCCGGTGCGGTGCCGGAGGAGAACCGACGATCGAACCACCATGCCGTAGCACGAATCGTCTCCACGTCGGAGGACAGAGCGGAGCCCCCGTTGATCGTCAGAGTGGTGGTCGTCCCGTGGTCGATACACGTCTCGTAGTGGTACCAGTACCACGGCGTGTCCATGCCGACATTTCCCACGAATCGCAGCGCAGCATGCCCCGCGCCCATGCGGCTGTGGAAGCCCGACGCCGAGTACGAGTTCCCGCCGGCAGTTGCGCGATCGCCCATGTTCAGCATCCAAGCGTAGAACATGCCGGGATCATCGATCAGGCTCGATCCGCGAACATTCTTCATCATATCGATGAAGGCCACGGTCATGGACCCGACGGTGGGAGTGGCAAAGCTCGTCCCGGAGAAGCCGGCGTAGCTCGTATTCGAGGTGTTCGAAGCGAGAAGGAGGCTATCCCAGGGTCCGACCAGGTTGACCACGCTTCGAAAGCGACCCTCCGTGCTGAAGAGGGTCGATCCGCCCCACGCGGACTCCGAGTGGGGACTCGCGTAGCGCATCAGCGCCGGACTCCCATCCCCTTCGGAGTACGCTCCGACGGCAAACGCTCCCATGGCGCTGGCGGGATCCCATGCAGTACAGTTTGCCGTGCTGCCGGCGATGCCGTCGTCATCGTAACTCTCCTCGGCCGGCGTCGGGTCGTTGAGATCGTTTCCCATCAACGTAAGATAGCCGTAGCCGTTGATGAAGTTCTGGTCGATCCAGTCGTCGACGGTCTCCGTGCCGTTGCAGTCACCGAAATCCGGCGACACCCCGGGATCACCCATCGCGGAAACCGCGAAGTGCGGTTTCGGCGACACGCTGGCACTGTCGATGTGATTGAGGACCTTCTGAATGTCTTCGACCTGCCCGTCGTACAGATACCCGCGGGCCTCACCGCCTGCAGCGCTGTGCTGCTCTTGGTCGTCCGCGTCTGTGATACCGCTGTCCTGCGTGTCTCGGGCGTCACCAAGCAACGCCGCGAGCACCCCCGTGCCATGCGGTCCCTCCGCGGGCGTCCAACTCGCGTCGGCGAGCGGAGAGCCACTGCAGGTGCCGTCGCAATCCCACATGCCAGCGATTCGTTCGAGGGTCGTGCTGGTCGACTCGCGGAACGCGACGTGCTCGTCGCGGAACTGGTCCGGATCGACCACCGCAACGTAAATGTCATTGCCCAGCCCGTTCTCGCCATCGTAGTTGCAGACGCCGGCCCCGCAGGTGTACGACTCGTGCCAGAAAGGCCAGTACTGCATCGCCTCGGCCTTCTCCTGACCGTCGGCGCCACCCAGTGCTGTCGCGCGTGGGAGGTCGAGGCGTTTCACGTCGGTCCGTTCGGCCAGCGCTTCCACGAGCGTCAGCGGGATCTCCGCTCGGATGGACGAGATGTGATCACCAACGAACTCCGGTGATACGTTGTTCGCGTGGAGAAGGGCGACCAGCGGCGCGATTGCTTCCTCGGTTTCCTTCGCAAGCCCGTCCGCGATCTCTTGACGCACGATTTCGCGGTCGCTGCGAGTATCGATGAGCCCCTGGGCGATCGCAAGCTGAAGCCGCGTGTTCACGCTGCCCTTCCAGGGCCGCTCGACGACGATGTCGAGAGCCCGCGGCTCCTCAGCACCTCCGAGCTCCGCTGTTTGCTCGATTGCGAGTGCAAGCCGTTTGCCGATCTTCGAAGGCAGCGGGAACTGTGCGCCTTCGATCTCAGCCGCTGCAGCGCCGTCGATCTCCTCCTGCGTCATCGCCCGAGTTTCGAGCTCTACGACGGCGGCATCGAACGCTACATACTCGTCGGCCGCCGTGCTCTTGCCGCCTTCCACGAACGCATAGGTGCCTCCATCGGCGGTGCGATGAAAATCGACGAACGGGTAGAGCCCGTCGATGGCGTCGACGCCTTGCAGCGGATGATCGTAGACGATCTCGCCGCCTGCTCCGCAGAAGCCCGCCTCCGGCTCGCAGTCCTCCGACGCGGCAGGATCCGTGGCATCTCCGAGCGTGGCGACCGACGCGAGCAGCGAGCCCGAGCCCCCAGCAACGGGGCTACCGCCGACTTCGTGCCCCGGCTCGGAGTCGGAGTCGGAAGCCTGATCGACCTCGTCGCAGGCGGCGCAAAGGCCCGCAAGCAAGACAAGGCCGCGCGGATGGCTGTGGGCAAGGTGTCGCATCGCTCCTGAGCCTCTCTCTTGCCGCACCGGTGCAGGGCGTCCGCCCAACTCTAATTCTACAGGTCTGCGTAGCACAACCTCGACCTGCTACGCGGGTCTGCACAACGCCGCTACCTCGTCCAACGTCGGAACGAGTTCTCGCGGAATCTTGAAGACTCGCGACCACGCGGTAGTTCAGCACCGTCGCGTTATGCTGCAAGCGGCCCGCTTCGTTGGTCGGTTGGCCCACCGAGGCCCCGCGACACCATCCCGAAGCAGGCAGGTGGAATGGCTTGCAAGCCCGGCGCACCCCCAGGCCCCCGGCGCACCGGCATGCGCACCCCCGAGGCCACGGCCGCTTCGCACCTGCCCGGCGAAGGCGACCTCGTCGAACTCCGACGTTGGATGCTCCGCCGCGTAGACATGTGCCTGCGCTGTGCACCCGTGACCAAGAATGATGAACCGCGCAAACCCGCGCCCCGAGCCCCCGTGCTCGCCTGCGCTCGAGGTCAACCGCGCCGCGCGAGCGTCATGCCCCGGTCGCGCCGACGAGCCGACGCAGGCTCGCGGCCCAGTCGTCGAGGCCTGCGAGCGTCGACGACAGCAGTGCCGG
>JAIBBS010000105.1 GCA_019694555.1 Nannocystaceae bacterium
CCTCGGCCGGTGCCGGCGCGGCCGCGACGGTCTCGGTGGGCGCCGTCGCCGGCGCGGCGGTCGCCGTCGTCGGCGTGACCGGGGCCACCATCATCGCGCGCGGTCGCTGCACGGGCGGCATCGACGCGACGCCGGCCCCCGCATGGGCGAGGGCCGGCGCGCACACCACCGCAGCACACACCAACCACTGGAACACGCGCGCCACGTCGATACCTCGCTTGCCTCCGGCACCACGCGTCAGCGTGCTGTCCGGTGCGCTCGCGGACTGCCGTGGCGAGCCCGGCTCCGCATGGCCTCGTGGGTTGGTTCCCCGAACCCCGTCTGGCATTACACCGATTCGGTTCCCCGCGGTCGGCGACTCGCGAACGATGGACACCCGAGAATGGAAATGGCCCCGGGCGCCGCGTTCCGTGTCATCCATGGTCGAATTCTCATCGACCTTCAGACCGCGCGCGCGCAGGCCCAGCTCGGGCCAGGCGGCGCTCACGCGCCGCGGCGGTGCTCGGTGAGCCAGGCCGTGATCTCGCTGCGCAACGGCTCGGCGCCCGGCGTCTGCGGCGTCAGCTCGTGCAGCGCCGTGGTGGCGGTCGCGAGCGCCAACGCGTGGTCGCGCTGCCACTGCGCCATCGCCAGCTTGAAGCGCGCCGCAGCGACCTCGCGCGTGGGATTCTGTTGCGTCGACTGGATCGCGAGCGCGCGCTGGAAGTGATCCTCCGCGTCGGCGAACCGACCCTCGGCGAGGTCGAGCTCGCCGAGCCCGACCAGCGACCACGCCACCGTCGGATGATCGGGCGCGAACAACTTCTGCTTGAGCGCCATCGCCCGCTCGAGCAGCCGTCGCGCGTCGGCGGGCCGCTCGCTCAGGCTGTAGTCGACCGCGAGGTTGTCGAGGATCATGATGACGCGCGGGTTGTCGGGCCCCAGCGAGGCCTCGACGATGGCGAGCGCGCGCTCGTGCAGCTGGGTCGACTTGGCGACGTCGCCGAGCATGCCCTCGACGTTGGCGAGATCGTCGAGGTGCACCGCGGTGTCGACGTGGTCGCGGCCCAGCAGCGACTCGGACACCGCGAGCGCGCGCGCGTGCAGCTGCTTGGCGCCGGCGAGGTCGCCGGTGATCGCGTGGACGTTGGCCAGCGCGCGCAGGCCCTTGGCGACGTCGGTGGTGCGCGGGCCCGCGGTGCGCTCGAGGATCGCGACCGACTCCTCGAAGCGCTGCCGCGCGCGCTCGAAGTCGCCGACGGTGGCGTCGAGGTTGCCCAGCTGCAGCAGGGCGAGCGCGGTCGCAGGGTGCTCGCGCCCGTGGGTGCCCTCGAACAGCGCCAGCGCGCGATCGAGTCGCACGCGTGCGGCGTCGTTGTCGCCCAGGGTCGAGTCGAGCGCGGCCAGGCCGATCAAGCTCTGACCGACGTCGGGGTGATCGGGGCCCAGTGCGCGCTCGCGGATCTCGAGCGCGCGGGTGTGCAGCGCCTTGGCTTCGTCGTACTCGCCGACCGACTGGCGGCTCGAGGCGAGCGCGAACAACACCGCGGCGACGTCGGGATGCTCCGCGCCCAGGTGCTGCTCGAGCACCGGCAGCGCGCGCTCGTTGAGCTCGCGCGCGCGCGCGTGCTCGCCCATCGCGAAGTGCACGAACGCCACGCGATGGTCGTGGCGGGCCTCGCGGACATCGTCGAGATCGCCGAGGTTGGCGACCGCGAGCTCGCGCAGCCGCGCCCAGCGCAGGCCGTCCTCGTGGCGACCGAGCTGCACGCCGACGGTCCACAGCAGCTGATCGGCGGCATCGACCGCGACGTCCCACGAGCCGCTCGCGGACGCGGCGACGAACGCGGCCTCGGCCTCGCGCTCGGCTGCGGCGAGCTCGCCGGTGCGCGAGAGCCCCACGGCCACGCGGTACGCCGCCGCGGCCACCAGCGGCGGCCACCCCATCGCGACCGCGGCCTCGTGGGCCGCACGCGCGGCCGCCAGCGAGGGCTCGAAGCGCCCGGCCTGCGTCAGCGCCCACGCCTGCGACAGGCCGCGACGGATCTCGCGCACCGCCTCGCGCTGATCGACCGGTGGCGCGGGCAACCGCTGCAGCAGCGCGGCGTCGCGACAGTGCGCGACCGGGCCCAACGCGACCGCGGCCGCGACCGCGAGGTGCACGACCTCGGCGTCGGCGCGCGCGAGCTCGCCGGCGAAGCCCTCGAGCTCGTTGCGGCGATCGTCGAAGCACCACGTTTCGCGCTCGAGCACCTCGGCGGAGATGGTGCCGTGCAGGCGCCCGTCGAGGCAGCTCTCGGTGCGGGCCTGGGCCCAGCGTGCGGCGTAGTCGTCGAGCCACGGCATCACGCGATCGGCGGTCTCGCTCGCGACCCGCGTGGGCGCGGCCGCGAGTCCGTCGCGCACCGCGGCGCGGGTCTGCTCGCCCCACACCTGCGCGATGGCTTCGCCCTCGGCTTCGCACGCGGCCGCGGTGCGCCGGCGGTCGAGCTCGCGCACGCCCAGGGCCCCCGCCACGCTCGCGACCGCGGTGGCAGCGAGCGCGATGCGGATCCGCGCGCGTCGGGGATCGCGATCGAGCTCGACCAGCAGCGCCTCGATCGAGGGCCAGCGATCCGCGGGCTTGGGCGCCAGGCCGCGCATCACCGCGCGGACGATCACGCGCGGCACCGCGGCGTCGCCGGGCGGCGCCGGTGGGCCCGCGAGCTTGCTCGCGAGCAGCTCGCGCGCGCCGAAGGGCCGTCGCCCGAGCAACGCCTCGTACGCGGTCACGCACAGCGCATACTGATCGACCGCCGCATCGGCGACCGCGCCCTGGTGCTGCTCCGGGGCCATGTACGCCAGCGTGCCCAGCACCGTGCCGGTCTGCGTCAATGGCACCGCGAGCTCGGGATCGGAGTGACTCGCGATGTCACCGCTGCCGCTGGCCTCCGCGACCATCGCGTCGGCGCGCGCGAGCCCGAAGTCGGCCACGCACACGCGCCCGTCGTCGGCGACCAGGATGTTGTCGGGCTTCACGTCGCGGTGGACCAGCCCCGCGCGATGCGCCGCCGCGAGACCGCGGCCGGCCTGCCGCAACACCGCCACGACCTCGCGCCACGATCGCGGGCTCTGCTCCAGCCACTGCCGCAGCGTGCGCCCGCGGACGTACTCCATCGCCATGAACACGCTGCCTTCGTGTTCACCGACGTCGTAGATGCCGACCACGTTGGGATGGTTGAGCTGCGCCAGCGCCTGCGCCTCTCGCAGCATGCGCGCCGACGCGTCGCTGCCGGCGGTGAACACCAGCTTGAGTGCGACCTCGCGCAGCAGCTTGGGATCGTAGGCGAGCATGACCTCGCCCATCGCGCCGCGACCGAGGCGATCGAGCACGACGTAGCGCCCCACGAGGATCGGCCCGTCGAGCAGGTGATCGTCGTCGCGGCGCATGCGGCCCTCGACCCAGCGCACCGAGGGATCACCGAGCTTGGTGGTCGCGTCGTCGGGCGCGACGCTGTCACGCCCGTGCGCCTCGCCACGGTCGCTGCTGCGCTCTGGGTCCCAGGACCCCACGAGACGATGGTACCCGGATGCGTGACCGGCCGGTCGGCGTCAGGCCACGGCGTCGCGGCGGCGCGCGCCTGGCCCCGGTCGCAGGCGGTGCCTGCTATCGTTCGCGGCCATGGAGCTCGCAGACAGGGTCGCGATCGTCACGGGTGCATCGTCGGGCATCGGCCTCGCCGTCGCACGCATGCTCGTCGCGGCCGGGGCCCGTGTGGCCATGGTCGCGCGTGGCCTCGAACGGCTGCAGCGCGTGTGCGACGAGCTCGGCCCCAAGGCGATCGCGTTCCCGCTCGACGTCGGTGACCTCGCTGCGGTCGCGCGGCTGCCCGCCGACGTGGTCGCGAAGCTGGGACGGCTCGACATCGTGGTCAACAACGCCGGCGTGCACCACCGCGGCGACATGCTGCGTCACCCGGCCGACAAGCTCGCGACGATGTTCACGGTCAACCTGGTCGCGCCGGTGGTGATCACGCGGACGGCCGCGGACGTGATGCCGGCCGGCAGCGTGGTCGTCAACGTCGCGAGCCTCGCCGGCAAGCTCGGCGTGCCCGGCTCGGCGGTGTACTCGGGCACCAAGGCCGGCCTGCGCCTGTGGGCGCTGGCGGCGTCCGACGATCTCGAGCGCCGCGGCATCCGCATCGGCAACGTCAACCCCGGGCCGGTCGACACCGGCTTCTTCGACGACGACTTCGACAACGTCAGCGCGTTGACCTTCTCGCAGCCGATGGTCACGCCCGAGGCGGTGGCCGAGCGCGTGATGCAGGTGATCCACAGCGATCGCACCGCGCTCGATCTCGACATCCCGTACACCTCGGGCAAGCTCGCGACGATCAGCTACCTCGTGCCCGGCCTCGGTCGACTGCTGCGGCCGATGCTCGAGCGCAAGGGTGCCAAGGCCAAGGCCCGCTACGCCGAGCGGCGCGGGCAGCTGCCGCGCTCCGGGGACGCGCCGCGGTGATCGCTGCGGTGCGTCCGCTCGCGCTCGCGGGCCTGCTCGCGGGCTGCGGTGACGTGGTCATCGGCAGCTTCGCGCTCGGCACGGACGGCACCGACACCACCGAAGGCAGCGACACCGCGGCGAGCTCCACCGGCGCAGACGCGGTGCCGTTGCCGGGCGGCTGCGTCGAGCTGCCGTTCGACGGCAGCGAAGACCCGGCGGTGTGGCTGACCTGGGCCGAGGGCGACGCCGCGACCACGATCACCGGCGGCACACTGGCGCTGCGACCGGCCAGCGCGGCCGAGCAGAGCACCGGCTTGGTGCTGGTCGATCGCGAGGCGTTCCGCTTCAGCGACGCGAGCGTGCGCGTGCAGGTCGTGACCCCGCCCGATCCCGCGAGCACGACCGAGCTGTTCCTGCAGGTCACGCAGCAGGCACCGGCCACACAAGCGGTGATCTCGTTCGCGCTGTTCCAGGGCAACGCGCGCGTGCGCGGGGTCGCGGCCGACGGCACGCTGGCGTGGGCGGAGCAGGTCGCCGCGGGCTACCCGGCGTGGATCGGGCTGCGCGTGCAGGACGGACGCGTGGTGTTCGAGACCGCGACCGACGGCGACGACTGGGTCGCGGTCGCCAGCTACGACTTGCCGGCGACGTTCGACGGCGCGACGCCGCTGGTGATGACGTGGAACAACCCCGGCGACGTGATCGCGCCGCAGACGGTCGAGGTCGACGCGCTTCGCGTGTGTGCGCAGTGACGGCACGACCGCGTCAGCGGCTGCGCAGGGCCTTCGCGTCGTCGGCGTAGACGCTGAGCGGATGCGCGCGCAACAGCTCGTCGATCGCCCGGTCGCTCGCGGCCGCGCGACCCAGGGCGTGCAGCGCCTGCACGCGGCCCCAGCGGGCCTCCTCGGCCAGACCACCGCCTTTGTGCAGGTAGCGATCGAACGCTGCGAGCGCGTCCTTCGATCGACCGCGGCGCAGCTGCAGCTGACCCAGCGAGACGTCCGCGGTGTGGGCCTCGGTCGAGCCGGGATGCGCGCGACGCAGCGCGTCGTAGGCCGCGACCGCGCGCGAGAGCTCGCCCGCGTTCGCGAGGCTGCGGGCCTGCGCGAGCATCTCACCGGGCGGCGCGCTCGCGACCGGCTCGCGGCTGGGCCGCTTCGCCACCGGCGCCTCGGCGACCGCGGCGGGGTCTGGGACCTCGAGCGCCACCGCGGGCGCCGGCTGTGGCACCGCGGGCGCGACGATGGGCGCGGGCGCGACCGTGGTCTCGCGCGCGACGGCGACCGCGGCCGTCGACGCCGCCACTGCGTGTCGATCGCCGGCGTGCAGCACCACGGTCTGCTCGCCCAGCTGCAGCGACAGCGCGCCCTGCTCGACCCGCACCGCACCGCGACGCAGCTGCAGCGCGCCACCGTCCACGCGCAGCTCGCTGCCGTCGTCGAAGCACGCGCGCCCCTGGCCCAGCTCGAGACACGCATCGCCGCGCGCGGCGATCCACTCGCCGCCGGGCACCGTCGCACCGCGCGCGAGCGTGTCGCCGGCGAGCGAGAAGCCGCCGGTCACGACGGTGGCATCGAGCTCGGACGAGTGCACCACGCGATCGCGCGGCCACGCCGTCCACAGCAGCAACGCCGCCGCGAGCGCGAGCCCGACGCCGAGCACGCGTCGGCGGGTTCGTGTTCGCGCGGCCGCCTGCTGCGACTGGCGGAAGCGCTGCAGCGTCTGCTCGGCGCGACGACGGTCGTCGTCGCTGGGCGTGGCATCGTCGGCCAGCGCCGCGATGCCGACGTACAGCGAGCGCTCGCGTGGATCGAGGTTCGCCTCCAGCCGTGCGCGCGCGTCCGCCGTCAGCGACTCGCCCAGCGCGGCCGCATCGGCCAGCGCGTCCCATCGTGCCTGGCTCATGGTTGCACCCTCCGTCGCAGACCCGCTGCGAGATCGTCGACCGCCTCGTCTCTTCGGATGAGCTTGCGCAGGGCCTCGCGACCACTGAGCAAGCGCGACTTCACCGTGCCGACCGCGGTCTGGGTCAGCCCCGCGATCTCCTCGACCGAGTAGCCCAGCGCGTGACGCAGCACCACCGCCTCGCGCTGCGCCGGCGGCAAGCGATCGAGGTACGCCTGCACCGACGACGAGGTCAACGCACCGCCGTCGTCGCTGCGCGCACCGTCGTCGAGTGCGTCGAGGTCGGCATCGTCGCCGACCGCCCGCGCGTGACGGCGGTTCTGCTCCGACAGCCGCAGGCACACGTTCGCACCGACGCGACGCACCCAGTGCCGCAGCGACGCCTCGCCGCGCCAGCTCGCGAGTCCGTCGAGCACGCGCATCAACGCGATCTGCACCGCGTCGTCGGCGTCCGCGGAGCGACCCAACAGCGCGGTCGCGACCGCGCGTAGCTGCGGCAGCACGCGATCGACCAGCGCACGTTGGGCCGGCAGCTCACCCCGCAGCGCGGCGGCGACGAGCGCGAGCTCCTCGTCGCGTCCGTCGTTGCCCGCGTCGCGTGGCGACCGCTCCACCGCGCGGCCAGCATAGCCAAGCCGCGGCCACGCGCGCGGTTCGGGATCGCGCGGGGCCCCGGCCGGGACGCTGGGCAGAGGACTCGACACGCGATCCGGATACGCGGGCCCGCGCCGATGGCCCAAGATAAATCAGAAGGCCAGCGACAGCCCGGCGCGGGCCCGTGGGCGCACGCGCCAGGGCTGCAGCACGACCTGGCGCCCGAGCCCGGCGCACGCATCGGCGCCGTCGGCACAGCGCACGTAGGGCGGCGCGGTGAACACGACGTCGGCACCTGCACCGACATCGAGGCCCAGCCGCGGCGTCAGGCCGATGCGCAGCAGCAGCTCGAGCGCCGCCTTGCCCGCGGCCCGCGTGCCGCGTCGCTGACTCGAGCGCCACTGCGCCAGCTCGAGCGCCGGCAGCACGCGCCCCCACAGCGCGACGCGGGCGTGCACCGATCCGCCGAAGCCGGCGACGACGGCGAGCTCGTGGCGCACGATCGACAGCGACGCGGGCTCGCGCAGACGCGGCCCCGCGACCACGGCGTAGCCGAGCCCGATCGCGACGTTGCGATGCACGAGCCGCGACAGCTCGAGCGCGCCGCCGCTGTGCCACGGCATCGCGCGGCCCAAGCCCAAGCCTTCGTACGCCAGCGCCAGCCGCCAGGGTCGCGCGCGCGGGCGCGGTGGCGCGGCCGGGGTCACCACCACAGGCGCGGGCGCGGGCGCGGGCGCGGCCACAGGTTCGAGCGCCGCGGGATCGACCGCCTCCATCGCCAGCTCGCGTCCGCTCGCGAGCGCCAGCGCGCCCGAGCGCACGATGATGCCCATCGCCTCGATCGCGACCTCGACCGAGTCGGCAGCCTCGGGCACGCCGCGTCGCAGCGCGACCGCGCGCTCGGGCAGCCACAGGTACACCGCGTAGGCGCGCGCGTCGGCGAGCTCGAGCCAGAACACACCCTGGGCCGCGTGCGCGGTCGCGGCCGCGCGCGCGTGCTCGAGCCGCGACGCACCGGCGTCGGACTCGGGCACCAGCACCAGCTCGACGGTGGCGTCGGTCAGACCCGCGCGCACCGACGCGACCACGTCGTCGACGCGGCGATCGGGCGTGTGCGGCACCAGCACGACCACGCGGGTGCGCACCGGCGCCTGCGGTCCGTCGACCGCCGCGGCCGGCGGCGCCGGATCGGACGCGGGCGACGCAGGCCCGAGCAACAGCGCGAGGAGGCGCCACACCGCGGCCGCAGGGTAGCGCGGCTCGCCGCGGGTGTGGGCATGGGCACCAAGCGATCGCCGGTCGCGGGCACACGGCGCGGCCGCGAAAAAAAGTTCGGCCGTCGCGAGCACGCCGCGAGTCCGGTCCGACGTGCAGCGAAAGTCCCTCGGAGCCCGTCTCGCGACCACGGCGGTGATGCTGGGCGCCCCGGCCTGCTACCACGGCACCGCGCACGATCCCGCCGCCGACGCCGGCGATGGCACGGCCGCCGGCAGCAGCGACGGCGGCAGCAGCGACGGCGGCAGCGACGACGGCGGCGCGGCGGCCTGCGACCCGACCGCGTTCGACATGCGCCGCATGACCGAGCTGCAGTACCGACGCACGATCGCGGCGATCTTCGACGATCAGGTCGCGCCCAGCGACGAGTTCCCCGCACCCAGCGGTCCGACCCCCAGCGGCTTCTCGACCGAGCTGGGCGCGCGCGACTTCGGCGAGCAGGACATCGAGCAGGTGGTCTACGCCGCCGAGGATGTCGCCGAGGCCGTCGTCGCGGTGCTGCCGACGCTGCTGCCGTGCGCGAGCGAGCCCGATGCCGACACCGCGTGCCTCGACAGCTTCCTCGATCGCTATGGCCGCCGGGCCTACCGCCGCACGCTCACCGACGACGAGCGCGCGAGCCTGCACGACGCGTTCTCGTTCGCGATCGCCGACGGCGCGAGCTTCGCGGACGCGATCGGTCTGGTCGTCGACGAGCTGCTGCAGACGCCGCAGTTCCTCTACGTGGTCGAGTACGCGGCCGCCGAGGCTCGCCCGCTCGAGGGCTTCGAGGTCGCGAGCCGCCTGTCGATGCTGCTGTGGGACTCGATCCCCGACGACACGCTGCTCGATCTGGCCGAGTCCGGTGGGCTCGGCGATCGCGACGCGATCGTCGAACAGGCGCAGCGACTGCTCGACGACCCGCGCGCCGACACCACGCTGGCGCGGTTCTTCCGCGAGTGGACCGCCGCGCGTCCGGTCAGCAGCGCCGACAAGTCCACCGAGGTGTTCCCCGAGTTCGACGCGGCGCTGGCGGCCTCGATGAACGAGTCGTTCGATCGCTTCACGGTCGGCATCGTGCGCGAGGGCGGCACGCTCGACGACCTGCTGCGCCGCAACGAGGCCTGGGTCGACGCGCGCATGGCCGCGCTGCTCGGCGTCGACGCGCCGGCCGGCGACGGCTGGACCCGCGTGACGCTCGACGCAGGGTTGCACCGCGGCATGCTCACGCAGCCGGCCCTGCTCGCGGCGCTGGCCCACAGCGATCGCACCTCGTACGTGTTCCGCGGCGCGTTCGTGCGCAAGCGGCTGCTGTGCGAGACGCTGCCGCCGCCGCCGGCGGGGGCGATGGGCGTGATGCTCGACGTGCCGCCGGATCCGACCGCGAAGCAGGAGTCCGAGGCCCGGATCTCCCGCGGCGACTGCGGCGGCTGCCACACGATGATCGATCCGCCGGGGCTGGCGTTCGAGCCCTTCGATGCGCTCGGTCGCTACGACCCCACCGACGCGCTGGGTCGCACGATCGATCCCTCGGGCGTGTTGGTCGGCGTGGGCGAGCAGGAGCTGGCGTTCGCGGACCATGCCGACCTCGTCGATCAGCTGGCACCGCTGCCCGAGGTCCGCGACTGCCTCGCGCGCAACCTGCTGCGCTTCGCGCTGTCGCGGCTCGAGACCGAGGCCGACGCCTGCACCCTGGCCGAGATCGAGGCCACGCTCGACGAGAGCGGCGGTGATCTCGGCGCCGCGCTGGTCGCCATCGTCGGTACCGACGCCTACGCACGACGGGAGGCCCCATGACCCTGCGAATCGATCGACGCCGGTTCTTGCTCGGCAGCGGCGGCGCGATGCTGGCGCTGCCACTGCTCGAGTCGCTCGCGCCCCGCACCGCGCACGGTGGTGGTGCGACCGCGCCGCGCCGCCTGGTGATCGTCACACACGATCAGGGCCGCCTGGTCGGCAACGGCACGCT
This sequence comes from Nannocystaceae bacterium, assembly GCA_019694555.1. Lineage (GTDB taxonomy): Bacteria > Myxococcota_A > Polyangia > Nannocystales > Nannocystaceae > Xiheibacterium. The sequence goes on from JAIBBS010000105.1 coordinate 10,185, forward strand.
CGGCGACTGGTGGTCGCCGCGCGCGACCACCGGGCCGCTCACGCCCGGGGCCGCGCCCAGCACCATGCTCGCGGCGCTGGCACCGATCGCCGATCAGATCGTCACGATCGACGGCATCGACAACCTCGTGCGCCACGCCAGCAACATGCAGGACGGCCACATCCCCGCGCTGGTCAGCGCGCTCACGTGCATGCCGCAGGCGGGCGTCGACTGGCGCTCGACCGGCGCGTCGATCGATCACGTCGCGGGCCTGCGACTGCGCGCGAGCGCGGCCATGCGCGCGTCGCTGGTGTTCCCCGCCAGCGCGACGCCGTACAACGACTACGGCTACTCGCCGATCCAGTGGTATGGCGACGGCGGTACCGAGCCCACCGTCGTCAGCGGCAACCCGGCCGAGGCGGTAGTCGACGTGTTCGGCCCGCCGGTCGCACGGCCGCGACCGATGCCCGAGCCCACGCCGCCGACGTTGCGCGAGCGCATGGCCGCGCGGCGCGTCGATCTGCTCGGCGGCGTCAACGAGCAGCTGCAGTCGCTGCGCGCCCGCGTCAGCATGCGCGACCGCGAGCGGCTCGATCGCCACGCCGCGTTCATCGAGAGCACGCAGGCGCGCTTCGGCGGCGGGGGGCCGTCGCAGCCCACCGCGACGTGCCAGCGCCCCGACGAGACCGTGATGCCGCACGTGGTGCCGGCGGACTGGGACGAGTACCAGCAGTTCGGCAACCCACCGCAGTGGAGCCGCGGTCGCAGCGACGCGCTGACGTGGCCGTTCCAGCTCGAGACGCTGGTGCAGTCGCTCGCGTGCGACGTCGTGCGCGTGGTCGGGCTCGGCTTCCATCCCGATCCCAGCTGGGCCTCGGAGTTCCGCGTCTCACCGTTCGAGGGCGACGGCACGCTGCACAACATGGTCCACGGGCTGCAATCGCCCGACAACGCGCCCACGGACGCCGACGCGATCGCGACCGGCTTCGGTGGTCACGCGCGCCGCTTCACCGAGTTGGTGCAGCGGCTGGCGCAGATCGAGGACATCGACGGCTCGCGTCTGCTCGACAACACCTTGGTCGTGTGGGTCAGTGAGATGGGCTACGGCTCCGACCACCTGGCGTGGAACATCCCGGTGGTGATGGCCGGCATGCCCAGCGCGTTCGCCCAGGGCCAGGGCCGCCACCTGGTCTGCAACCGCCGCACGATGGGCGATCTCTGGGCGCAGGTGCTACGGATGCTCGGCGGCGACGACACCGAGTTCGGTGCCACCGGCACGCTCGGCGAGCTCGCGAGCGCCTACGGCGTCAGCGACCTCGTGCTCGGCGCGGGTCATCCCTCGCTGGGACCCGACACGCCGCTGCACCAAGGCACGCTGGATCTCTGAGCGCGCAGCGGCGTCGCGCGCTTCACTGCGTCGACGCACCGACCGTGGGGCGCTCGTTGCAGCTGGGCTCGCCGATCGCATCGCCCAGGAGCGTCGACAGCGTGCGCAGCAGCGCCGGGCTCGGCGACACGACCAGGCCCGACTGCACGGTGCCTTGCACGCGCACCGTGTGGAGGCTCGTGGGCACGTCCTGCGCACGCTGCAAACGCGCGAGCACGTCCGCGCGATCGGCCCCCGGCGCGAGCGGGATCCAGGCCTGCAGACACTCGGCATGCATCGGCGCGGGCTCGGCCCACTCGAGCGCCGCGGCGTTGGACTCGGCCAGGCTCGGCAACGTCGCCGGCAGCTCGGGTCCGCCGGTGTGCCAGAGGCTCTCGCCGCCTTCGGCCCAGCCGCCGGTCACGACCCAGATGTCGTCGGGCGCGCGCGCGAGCACGGCCACCGGTCCTTCGTCCGCGTCGGTCGGCAGACCCAGCTCCTGCAGCGCACCGCCCTGCCACCGCAGCAACGCCGAGTTGCCGACGCCGGGACCGACGCCGCAGGTCGCGTAGAGCGTGCCGTCGCGATCGGCCGACGCGGCGTGGATCGCCGCGCTGCACGGCAGCTCCGTGATCTCGTGCCACGCGGCGCCGTCGAAGCGCGCGAGGTAGCCGCGGCCGTCCTCGTCGAAGCGACCGTAGGCGTAGGCGTGATCGCGCGCGAGCATCACGATGCCGTCGATCTGCAGCTCGGCGTCGGCGCCCGGCAACGGCCGCCGCCGCGTGGTGGTGCCGTCGTGGTGCAGCATGACCGGGCCGCGCCGCTCCTGCGCCGCCGCGATGAGCTCGCCGGTGGGCGACGATGCGAACGCGCGCAGATCCATCGCTGCGAACGCGGGCGCCTTGCCTTCGCCGTGCAGCACGACCAGGCGCTTCTGCGACGCGATCGCAGCCGCGAACGCGCGCACCTCCGCGCGCGGCGGCTCGATGCCCTCGCCCTCGGTGGAGAACCGCGGCTCGAACCGCATCAGCGCCAGCACCGAGCCGCGCTTCCACGGCCCGAACACGGCGGCGTAGCGATCGAAGCGGCGGTGGGCGTCGGCGATGCGATGCCAGCGGCCCTGCATCCTGCGGTACATCGCCGGCGCCGCAGCTCCGCCGCGCGCGGCGCTGTCGATGCCCACGGTGATGGACGCGCCCTCGGGCCAGCTGCCGCCCAGCGCGATCGGGGTCCAGTACCGCATGTTGCCGTCGAGCCACGGCGTCGGGATGCCTTCGATGCCGCGCAGCCACATGGGCTCGCGCTGCACGCCCCCGTCGGCGTCGAGCAGCACCACCTCGGGACCGGCGAAGGCGGCCGCGGTGCCGTCGTCGAAGCGCGCGAGCCTGGCCCCGCCGGGGATCTCGCCGAACCGTGCCGCCCGCACGAAGCTGCGCGTCGGCGTGACGTGCGGAAGATCGGTGCGGAAGATCGGGCGTGCGACGGGCGACGGGCGCTCCGACGATGGCGTCGCCGCGAACGTCGTGCCCGCGGTCGGCTCGACCGCGGGCGTGGTGGGCTCGGGCTCGGACGGCGCGCTGCCGTCGTGCGACCAACACGCGAGCGCGAGCGCTGTCGCCAGCAGCGGCACGCGGTGCATCGCCGCGACGCCGCCGCGGCGCGGACTCATCGCGACTACGGCGGCTCGACCCATGGTCGCTCGTTGCAGATGGGTTCGCCCGCGTCCTTGCCGAGCCGCGCGACGACCTTCGCCAGCGCAGCGCGCATCACCTTGGGCGTCTCGCTGACCCACACGCCCCACTGCGTGCTGCCCTGCACGCGCACCCAACGAACCTCGGCGACCAAGCCCTCCGCGTCGCGGATCGCCATCGCGGCCTTGTCCGGATCGGCACCGTCGCGCAGCGGCACCCAGGCGATCCAGCAGTCGCGACCCACCGGACGCGGCTCGTCCCACTCGAGCAGCACCGCGTTGGTGTCGCTGGAGCTGCGCAGCGCGGTCGGCGGCCCGCTCGCGCCGGTGTGCCACAGCGTGCCGCCTTCGCCGTCCGCCCAGGCACCGACGGTGATCCACACGTCGTCGGGTCCGCGCGCGAGCACGGCCAAGGGGCCCTCGTCGGGACTGGTGGGCACGCCGAGCTCGTCGAGCACGTCGCCGCGCAACCGCAGCAGCGCGGTGTTGCCGGACTTGCCCTGCGACGGCACCTCGCAGGTGAAGTACACCGTGCCCTCGCCGTCGACGTCGAGCCCGACGATGGCACCCGAGCACGGCAGCTCACCGAGCTCGCGCCACGCCGCACCATCCCAGCGCGCGAGATAGCCCTTGGATCCCGCGGCCGCGCTGCCCCACGCGAACACGCGATCGGCCGCGAGCGCGTGCATGCCTTGCACGTTCACGCCGGTGCCACGCGGCAGCTCGACTCGCCGCGCGCGGGTGCCGTCGTGGTGGACCATGACGGTGCGACCATCCTCGACGCCGGCGGCGAACAACTCGCCGGTGGGCAGCGACGCGAACGCACGAAGCTCTCGGACCGGCAGCGTCGGCGCCTTGGGTGCGCCGGAGATCACCACCAGCGACTTGCGCTTCTTCACCGCCGCCTCGAACGCGCGAACCTCGGCCGCCGGTGGCTCGACGTCGCCGTCGCCGTCGGTGGAGAAGCGCGGCTCGAAGCGCTGCAGCGCCAGCAGCGAACCGTCCTTCCACGGCCCGAACGCGATGGGATACCAGTTCATCTGCTTGGTGCTGGTCGCGACGCGATGCCAGCGTCCCTGCCGACGTGCGTACAGCTCCGGCGGGCCGCCGCCGCTGCGCGCGGCGCTGCCCAGCCCGACGGTGAGGTACGTCTGCTCGGGCCAACCGCCGCCGAGCGCGACCGGATACCAGTACAGCATGTTGCCATCGAGCAGCTCCGGGCTGTGGCTCTCGACGCCGCGCACCCACTGCGGATCGCTGGTGACGCGACCGTCGGGTTCGAGGATCACGACCTCGGGTCCACCGAACGCGGCGAGCACGTCGTCGCCCAGCCGCGCCAGCTGCAGGCCACGTTCGAGCGCACCGAAGCTCGCGACCTGCTCGAAGCGCCGCGCCGGCTCGACATGCGGCAGCGCGGTGCGGAAGACGGCCGACGCGGCCGCAGGCTTCGCGGCGGGCTCGGGCGCCGGCGTGGCCGTGGGCGACGCCGCGGGTGCGGGCGGCTCGGCGGCCGACACGGGCGGCTCGGCCGGGGCCGCGCCCTCGCGCGACGTGCACGCGACGCCCGCGACGAGGGCACAGAGGATCATGGTGCGGCGCTGCGATGACATCGACGGACCCCCGACGCACCGATCCTACGTCGGCGTTCCCGAACGCGTCACGGCTTGAGGCAGCTGACCTGCAGGCCGCCGTCGACGACGCTGTCGCAGATCGAGCCGCAGGTGACCATGCTCAGACAGTCGCAGGTGGGCACCGCCGGGCACTCGGGCGGCACGTCGACGCAGCCATAGCTCGGCGGCGCCATGCCGGGGCCCATGTGCACCTCGCAGTATTGCGTGTCCACGTTGCATGCGAGCATGTCGCCGCAGGGGAACGTGCCGCCGGACCCGGTCTCGGTTCCCGTGCCACCGCTGCTGCCGGCCTCGCTGCCGCTGCTGCCCGAATCCGAGCCGCCGCCGCTGCTGGCCTCGCCCGAGCTGGAGCCGGATGCGGAGGCCGAGACCGAAGCACTGCCGTCGGCGCTCGACGAGCTCGACTCGGCGCCGCTCGTCACGGTGGTGCTGGCGCTGCCCGAGCCGCCGCTCGATCCGTCACCGCCGCTGTCACCACCGCTGTCGTCGCCACAACCACCGCAGACCAAGGTCGAGAGAAGGATCCAAGCTCGCATCACGCCAGAGTACCAGCACACCGCGAGGCCGCCTACGCGGCGATCCCCCGTCGACGACGATCAGCCCGGCTCGAGCTCGAGCAGCGGCGCGCCGGCCTCGACGTCGTCCTCGTCCTTGGCCAGCAGCGCGATCACACGCGCGCGCTCGGGCAGGCCCGCGCCGCCATAGGCGATGCGGTTGAAGGTCTTCATCACCTCGAGCAACGCGACGGTGTGGCCGGTCTCGATCACGTCGCCGACCTTCACGAACGGCGGCTTGTCGGGACCCGAGCGCACGTAGAAGCGCCCCGACAACGGCGCGCAGAACCGCAGCGCACCGCCGCTCGCCGCCGCGGCGCCGCCGGCAGCGCCGGGCTGCAGCGCAGCGTCGGCGCCGGTGACCATCGCGCCCAGCCGCACGAGCAACTCGCCGAACCCGACCGCGCGCTCGCCCACGTGCGGTGCAGCCTCGGCGAGCACGATCCCGTCGCACTGCGCCGGCGCGCACAGCTCGTGCAGCACGCCGAGTACCTCGAGCTCGCCCAGGCTGCTGCCGGCGCTCACGCGGGCACCCGGCGGCGGCGCGCCGCGCCACAGGCCCACCGCGGGCGCGCGCAGCTCGACGCCCTCGGGACCGTTGCCGAGGTTCGCGACCAGGCGCGGGCGCGCCACTCGACCGTCTCGCTGCCACGTGCTCATCGCAGGCCCTCGCTGAGGATCGCCAGATCGTGCATGGACCAGATGCGGCTGTTCTTGATGCGTCGATGTCCGATGCTCTGGTAGCTGGCCTCGACCAGCATCGACAGGTACGCGCGCAGCTCGCCCAGCTCGACGATCTCGTCGGTGTCCATCTGCCGGGCCGCGACCCACGGGTCCATGTCGCCCTCGATGCGGGCCTCGACCGCGCGCATGCCCGCTTCGATCTTGGCGCGCTCGGCCGGATCCTGCGTGACGATCTGGAAGTCGTCGTCGAGCTTGGTGTTGTAGGTCGCGATCGCGAGCGTGCGGCCCTCCATCACGCTCAGCCGCGAGATCGTCGTCGACAGCTGCACCACCGGGTCGTAGGGCAACCCGGCCATGGCGTAGTAGCCGGCGCCCGAGGCCTTGCGCACCAGCACCGTGAACATCGGCACGTCGTTGGTCGAGTTGGTGTAGATGAGGTTGCTGCCGTAGGCGAGCAGGCCCTGGCGCTCGGCCTCGTGGCCGATGTCGAAGCCGGAGATGTCCTGCAGCCACACCAGCGGGATGCCGTCGTCGTTGCACGCGCGCGAGAACGCCGAGATCTTGGCGATGCCGGCGCGGTAGAGGATCGCCGCGGGCCGCCGCGCGCCCGGCCGCGCGGGATCGCCGACCAGGCCCTGGCGGTTGGCGACGAAGCCGGTCCACAGCCCGCCGACGCGACCGATGCCGCAGATCATCTCCTCGCCGACCGAGGGCATGACCTCCCAGAACAGCGACTGATCGACCAGCCGCGCCAGCAGCTCGCTCGCGTCGTAGGCCTCGCGGTGATCGATCGGCAAGATGCCCGCGAGCTCGGCGGTGCCGTGCGCCGGATCGATCGCGCCGGCGTCACCGCGGTAGTAGTCGGCGCCGGAGCTGGGCAGTCGCGCGACGTCGCGGCGCAGCGCCGCGATGAGCGTGGCGTCGTCGGGCACGCGCACGTCGGCGCAGCGGCTCAGGTGCACGTGCACCTCGGGCCCACCGATGTCGAGGCTGGTGATCTTCTGGCTCTTCGCGCCTTTGATCAGCGCCGCACCGGCGATGACCATGTATGCCTGCTCGGTCATGTACACGCGGTCGCTGATGATCGGCATGTAGCCGCCACCGGCGATGCAGTCGCCGAACACACCCGCGAGCTGGGGCACGCCCGCGGCCGACAGCAGGCTGTTCATCTTGAAGATGTGGCCGGCCCCGGTGGCGCCGGGGAACGAGCGCGACTGCTCGGGCAGGAACAGGCCGCTGCAGTCGACCAGGTACACCGTGGGCAGGCGCAGCCGCAGCGCCATGGTCTGCGCGCGCTCGATCTTCTCGGGGGTCTTGGGCCACCACGAGCCCGAGGCCACGGTGTTGTCGTTGGCGATGACCATGCACCAACGGCCGTGGATCTGCGCGAACGCGGTCACGACGCCCGCACCGGGCGAGCGCTGACCACCGAAGTCGACGCCGTAGTTCACGAACGTGCCGACCTCGAACGTGCGCGTGCCGGGATCCGCGAGCGCGACCAATCGCTCGCGCGCGGTCATCTTGCCCTTGGCGTGCACGCGCGCGACGTAGTCGGGACCCCAGCCCGCCGCGACCTCGGCGCGGCGCTGGTTCAGCGTCGCCTCGCGTGCACGCAGCGCATCGAGGTTGGCCGCGAAGGTCGCGTCGTCGAGGAACGTGCGGCGCGGGCGGCCGATGGGCACCACCGGGACGTGGATCATCGCGGGCGGATGTTGGCAAACCTCGGCGGGGTCGGCGAGGGCCATCGCGGCCGCGAGGCTGCGGCGGCGCCGGTGGGGCCCTGCGGGCCTTCGTCGGCGAATGCGGCGGTGGTGCGAGGCGCGTACGCCGGGCCGGCCTCCCGTGGCGGCGTCACTGCGCCGTGAGCGTGAGCGTCACGGTCTGCCCCAGCGGGATCTGCAGCTGCGGCACCGTGACGAGCCCGAACGCATCCGCGTCGACGGCACCGGCTTGGCCGGCCGTGGTCGAGTACGCGACCGACTGGCCCGGGCGCACGCTGAACTGCTGCGAGCGCCGCGGCGTGACGTCGACGGTCATCGCGCCCGTCGCCCGATCGTTGCCGATGTCGCACGACCAGCCGTCCGGTGCCTCCACCGGATCGGTCCAGTGGAAGCCGAGGTTGATGCCGCCCTCGAGGTCGCCGAGCGCGGGATCACCGGGCCCGAGGTCGTCGTCGATCGAGCTGTTGCCGAATGCGGGATAGCCGAGGTTGCGAGCGAAGCGCTCGGGCGGATACCACATCGCGACGACCGCCGCGGCCGCACTGCCACCGCTGTGATCGCCGTCGTTCCATGCGAACGCGAAGCCGTGGTGGTTGGCGGTGAGCGCCGCGACCATGTCGATCTGCTCCTGCCAGCCCGCGAAGCCATCCTGGCGGCCGACGTTCCAGCCCACGAACGGAAGATCCTCGTGGTGCGCGGTCGCAAACGCGACGCTGTCGTGGTGCGTCGACCATGGCGTGCCGTCGGGCAGCGTGTCGGCGTCGCTCGCCGCATCGGTGACGGACGTCAGCGAGACCTGCCGCAGGCGCGGTCGGTCGGGGAACACCGCCGCGAACAGCTCCGGCCGCCGGAACGCGTAGGTCATCGTGCCCCACGCGCCCATCGATCCCCCCGTGACGATCACGCGCTCCGGATCGGCGCCGTAGCGCTCGATCACCCACGGGATCATCCACGACAGTCGCGCCTCGGTGTACGGATACGCGAAGCGCTGACCGCCGGGCTCGGCGACGTAGCCGAACCACATCGTCTCGAGCGCCGCGTCGCCGCTGGGCAACACGATCGCATCGCGGTTGCGCATCATCAGGTACTGCGGGCCGCTGTGGGTCTCCTCGACCGAGAACACGCCCGGCAGGCCCGATTGCCAGCCCATGGTCGCGTCGGCGAAGTACAACCAGTAGTCGCCGTAGTCGCCCGCGCCGCCGCCTTGGGCCTGGCTGCCGTGCAGCACCACGTGCAGCGGCAGATTCGGCGTGCCGGTGATCTCGGTGTTGGGCGAGTACTCGCCCCGCGCCGACGAGTCGTAGACCTTGATGGGCTGTCGCGGTGCGACGCGCTCGGCGATCGGATCGACGGTGGCGTTCTCGCCCGGGATGATCGACTCGATCGCGACGCCGTCGAGGTCGGTCGCGACCACGGCGTACCACGCACAGTCGTCGATCTCGGTGGTCGCGGCCCACAGGCCCGACCACGCCGGCAGCGGCTCGCCGAGGTCCTCGAGCACGGCCCGCGGCGCGGCGGTGTCGAGGCGTTGCGCCGGCGTGAACGCGGATCCGAACAGCTGCCCCGAGTGGTTGAGCACGCCGTCGGCGACCGGCACCAACGCCGCGAGATCGTCGTCGGAGGTGATCGGCGCGCTCGAGCGGTACAGTCGATAGCGCAGCTGCGCGCCGGCCTCGCCCTCGGCGCGATCGTGCCACGTGACCAACGTCTGGCCGTCGCGGTGCTGCACCGCCATGCCGCTGGCCAGCGCGGTGCCCGTGGCCTCGGTCGCGGTGCAGCCGGTGACGCCACCGGAGTCCGAGCCCGACGACGAGTCCACCGCGCCGGTGTCGGGGTCACCGTCGCTCGAGCCCGTGCTCGTCGCGCTCGCGTCCGTGCTGGCGCCGCTCGATGCCGTCGCGCCGGTGTCGCCGCTGCCGTGTGCATCGCCGCCGCTTGGAGCCCCACAGCCCAGCACCACCGTCACGGCGCAGGCGCACGCGCCCGGTCGCGCCCGTGGCGCGGCGGACGGGGGCGGTGCAGGGGCGCGGGCGGGCGATCGCATGCGGCCCAAGTCGCGCGAGCCGCCCCAGACGGCTCAAGCGGGTCTCGCCGCGGCGCTTCAGCCCGGCGGCTGGAACTGCACGCACGCCGAGTCGACGACCTCGAGCGCGGCCTCGAACGCACCCTCGAGGTCGCCGTTGCACAGGTCCCACGACACGCCGCGGCCCGCGTCCACGAAGATGTCGGCAACCTGGCGCATGAACGTCGCGTCGCTGGCCGAGCCATAGGGGCCGTTGCAGAACGAGCCGCCGCCGATGCCGAGGAACACCACGTTGTCGATGGTGCCCTTGGCGTCGATCAGCTTGTCTGCGATCTGCTGCGCGGTCTGGGCCGGCACGGGTTGCTCGTCCTCGTCGGTGATCGCGACCACGAACAGCACCGCGTCGCCGCGCAAGAAGCCGTCGTTCTCCTCGTCGACCGCGGGCGGGCTGACGACGTCGGCGGCGGTGTTGGCCGGCTGCTCGTTGTCGTCGTTGCCGCTGCAGGCGTCGGGCATTCCCATGTAGCCGCCGAAGAACTCCGTCAGGTCGGTCGCGCAGTGGTACTCGTCGAACAGATCGGGCGACGTCGAGACCATGAAGTTCTTGCCGCTCGAGTAGTTGCAGAAGCCGCCCACGCCCGAGTCGTGGAGAAACGGCGGGTTGTTGCACGCGTCGATGATGCCGAGGTGGAAGTCCTCGAGGCCGTTGTTCACGTCGAGCAACGCGGTCGGGAACGAGTCGAACACCGGACCGGCCAGCGCTGCGATCTCCTCGAACATGCTGCTCGAGGTGTCGATCGAGAACACCACGTCGACCTTCCTGCAGCCGCGTTGTTCGCCGGTGTCCCCGGCGGTACCCTCCATGCCGCCGGCGACGTCGAAGATCGCGGGCCCACCACCGACCTCGGAGCTCGAGCTCGCGGCGACGCCGGAACTCTCGCCCGCGGGGCCGCTCGACGAGCCGGACAGCGTGCCGGTGCCGCTGGTCGCGCCGGTGCTCGACGACTCCGCCGCGACCGTGGTGTCCCCGCCGGTGCCGGCCGGCGGGACCACGACGCCGCACGCGGCCACGCCCGCGAGCCCCACGATCCCCAGCACGACCCGTCGCTTGTCGATCATCTCGGCCTGTCCCCGCTTCGCGCCGGCCGCCTGGCCGCAACGGTGGTGGTCCACCGCGTCGGGTTCATGGCCGCGCGCCCGGCCGGCCTTCGCCGCCGCCGCCGACCGACCGCAACCCGGCGTCAACGGGCGTGCGCCTGCAGCCACTGCAGCACCTGCGCGTGTTCGTCGACCACCGCCGCACCGCCGCCGGCGAGCAGGCGCTCGGCCGCGGTCGCGAGCTGCCGCGCACGGCCGCGGTCGACCCCACGCTGGTCCAACGCCTTGGCCAACCCGAAGTAGATCTCGCCGCGCTCGACGTCGCGGAGCTCCGCCTCGCGCAGCAGCTCGACGGCGTGCTCGAGCAGCGGCAACGCGTCGTCGAGGCGACCGCGCCGCACCAGCAACTCGCCCAGATCGTAGTACGCGATCGCGAGGTTGGCGTTGCGTGGATCGAGCAGCGGCTCGATGATCTCGAGCGCGGCGCGGTACTCGACCTCGGCCTCGTCCAGCCGGCCCTGGGCCTCGAGCACACCGGCGAGGTTGTTGCGCGCACCGCCGGTGTCGATCGTGCGCGGACCCACGCTCTCGGTCAGCGCCGCCACGGCCTTGCGCAGCTCGGCCTCGGCTTCGTCGAGCTTGCCCTGCTCTTCGAGCGCATTGGCCAAGTTGATGCGCACGCTCGCGAGATCGCGGTGCTCGGCCGGCAGCGTCGCCAGCAACACCGCGCGTGCGCGTTCGTACTCGCGCTCGGCTGCGACCGGATCGCCCAGGCGCTCGTTGGCCTTGCCGAGGTTGAACAACGCCGTCGCGGTGTACGGATGCTCGGGACCCAGCACGCGGGTGAAGCGTTCCGCGGCGTCGGCGAACAGCTCGCGCGCCGAGGCATTGTCGCCGCGCTGCATGATCGCGATCGCGAGGTTGAGCTGGGTGCCGATGGTCTGCGGGTGATCGGGGCCCTGCGCCCGGCGCATCGACGCGAACGCGGCCTCGAGCTCGCGCTGGCTGTCGGCGTCGAGGCCCTGGGCCCCGAGCGCGCGGGCCAGGTTCGCCCGCGTCATCGCGGTCGCCGGGTGATCGGCCCCGAGCACGCGCGTGCGCACCTCGAGCACGCCGCGATGCACCTCGGCGGCCTCGCCCGCGCGGCCCTGGCTCAGCAACGCGCTGCCGATGCCCTCGCGCGCGGCCAGGGTCTCGGGGTGCTCGGGTCCGAGGATGCGCTCGCGCGTCGCGAGCACGCGGCGGTGTTCGGCCTCGGCATCGACGAAGCGACCGCGATGCCACAGCACCATGCCCAGCTGCCAGCGCGCGCGCGCGGCCTCGACGTCGTCCTCGCCGCGCAAGCGCTCGATCAGCGCCAGCGCCTGCCGCACCTCGGTCTCGGCCTCGTCGTAGCGCGCCGAGACCCCGAGCACACCGCTGCGGGCCACCCGTGCGCGGGCCTCGAGCATGCCGTCGGGATCACGATGACGCGCCAGCGCCAGCGCGAGCTCGGCGTGGACCAAGCCCTCGACCGGACGCATGAGCACGACGCCGACGACGTGGGTGCGCGCGATCGCGGAGTCGACCGCGACGCCCTGCAGCCCGCGCTCGAGCGCGCCGGCGACCACCGTCTGCAGCCGTCGCGCGGCCTCGGGCGCGCGCCCCACTCGCGACAGCGTCTCGGCGGTGACGAGCTCGGCCTCGAGGTACAGCGGTGGGTACTCGACCGCCGCGGGGTCCTGCGCGATCTCGCGGGCGAGCGCCAGCGCCTCGTCGAAGTGACCGGCCGCGAGCTGGCTGGCCGCGCGCGCGAGCTCGTGGCGTCCGCGATCGACCGCGGCGCGCAGCTCGGGGTTGGGCGGCGGTGGCACCTCGGCCTGCAGCGCCTCGAGGTCGTCGCAGTCGTCGATCGGCGGCAACGCGAGCACCAGGTCGACCGCCGCGACCGCGACGCCGGCATCGGTGCTCAGCTGCTCGAGCGCGGCGTCGAGCTCGCTGCGTCGACGATCGAGGCACGCGGTCCGCAGATCGAGCAGGTTCGCCGACTGCTCGTGGCGCACGTGGGTCGCCGCGCAGGCCTCGGCCGCGGTCGCGCTCCAGCGCTCGACCCACGCGTCGACCAGCGCTTCGACGCGCGCGGCGGCGTCGGCATGATCGGCACCGAGCGAGCGCGTGACCGCGGCGCGGACCTCGTCGTTCCACGAGGCCGCCACGGTCGCACCGGCCTCGGCACACGGTCGACCGCGCCCCAACCACGCCGCGGTCGCGAGCGCACCGCCGCCGAGCACCACCACCGCCGCGACGCGCCCCAGTCGCCGCGGTCGCGCGGCGTCGCCCAGTGCCCGGGTCAACGCCGCGACGTCGGCGAAGCGATCGCGGGGCTCGGGCGCGAGCCCACGACGCAGCGCGTCGCCCAACCGCGCCGGCACGCCGCGCACGCCCGGCCACGGCGGCGGCCCGCGCAGCTTGGCGGCGGCCAGCGCATCGATGTCGCGCATCGCGAACGGCGGTGCGCTGCACAGCGCCTCCCACAGCGCGAGACAGAACGCGTACTGATCGGCGCGCGCGTCCGCGGTCACGCCGGTGTGCTGCTCGGGCGCCATGTACTTGGGCGTGCCCACGACGGTGTCGGCGCGCGTGAGCGTGCGATCGAGATCGGAATCGGCGCTGCCGTGCGCCAGGATCGCGAGCATCGCGGACTCCGACGGCGGCGCATCGGCCTCGGGCTTGGCCAGGCCGAAGTCCATGACCTTGACCTGACCGTCCTCGCCCACCAGCACGTTGCTGGGCTTGAAGTCGCGGTGGACCAGGTGCGCGCGGTGGGCCGCCATCAGGCCCTGCGCCGCTTGCAGGTACGCGGCCAGCACCGCACGCCAGCTCCGGCCCGGCTGCGCGCACCAGCGGTCGAGCGTCGTGCCGGCGACGTACTCCATCGCGATCACGACCGCATCGTCGATGACCTCGACGTCGTGCACCGCGACGACGTTGGGATGGCTCAGCTGCGCCATCGCCTGCGCCTCGCGCATCATGCGTTCGGTGGCCTCGGGGCCCAGCGCGTGTCGGCGCACGCGCTTGAGCGCGACCTCGCGGTGCAGCTTGGGGTCGTACGCGCGCACGACCGTGCCCATGCCGCCGGCGCCCACGCGCTCGACCAGCACGTAGCGCCCCAGCGCCGTGCCGATGTCGGCCCAACGCGCGTCGAAGCCGTGGAGAGGCTCGCCGCCCGACGACGACGACGAGTCACCGCTCGCGCCGTCGCGGCCTCGTTGCAGCCGGGTCTGGTCGCTGTCGCGGCGCGTGACCGAGTCGTCCGCGTGGGCCAACCTGTCGCGATGGTAGCAGCGCGCGCGTCAGAACTGCGAGACGTAGGCCTTGCCGGGCGTGCCGCCGATCGCGAGCACCCGCGCACCCTCGGGCCCCGCGTGCAGCGTGCGTCGGACGTGCGCGGGCACGCGGGCCATGGCGCCCGCCGCCAGCTGCGTGCGCTGCTCGCCGCAGACCAGCTCGACGCTGCCGCGCAGCACCACGTAGACCTCCTCTTGACCGTCGGCGAGGTGGTCGTGCTCGGGCCAGCGCGTCACATTCGGCGCGATGTCGCCGATGTTCATGCCCCACGCGCTGACGCCCAGGGCCTTGCCCGCGAAGCGGAACGCGATGCCCTCGAGGGCGTGGGGGCCTTCGTAGGCCGGAATCTCGTCGATGCGCTTGACCGTGATGTCGTCCATGTTCTGCTCGCCCGGTGGGGCCTCGGCCTCGAGCATGACCGCTGCGCGCCGCCGACGTCTTGAAGAAACCCGACCGGCGCGGCGCGTCGTGTCGGACCCGCTCAGCGGGCGCCGCATCGACGTGAGCCGCTGCGCGCCGCCGCCGGCGCTCGCCGGCTGGATCGAACGCTTCTGGGGCACGCGCTGGGACCTGTGCGGCCAGCCCGCGCACGTGGCCGCGATGATCGGCGATCCCACCGTCCACCTCGTGATCGAGGCCGGCAGCTCGCGGCTGGTCGGCGTGCACCGTCGCCGCTTCGTGCGGCGCCTCGAGGGCCGCGGGCGCATCCTCGGCACGCAGCTGCACCCCGGCGCGATCCTGGGGCTGCGCAGCGAGGCCGCGAGCACGTGGACCGATCGCATCGTGCCGCTGGCGCAGGTGCTGGCGATCGACGTCGCCGCGCTCGAGCGCGAGGCGCTCGCACTCGACAGCGACGACGCGGCCTTCGACGTCATCGCGCGGCGACTGACGCCGTTGCTGCGCCCGCTCGACGAGGGCGCGACGCTCGCGCGCGCGATCGTCGAGCACATCACGCGCAGCCCCGGCCTGGTCCGCGTCGCCCAGCTCGAGCGCGCATCGGGCCTCGACGAGCGCTCGCTGCAGCGCCTGTTCCGGCGCTGCGTCGGCGCGACACCCAAGTGGGTCATCCGCCGCGTGCGCCTGCAGGAGGCGGCCGCGCGGCTCGAGCTCGATCCCGACGGCTCGCTCGCTTCGCTGGCCGCGAGCCTTGGCTACGCCGACCAGGCCCACTTCGCGCGCGACTTCCGTGCGGTGGTGGGCACCGCACCCCGCAGCTTCGCCGCGCGGCTGCGGGCGGCCGCCGACGTCCGCCGCGAAGACGCACGCATCAACCGCCCGCGCGGTCGCGGCACGGCCACAGACCCACGAGGTCGTCGCCGCGGCGGTACATCCAGCGCATGACCTCGCGCTCGACGAGATCGTCTTCGCCCTCCTGCTGCTTGGTGAAGGCCTCGCCGCGGGTGTCGAGCGCGAGCAGGGCGAAGAAGCGCTCGTGCGTGCCGCCGCAGGGCGCGTCGAGTCGGAAGACGTCGAGCGCGTCGTCCTGGCCGCTGCCGACCGCGAAGGCCTCGCGCAGCGGCGCGCACGCGCGCACGGCCGCCATCAGTGCGTTCATCTGCTGCTCGTGCCCGGCGCCGTCGGTGATGGGCGCGCGCGGACGCAGCGCGGCGGTGCAGGGATACTCCGCGCAGTCGACGACCTCGAGCTCGGCCTCGATGCCGCAGCGCTCGAAGGCCTCGTCGATCGTCGCCGACCAGCGATCGGGCGACTCGATGCTGTCCTGTTCCGGCCACGCGTGGCGCACCGCGCTGCGCTCGCGCGTGCACTCGGACAGCTCGCTCTCGCACCAGCGCTGGCGCAGCTCGAGCTCCTCGCACGACGCCTCCGCGCTCGCGCGCCGCTGCACCGGCGCGCACACCAGCGATCGCAACGCGCGGGGTCCCGGCGAGGGCTCGGCCGCGGGCGCGGCCGCCGGTGCCGCGGGTGCGGGCGTCGTACCGGCGGTCGCACGCCCCAGCGCGAACGCACCCGCCGCGAGCGCTGCGAGCACCACCAACACCGGCACAGGCCGCAGCGATGCCATGGTCCTTGGAGATAGCACGACGTCTCGCCGCGACCACTGTCGTGGATTTGCTACGCTGGGCGTCATGACGCGCGCGCTCGCGGTGTTGCTGCTGTCCACGGCGTGTGCACGCGCCGAGTCCGATCACGGCGGCGGCTCACCGCCATCCAAGGTCGCGACCTCGGCGGCACCGACCACCGCGACGCCGACCGCGGATCCGCAACCGACCGATCCGGAGCCCGCGCCGCTGGCCAAGGATGATCAGGCCGGGGTGAAGGCGGCGTTGGCCGCCGCCGGCGTCTCGCTGGACGACGACGGCTGCGTCGCGTGGCCGCTGTCGTTTCCCCGCGTGGTCGCGATCGGCAGCTTCGCGCACGATCGCGGCTGCGAGACCATGGGGCTGCTGGTCGATCGCCGCTGGCACGCGGGCGACACCGGCATCGCGGCCGCGCTGGCGACCGTCGGCTTCCCCGCGGCAACGATGGAGCGACGCGAGGGTCTCGCGCGCGCGTGGGTCGACGAGGTCGAGCACGCCTTCGGCGACCACTTCGTCACGACCAGCGAGCTGGCGTTCGAGCTCGACGGCAGCTCGCGCTTCCAGCCGGTGATCGTGCGCACCAACAAGCTCGGCGCGGTCGTGGTCGAGGGCTGGACCCGCGAGCCCTCGGGCATGCAGGACGAGTCCGGCTTCGCGCGCATGCGCTACACCATCTCGCCACCCGGCGAGCTGCAGCGCAGCAGCGAGGCGCGCTTCTCGGTCGAGGGCCCGCGTCTGCGCGAGGCGGAGGCCAAGCGCGACGCCGCCGCGGTGACCGTCGACATGAGCGGCTTCGACCTGACGTGCAAGCGCGACGCCGACTGCACGCTGGTGAAGCCGAGCCCGTGCAGCCCGTGCGGGTGCGAGAGCACGCCGCTGGCGAAGAAGGACCAGGCGGCGTTCGACAGCGCGCGCAAGGCCATCGTGTGCCCACCGCCCGCGCCGCTGCCCGGCGGTGCCGGCTGTGGCAGCTGCGTGGGCTCGCACCCGAAGTGTCGCGACGGTCGCTGCGCCGCCGAACACGGCTGAGGCGGCATCGGCCCCCGCGCACATGCGGGCCCGAGGTCGCAGCCCGTGCGACCGAAGCGAGCGTGGAGTCGGAATCTGCGCCGCGGGGGAGGTCTGTCCCGCACGTGGTCCGGTTCGCTCGTCTGACGCCCCTGTTCGCCCTGCTCGGGACCGCCCTGACGTCCTCGATCGCGGCCGCGGACGACTTCGCCGCGGGCTCGCTCATCATCCCGATGGACACGACCTGGCAGGACGCCGGCATGCTGCGCGCCTACGGTCTGGTCTACGAGCTGCTGCGGCAGGGCGTGCCGGTGCGCTGGGCCATTCGCAGCGACAAGCTCGTCGGCGAGGAAGACTTCACCGCGTCGGGGCTCGACGTCGCGAGCGCGGCACCGATCATGGATCACGGCTACCGCGGCGGCCCGTGGATCATCGACGCCGCCGACGCGGACGAGGCCATGCCGATCGTCACGACCTGGCAGGCGGTGTACCCCGAGACCGCCGTGCACGAGGCCAGCGACGGGTTCGAGGCCGAGGTCGCGCGCTACCTCGTGGTCGCGCCGACCATCGCCATGCACGCCGACGGCAACGAGGACATCGCGCGCGAGTACATGGTCGCGGCGGCGATCCCCGACTCCGTGCTCGACTACGGCTGGCCCGCGGACAGCCCCGACATGCTCACGCCCGAGGAGGTCGCGGGCCCGACCGAGGACCACCACGCCGACGGCATGCTCTTCGACGAGGACGGCGACGCGGTCTACTGCCAGTTCATGTCGATGCACTGGGGCGTGGCGCAGGCGGAGGCCAACCCCGAGGTCGTCGCCGAGGTGCGGCAGTTCCTCAACAACCCGACCCACTTCTTCGCCGAGTGCCAGGCCGTGAGCGCGTTCGAGAACCTCGCACCGCACGGCTTCTTTCTCACGCCCAACGGCCTCGACTTCGCCGACCGCCCCGACGCGGTCGACTTCTACAACGCCGGCTCTCCGTTCGCGCAGCTCGACGGGCCCTTCGAGACCGTCGGCGGCAGCGAACCCGCGTACGCGTTGCCCCCGGGCGACGCGTACAAGGCCGGCGGCGTCGTCATGCTCACCGGCGCAGGCATGGCCGAGGGTACACAGGACGTGTGGATGACCGGCTACCTCGACGGCGCGTGCCCGCCCGACGCGCTCGAGTGCGGCTCGGTCGGCAAGGTCAGCTACCTCGGCGGTCACCGCTACGCCACCGATCCGCCGGTGACGATGAACCCCGACGTCCAGGGCGCGCGCTTGTTCCTCAACGCGCTGTTCGAGGCCCCGTGCGCGACACTCATCGGCCTGCCGGTGATCAACCTCGCGGCCTCGGCCCCGGCGCTGGTGATCGAGCCGGAGGTGACCTTCACCATCGCGTACGCCAACGCCGGTGAGGTCACCGCGCTCGAGGCCTCGCTGGTCGATCCGCTGCCGCCGGGCACGACCTTCGTCTCGGCCTCGGGCGGCGGCGCGCTGGTCGGCAGCGAGGTGATCTGGGATCTGGGCAACCTCGGGCCCGGCGAGGGCGCCGACGTCTCGGTCACGGTGCAGCTCGACGCACCGGGCGTGTACGACAACGCGGTGCACCTGGACTATCGCATCGGCGTCAACGACTTCTCGCTCGACAGCAACCACACCCAGACCGTCTACGACCCCGACGGCATGCTCGACACCGGCGCCGATCAGACCACCGCGCCGGCGAGCAGCAGCGGCGGCGATGGCAACGGCACCACGTTGGAGAGCGACGGCGGCACCCTGCCGTCCGACGACAGCACCACCGCGGTGACCACCGCCAGCGGCGACTCGGGCTCGGCAACCGCGGGTGCCGGCACGCAGAGCAGCGGCTGTGGCTGCACCGCGCAGCCGCGCGGCGGCGTGGCGTGGCTGGCCCTGCTCGCGCTGCCACTGCTGCGGCGACGCCGAGCGCTGGGCGTGCTGGTCGCGGCGGCGTGCAGCAGCGAGTCGCCGCCGGCCGACCTCGACACCGGCTCGAGCGGGATCGGCAACGGCACCGACGACGCGACCAGCCTCTCGACCAGCGCGAGCGCCGACGGCCCCAAGCTCGACGCGATGCCGGCCGAGGACGTGTTCTCGCCGCAGACCGGCTGCGCCAAGATCGACTTTCTCTTCGTCATCGACAGCTCCGAGTCGATGACGGTGCACCAGACCAACCTCGTGCAGAGCTTCCCCGGCTTCGTGCAGGCCATGCGCGACGCGGTGCCGGCCGAGGACTGGCACGTGATGGTGGTCGACACCGACGCGCAGTGGAACGGCGGCGAGTGTGCCAACGCGTGCACGACCCTGGGCACGTGCCCGGGCGAGCCGGCGTTCGCGTGCGACACCCCGCCGCCGGCACTGTGCGACATCGCCATCGGCGCGGGCATGACCGCGCCGTACGGCACCGCCGCCAGCAACAGCGTGTGCGCGCTCAGTCCCGACGAGCGCTTCATCGGCAGCGACGAGACCGACCTCGAGTCCACGTTCACCTGCATCGCCACCGTCGGCGTCGACGGCAACTCCGAGGAGCGCACCGCCGACGCGCTGGTCGCCGCGCTGTCGCCCGAAGGCGCCGCCGCGACCTGCAACGCCGGCTTCCTGCGCGACGACGCCATCCTCGTCGTCACGATCATCACCGACGAAGCCGACCTCGACAGCAGCGGCACACCGGCGCTGTGGTACGACGCGGTGGTCTCGGCGAAGCAAGGCGACCCCGCGGCGGTGGTGGTGTTGGGGCTGTTGCCCGACGCCGACACCGACGCGCCGCTGTGCGACAGCGACGCCGTGGGCGGCACCGTGGCCCAGCTGCTCGACATGTTCCCCGCGCACCAGCGCGCGAGCGTGTGCGAGCCCGACTACGGGCCCGCGCTCGCCGACTCGATCGGCATCATCGCCGACACTTGCGAACAATTCGTGCCGCCCGGCTGAAGCGCGCGCCCCCGTGCGAGCAGCC
>JAIBBS010000317.1 GCA_019694555.1 Nannocystaceae bacterium
AGCGCCTCGATGTCGACGAAGCGCCGCCCCGGATCGGTCGCGAGCCCGCGCTCGATCGCCCGCACCAGCGCGCGCGGCAGGCCGCGCCGCGACGGCGGCGCGACGTAGCGGCCCGCCAGCACCGCCGCGGCCAGCTCGATCGCGGTCGTGCCCGGATACGGGTGCGCGCCGAGCAGGGCCTCGTGCAGCGCGACGCAGAACGAGAACTGATCCGCGCGCGCGTCGAGCTCGAGCCCCGCGTGTTGCTCGGGCGCCATGTACAGCGGCGTGCCCACGATCGCGCCGGTCTGGGTCAGCCCGACGAAGCGGCCCTCGAAGTTGCCCGGCCGGGCGGCCGCCACCGCCGCGCGCTCGAGGTTGGCGAGGCCGAAGTCGGCGACGCGCACGCGGCCATCGTCGTCGACCAGCACGTTGTCGGGCTTGAAGTCGCGGTGGATCACACCGACCGCGTGCGCGGCCGCGAGGCCGCGGCCGGCGTCGATCATCACGCGCAGGATCTCGCGCCACGGTCGTGGCCCCGCCGCGAGCCACTGACGCAGCGTCCGACCGCGCACCAGCTCCATCGCCAGGAACACGCGATCGCCCGCGAGCCCCGCGTCGTAGACCTGCACCACGTGCGGATCGGAGATCCGCGCCATCACCTGGGCCTCGCGCAACAGTCGTGCGTTGGCCGCGGTGCCGCCGCGGCCGACCCGCAGCAGCTTGAGTGCGACGCGGCGATCGAGCTCGGGATCGAGGGCCTCGAGCACCTGGCCCATGCCGCCCTTGCCGAGGTGGCGCAGCACGGTGTAGCGACCGACCCGCCGCGGCACCTCGGCCTCGCGCGCGCGCGTGCGCGCGAGACCATCGAGGGTCGGGCCGTCGAGCGCGGCCACGATCGGGCTCGCCGGCGCGCCGCCACCACGGGCCGAGGCATCGGTGCTCGGCTGCTCACGCGAGCCCAGCGAGGTCGACGGCGCCACCTCGGTCATCGTCGCCTCAGGGACGGATCGAGATCCAGTTGCCACCGCCGAAGCTCGCGTAGTCGCCGTTGCAGCGCGGCAGCGTGCACAGACCCTCGACCTCGGAGCGCTTGACCAGCCGCGGCGTGTCGAGGCACAGCGCGCCCTTGTGGTCCCACTTGGCCTCGAGCTGTGCCGGCGACTCGTTGCCCAGCAGCGGGAAGTTGCCGAGGTCGTCGGCCCACTGCAGCGGCGTGCCGACGACGGTGAAGCTGTGGCCCTTGCCGCAGTAGTCGGCGGTCAGCATCTTGAGCGTGCCCTGGCGCTGCTCCCAGCCCGAGCCATAGCCGTCGGTGGGGCCGTAGCCCATGAGCTTCATCTTCGCCAGCGCGTGGCCGCGGCACGCGAGCGTGGTGTGGCCGCTCTGCGCGGGCGTGACCGTGACGCCGTTCATGTCGTAGGTCTCGCCGGGCAAGAGCACGATCGAGGTCTCCTCGAAGCCCAGGCCGGGGCACACCTCGAGCGGCACGACCTCGCCGCTGCTGCGATCGAGGTACGCGAGCGCGTAGGTGTCGACGGGCGCGCCCGTGACCCAGTCGGGATGGTTCGCGTGGCCCTGGATCTTCACCTCGGCGAGCTTGGGTGCGCCGAGGTCGAACAGCAGCGTCCAGCCGATGAGCTGACCGCCTTTGTACACGGTGTTGTTCTTGGTCGCGGTGAAGGCATCGTCGTCGAGCCCGACGCTGCGCTGCACGCCTGCGGGATCGACGATGCCGACCAGCCGCGCCTCGCCGGTGCGCGGCGTGACGCCGAGCGCGAACGACTCCAGCGGGAACGTGCCGAGGTAGGCGGAGTTGGTGAAGCCGCAGCCCTTGCAGCCCCAGCCGCCCGTCGTCGTCGGCGTGGTGCCGGCGCGTTCGTCGGCTGCGTCGTCGGCGGTGTCGTCGACGTCGCACGCTGCGCAGCCCAGCAGCGCGAGCACCAAGAGCAGGGGGCGAGACATGGGACGCTCCTTCGTGCGCCGGGGAACATGGCGCGCGCTGGCCGGTCTGCCAGTTCCGTACCAGCGGCGGGTGCCGCCCGCGGCCGCCGGGCCGTACGCGTCGCGGTCCCGCTGTCCCCGGGGACGACGCCCGTGCGTCCCCGGGACGCCCCCGGGGACGCCGCGGCCCGCTACGATCGGCCGGTGCTGCGTCGTGCACTCGCTGCGCTCGCGTTGCTCGGCTGCGCGCCGCCTGCGTCGGCGACGTCGGACACCGGCGCGGCCGCGAGCACCACGTCGAGCACCGGTGCGCCCGCGAGCAGCGAGGGCAGCGGGTCGCGCGGCGAAGACACCACCACCACCACCGGCGGCAGCTCGACCACCGCGCCGACCGAGGGCACCGCCGCGGACTCGAGCAGCACCACCGGTGCGCAGCCGCCGATCGTGACCGCGACCCTGATCACCGATCAGAACCGCCACTATCCCGAGATGCACGGCGGCTGGGGGCCGCACCTGCGCGGGGTCATGCACGACGATCGCGCGCGACGATGGTTCGTCGCCGACGCCGGGCCCAGCGTCGAGGTCAACGACGCGATCCTCTACTTTCGCCACGACCCGGACGGCTGGACCGCGGTCGGCTCGCAGCCGCACCTGCCCGGCGTGCAACAGAACGCGGCGAGCGTGCTGCACGGCGCGACGCTGCACACATTCGCGGTCGACGTCGTCGGGCACCAACTCGAGCACTGCAGCTTCGACCTCGACCTCGCGCTGGGTCAGGGCTGCGAGCCGGTGGCGATCGGCGGGCCCTACACCACGCCGCCGAACTCCAACTACGTCGGCGCCGCGCTCGGACCCGACCCGGTGCACCTGGTGTGGTTCACCGTCGTCGGCGATGCCGGAGGCGCCGGCGCGTTGGTCTACACCTACGACTACGGCGGCGGCTACAACGGGCCGGTCGCGACCGCACTGCCGGGCTACAACGATCTCGGCTACGTGTTCGCGTCGTTTCGCGGCCCCAGCGAGGTCGTGCTCGCGGGCCAGGCCTTCACCGGTCAGTACCCCACCGGCAGCTACGACGCAGTCGTGGTCGAGCTGACGCTCGGTGGCACGCCCGCGTTCACGACCCTGGGCGACGGCGACGTCGACGTGCGCACCGCGGCGGACGTGCACGTCGATCTCGGCAGCGACGCGACCCACGTGCTCGCCGAGACCGACGCCGGCGCGCTCGCGTACTACTTCAAGCCCGGCGGCGCGGCGTGGTCGGATCACCTCGCGCCGGTGTCGCTGCTGCCCGACAGCTTCCGCGGCCGCTTCGTCGCGGTCGAGGGCGCGCCGCTGGCCGTGGTGCGCGGCAGCGCCAGCGACGGCGGCATCGAGATCCTGCGCGCCGACGGTGACGCCGACGCGCCCATCGCGTGGGCGCAGGCCGAGGCCATCGCGGTGCCGGGGCTCGGCGAGGGCTTCGGCGCCCCGTCGGCGCTGTACGTGCCTTCGCGCAGCGTGCTCGACGGTGCGATCGATCGGCTCGAGTTCGTGGCCTGCGGCGCCTACGGTGTGGCCGACGGTCTGCTGTGGCACGTCGACGTCGACGTGCCGTGACCAAGGGCCCCTCAGCGTGCGCGCAGCACGACCTTGGTGCCCGCGCGCAGCACCACCGAGTCGGCGACGCTGGTGCCGTCGTCCCAGCGGAAGCGGATGTCGTGGCGGCCCGGTGGGATCGCGCGGGTGGACAGCGGCGTGGTGCCCATCGCGGCGCCGTCGACGAAGACCTCCGCGGGCCGTGTGCCGGCGTCGGTCGCCAGCAGCAGCAGCACGTCCGCGGACGCGGGCTCGTCCTGATCCGACGCGCGCACCGAGAGCGTGCGCTCGGGCTCGTCGCTGCGTGCGAACGGGTCCTTCAGATCCGGTGAGCCGCCGGAGTCGGAGGCGCCGAAGATGTCGCGGAGCGAGCGCGGGCCGCTCTTCTTGGGCCGCGGGCGCACCGCCTTGGCCGGCGCCGCGGCGGCGTCGTCGGGCGGTGGCATGAACGCGTCGAGATCGGGCGCTGCGATCTCGGGCAGTCGCAGCGTCAGCGGCAACACGTCCGCGGGCACGTCGATGCGCTGCGACCAGCCGGTGTGACCCTCGCGCTCGACCACGACGTCGTGCGGCCCGGGCACCAGGTTGGTCACGACCACCGGCGAGGTGCCAGGGATCGTCCGACCATCGACGCGCACGATCGCGTCGCCCGGCTCGCACGTGATCACCAGGTGGCCGAACTTCGGCGCGGGCGAGACCGCGACCACCGGCGCGAGCGGCTCGCCCGGCACGGGCGCGAGCACGACGGGCTCGTGCGTCGTCGGGGCCGGCGCGTGCAGGTGCAGCACCAGCAGCGTCACCGCAGCGGTCGCGGCGGCGCCCATCGCCAGGCCCGACACCAACCACGGCCACGACGCGCGCGGGGACTGCAGCGCGGCCGCGGTCATCACCGGGTTCGCGCCCGGGGGTTGCAGCGAGGCCATGACGCGATCGGTGAAGTCGGACGGCAGAGTCGGCACGGTGAACGCCTCCAGGACGTGGTGCGGGGGCATCGTGGTGGGCCCGTCGGAATCGTGGTCGTCAATCATCACGGCGCAGTCGCTCCAGTCGGCGCTGCAGCGCCGCGCGTGCGCGGAAGAGCCGCGACTTGACCGTGCCGAGGTCGACGTCGAGCGCCTCGGCGATCTCGTGGTACTCGAGCTCGTGGTACGCGCGCAGCACGAACGTCGCGCGGATCTCCGGCGCGAGCTCGTCGATCGCCGCCGCGATGGCATCGCCGATCGCGGCGCGCTCGAGCGCGAGGTCCGGCATCGGATCGCCCTGCGGCAGCACTGCGAGCGCCTGCGGCGGCGCGGTCGGCAGCACACGTCGGCGCAGCTCGTCGATCGCGGTGCGGCTGGCGATGGTCAGCGCCCAGGTCGAGAACTTGGCCGCGCCGCCCTCGACGTAGCCCGGCAGTGCGCGGACGATGCGGACCAACGCTTCTTGCGTGAGGTCTTGCGCGACGTGATCGCGTCCCGCGGTGCCGAGCATGCGCCACACCAGCCGATGCACCGGGTCCTGCAGCGCCGCGATCAGACGGCGCTGCGCCCAGGGCTCGCCGCGCCGCGCGGCGGCCACGACCGCGGCATCGAGCCCGTCAGCCGCGGCGGAGCCCGCGCGGGGCGCGGCTTCGACCATCGTGCGGGGGCCCCGGGTGCTCACGCCGCATTGTCTCGAAAGCCGCCCGCGAAAGGTTCCCCAGCGATGTGCGAACCCGTCGAACGCTCGTCGGGCCGGCCGCGCGCCCGCGCGACGGGGCCTGGGACGATCGCATGCAACCGCAGACGACGGCCCGACACGATCCGAGCGAGCCGATGGATCGTGACGCCCGCACCGAGGTCGAGCCCGCGCCCGCGCCGCGCCACCGGTGGCGATGCTTCGCGCTCGGCGTGCTGAGCCTCGCTTGGCTGGGGTGCGCGGCCGAGCCCCGGGCGTCGACGCATCCACATACGCCGAGCCCCGCGGTGGGATCCGTGGACTCGCAGGACGGGGCCGACGTGCCGCGCTGGGACGAAGCCTCGATGATGGCGGACGCGCGACGGATCGTGCGCGCGCCACGAGGCGCGCGCGGCTGGGTGCTGGCGTGGGGAGTCGACGGCGGCGAGCGTCCGCTGCAAGAGGTCGTCGTGCTGGTCCAACACCACCGCGGCGCGCGTGCGCGGCACAGCATCGTGGTGATGCGCCGCGCCGGCACCGACGCCGCCTGGTCGGTCCCACGCCCGGTGTGCTTCATGACGCGCAAAGGGGCGCGGTCGTGGCGGCCCTATCGGGAGTTCCGCGGCCGTCCTTCCGTGCTCGAGGCGCAGCGCGCGATCCTCGAGCTGTCGTACGACGTCGCCGGACGCGACGACGTCGCGGGCGGGCCGGTCCTGCAGCGCTGGCAAGAGGTCCTGGGCGGGGTTCCGGAGATCTTGATCGATGCCAGGCGCGAGCCCTCGCGCATGCGCGTTTGGGTCCCGCACGAGGCGGGCGCGTCGCCGTCGAACGCGCGACCGTGATCCTGCCGCCGCGCGCCGACGCACGGCTCCCGCCCGGCCCGATGCGCGCCGGTGGGCGCGCCCGGCCCGATGCGCGCCGGTGGGCGCGCCCGGCCCGA
>JAIBBS010000318.1 GCA_019694555.1 Nannocystaceae bacterium
GAGCGGCCGGGCCGGCGCGCGCGGGCGCAGCGGGTGCTCGCGCCGCTCTTGGGCGCGCTGGTGCCCGGCGTCGGCCGCGCCGTCGCGCGTCGGCCCGGGCCGGCCTTCGGCATCTTCGCCGGCGCCGCGGCGCTGGGCTTCGCCTCGCTGGCGCTGGGCCGCGCGGCGCGGCCGGGCGAGGGGGCGTCGCTGGGCGATGTCGGCCTGTCGCCCACGCGCGAGGCGCTGCGCCAGGGCGCGTTCACGCTGACCACCGACGCGCTCGCGCTGCTGTGGATCGGCCAGGCCGCCGACGCGTGGGTCGCCGCGCGCGACAAGACCGTGCGCGCGCGGACCGATCACGTGGTCGCGCTGGGGCTGACGCGTGCGACCACGGTCGGCATGCGCCCCGGCGCGCCGGCGCTGGCGCGCTACGACGAGCTCGCGCTCGCGGTGCTGGGCCAGGTCATGCCGCGGCTTTGGTTCGGGCTCTCCGATCTGTCGCTGCACTTCGGCCGCCAGGAGCACCGCACCACGCTGCAGGCCGGCCTGCGCCTCGCCGGCCGCGTGGTGCAGCGGCAGCGGCTGTGGCTGGTCGTCGCCGGCGGCGTGTTGCTGCAGGGCACCAGCGCCCGCAGCACGCGGCGTGGCATCGGCGAGCAGCTGCCGCCGCGGCAGAGCGGCCGCTTCGGCGCGACGTTGTTCGCCCAGCCCGAGCTGCGGATCTTCGTGCTCGACCGCCTCTCGCTCGACGTCGCGCCGCGGCTGTCGCTGCCGCTTTCGACCCGCTACTACGGCGGCGCGCTCGCGCTGCCGCGCTTCGCCCCGAGCCTCGAGCTCGTGGTCGGTCCGCAGGTGTACTTCTGATGCCGCGCTCCAGCCTCGTCGTCGTCGCTGCGCTCGCGGGCGCCTGTGTGCTGGGCTTCCGCGGCGAGGCCGAGCTGACCGCCAGCCACGACCTGGCCGGGGTCCGCAGCGTCCGCATCGATCTGCCCAGCACGCCGATGACCATCACCGCGTGCGACCCCGACGCGCCCGGCACCTGTCCCGAGGCGCTGCGCTACGACGGCCGCGTGCTCGCGACCGGCGGCAGCGACCGCGACGCCCGCCGCCACGCGCTCGCGCCGGCGCTGGTGTTCGAGCGCGACGGCGGCCTGGGCTGGCTGCAGGCCGAGATCCCGCTGGCGGTGCGCGGCCTGGTCGACCTCGAGCTGGCCGCCATCGAGCTGCCCTCGGATCGCGATCTCGAGGTCCGCACCGATCTGGGCGACATCGACATCGCGTCGGTGCGCGGCTACGTCAGCGTCGAGGTCGATCGCGGTGACGTCGAGATCGACGGCGGCGACGCCGGCGTCGCGGTCGCGCTCGGGGTCGGCGACATCGTCGTGCACACCGCCGGCGACGCGGATCTGCGCACCGAGCACGGCCGCATCGCGCTCACGCAGCGGGTCGCCGGCCGCGACGCGATCGTCCACGCCGGCGGTGCGGTCGCGCTCGAGCAGCCGGCGCTGTTCGACGTCGAGTACGACATCGCGACCAGCGGCACGATCCGGATCACGACCGCTGCGGTGGTCGCGATCGCCGACGGCCACCTGCGTCGACGCGTGGGCAACGGCGCCGTGCGGGTCGAGATCCGCGCCGAGGGCGACGTCGCGATCACCGAGCCGTAGCGGCAAGCCGAGCGGCTGGCGGCGCCCGGGCAGCCGGTGCTGCGCAGATCTGCGTAGCAACGCCGCAGGGCGCTGGGAACCCGCGGCAGCCCAGTGCCAACCTCGGCTCTGGTGGGGATCCGCGGACCACTCACGCTCGCCGTGGCGCTGACCTCGTGCGTCGATGCGGGGCAGGGGCGCGCGCCACCGCAGTGGCAGGGCCCCGGCAGCCACGGCGACGACGGCGGCGACGCGGGCGACGACGGCCTCGACGTCGATCCGATCGACTCGAGCAGCAGCGGTGCGATCCCCGAAGGCGAGGGCGAAGGCGGCGACGAAGGCTTCCACTGCGACCCCGAGGCGGTGCAGGCATGCCCGTGTCCCGACGGCGCCGGCGAGGGCGTGCAGGCGTGCCTCGAGGGGCTGTGGGGCCCGTGCGAGTGCAGCGGCGGCAGCAGCGACGGCGGCGAGGCCGGGGGCGGCAGCAGCGACGGCGGTGAGGTCGGCAGCACCGGCGAGCCCGAGCCGCTGCCGACCGAGGTCTGCTATCCCGGCGCGGACGGCTCGTACACCACGTGCCTGCCGGTGGTCGCGATCGACCCGGACGCACCGCCGGCCGGCTACGAGTACCCCGATCCGCCCGGCGGCGATCCGAACTACCGCCGGCCGATCGCGCTGCTCGATCTCGACGCGATCGATCCCGACACCGCGCTCGCGCCCAACTTCGTGCTCGGCGAGCTCGCGCAGGCGGTCAAGGGCCGCTGGGGCATCGTGCAGCCGCACGCGGTCGAGTCGCTGCAGGCGCTGCGCGACGACAACGGCGCGCTCGCGGTCAACTCGGGCTACCGCTCACCCGACTACAACGCGCAGATCGGCGGCGCCGGCTACTCGCGGCACACCTACGGCGACGGCTTCGATCTCGATCCGCTCGCGGTCGACATCGACACGCTCGAGCTCGCGTGCACCGACGCGGGCGGCATGCTGGTCGAGTACGAGACCCACGTGCACTGCGACTTCCGCTTCGAGGACGTCGAGGTCGCGTTCTTCGGACCGCCCGACGCCGCCGCGCCGCAGCGGCCGAGCCTGCGCGCGCAGGCGCAGCAGCACGCCGGCGTGTGGTGGGCCACCGCGGTCGGCTTCGACGAGGGCCTGCCGACGATCCGCTGGACCGCGCGCGACGCCGGCGGTCAGGTGGTCGCGCGCGGGCGCGGCCTGGTGTTCGCGCCGCCGCCGGCCGCGGTCACGCTCGAGCTCGACGTCGGGCGGGCGGCGGCGGTGCAGCTGCGGATCGGCTCGGTACCAGAGGTCGGAATCGAACCGACATGACCGCGAGGGTCGGCGGATTTTGAGTCCGCTGCGTCTACCAATTTCGCCACTCTGGCGGGTGGGCGTTCGAGGTACCACGGCGATGGCCGCGCTCGCAAGGGCGCGTGCCAACTCGGGCAGCGCGGCGGCGGCGGGAGGTGCCCGAGTTGGGCAAGCGTGAGAGCGAAGCGCGGTCGATCGCACGGTGCTGCGCGGCCGGGGCGGCTCGGCACGCGCCTTGCGAATGGGGCGGGCATGCAGCACCGCATGCTCCTGGTTCGCTCCGCGCTCGTGCTCCTCGCCTGCTCCGCCGCTGGTTGCGCGCCGCGGGTCTTCGCCGACGGCACCACGATCGCGATCGTGCCCACCGCTGCGCCGCCCCAGAAGGTCGCGGTGCCCGAGCGCATCGAGCTGCGCGAGAAGGTCCAGTTCGCCAAGGACTCGGCGCGGATCCTCGAGGTCTCCCACGCGGTGCTCGACGAGGCCGTGGCGGAGATCCAGGCCCACCCGGCGATCCGCAAGATCCGCGTCGAGGGCCACGCCAGCGCCGACGGCGACGACGCGCACAACCTCGATCTCTCGGCGCGCCGCGCCGCCAGCGTGCGCGCGTACCTGGTGTCCAAGGGCGTGTCGGAGGACCTGCTGGTCGCCGAGGGCTTCGGCGAGAGCCGTCCGATCGCCGACAACGAGACCGCGCAGGGCCGCGAGGCCAACCGCCGCGTCGAGCTGCACGTGATCGAGGTCGACGCCAGCGCCACCGCCGACGCGGCCGCACCGTGACCGGCGCGCCGCGCCGCGCCGCGCCGGTCGCATGGGTCGCGACGGGGGCGGGATTGCCCCCGGCGGCCGCTCGCCGCGGGTCGGGTGCACCGCGGGTCGACAGCGGCCATACTGCACGTCGGCACCCGTGCTCGACCGCTCCGAGAGCCTCGCGCGGCACGTGCTGTGCGCGGTCCCCCAGCTGACGGATCCCAACTTCCGTCGCTCGGTCGTGCTCATGCTCGATCACGACGAGCGCGGCGCGCTGGGACTGGTCGTCAACCACCTCGGTCGCAACGGCGTCGGCGAAGTGTTCGGCGGGCTGGGCCTGCGCTGGCGGGGGCCGTCGTTGGCGCGCGTGCGCGTGGGCGGCCCGGTCGAGCCCAACCGCGGCTGGATCCTGCACGACGACGAGGCCTGGGATCCGAGCGCCCAGGCGGTCCTGCCGGGCCTGTGGTTGACGACCTCGCTGGACCAGGTCACGGCCGCGGGGCACCACGACACCGGCGCGACGGGGCCGCTGCTCTTCCTGCTGGGCTACGCCGGCTGGGCGCCGCAGCAGCTCGAGGGCGAGATCGCAGCGGGCAGCTGGGTGCCCGTGCCCATCGGCGAGGGCGGACTGCCAGCGACGTGGCTCTTCCACGCGGATCCCGACGCGATGTGGCACGAGGCGCTGCGCGCCATCGGCATCGACCCCGGGCGCATGCTGGGGCTGTCGTCGGGCACCGGCACCGCGTGAGAGCCTGTCGGCGGAGAATCCGACGAGAACTGTGCTGCGGCGCACGTCGAGCGCCGGCGCTGTGCCTCCAGGAATCTTCGTCTAGACGTTTGTGGTGGGTATCGCTAGCCTGCCCGCGCCGCACAGGGAGCATCGCATCGTGAAGCGCAGCATCATCGTCTCGGCGGGCCTGGCCGCCTTCGCACTGGCCGGTGCCGCGCGCGCCGGCGAGCCCATCAGCCCGCTGGCCCCGTGGGCGCGCACGACCGACGACCCGTACACCCGCGGCGCGCACGAGCGTCGCCTGGGCATCACCCGCGAGCAGCTCGACGCGCTGCCGGTGCGTCGCGAGGGCGACATGGTGTTCCTGCCCGAGGGCATGGGCGCCGACACGCTCGCGGCGCTGGGGCTCGAGCCGCTGCACGCGATGGCGTACGAGGCCGCGCCGGGGATCCTGTACGTCGAGATGAACGGCGTCACGCTGACGCCGACGTGCGGCAACGGCGATGCGGCCAACGCCGCGCTCAACTGCTCGCCGCTGGTCGACGCCGAGACCCAGTTCCCGTCGTACGGCAACGGCAGCGCGCAGGCGGCGACGTTCCAGGAGCTGCAGAACTACTACGAGCCCTTCAACATCGTGATGTCGACGCAGCGGCCGCCCGACTGGCTGCCGTACACGATGGCGGTGATCGGCGGCGCCTCCAACCAAGGCGGGGGCGTGTGCGGCGTGGCCAACGTCGCGTGCGACGGACTCAAGCGCAACCACGTCTCGCTGACGTTCCCCGAGAGCTGCGGCGGCGTGTCGGAGACCGCGGCGCAGGAGACCTCGCACAACTGGGGCCTCGAGCACACCGACGATCAGAGCGACCTGATGTACCCGTTCAACAACGGCGGGTTCAAGACCTACGTCGACACGTGCAACGACATCAGCCACGCCACCGGCAACGGCCTCACGCAGTGCGGCTACATCCACGAGGTCTATTGCCCCGACGGCGGCGGTGAGCAGCAGAACAGCTACCAGGAGCTGCTGGGCGTGTTCGGGCCGCGCGAGGTCGACACCGTCGCGCCGATGATCACCAGCACCGTGCCCGAGGACGGCGCGACGATCTCGACCACCGACTCGGTGCTGATCACGGCGACGGTGGCCGAGGACTCGAACTTCCTCGGCGCCAAGTGGACCTGGCTCGAGGGGCTGCCCGAGGGCGTCGACGAGTACACGCGCTGCACCAACAACGTCTGCACGCAGGACTACGCGCTCACGCCCGGCACCGACCCCAACGAGGTCGCGTGGGACTTCGCGAACATGATGGGCGCCCCGCCCGGCACCTACAGCTTCAAGTTCGAGGTGATGGACGCCTACGGCAACTACGACAGCCGCACGATCACCGTGACGGTGGTCGAGGGCGGCGCCGACGGTGGCACCGACACCGCGGCGGACACCGGCACCGCGACGGGGGACGCGGGCGAGAGCGCCGACGGTACCGCCGGCAGCGACGGCGCCGACGACAGCGGTGGCAGCTCGGGCGGCGGCGGTGACGGTGGCGGCGGTGCCGAGGGCGGCGATGGCACGAGCAAGGGCGGCTGCGCGTGCCGCTGCGCCGCGCCGCGCTCGCCCTCGTTCGCGTGGCTCGTGCTGGTGCTGGGCGCGGCCGCAGTCC
>JAIBBS010000106.1 GCA_019694555.1 Nannocystaceae bacterium
TTTGGGCGGCGCGACCAGGGCCGCGAGCGCTCGGCCGCCCGCATCGTGGGGCACACCCGCGAGCGTGGCCGCGACCGCGTCGGCGCGCGGGCGATCGAGCGGCGTCTTGGCCAACAGCGCCTGGCGCAGGCTCGCGAGCGCCGGCGGCCACGCGGCAGCGACCGGCGGGATCTCGGCAGCGACCAGCGCCTGGTACACCGCGCGCGCATCGGTCGAGCTGCCGCGCAGCGGTGTGCCCTCGACGAGCTCGTGCAGCAGCGCGCCCAGGGCATACACGTCGATCGCCGGCGCGCGCGTGCGCGAGGCCAGCTGCTCGGGTGCGGCGTAGCGCAGCGGCTCGAGATCGCGGTCGAGCACGCGGCTGGGATCGGCCTCCGGTTGCGCCGCACCGAAGCCGGTGAGCGCAACGCTGCCATCGCGACCCAGCCACACCGCCGCGGGCATCAGCGCGCCGTGGACGATGCCGCGCGGGAAGCCCGGCGCACCGAGCTGCACGTGCGCATGCGCGAGCGCGCGGGCGAGCGATTCGATCACGTGCACCGCGACGGCGAGCGCACCCGCGGGGTCACGCGTGCGCAGCTCGGCCAGCGCCGGCGCGAGCGCGGCCAGGCTCGTGCCGGGCCGG
This sequence comes from Nannocystaceae bacterium, assembly GCA_019694555.1. Lineage (GTDB taxonomy): Bacteria > Myxococcota_A > Polyangia > Nannocystales > Nannocystaceae > Xiheibacterium. The sequence continues at coordinate 626 of JAIBBS010000106.1, forward strand.
TACTCGCCGACGACTGCGGTCCACTCGCCGAGCTCGATCTGCTCGCTGGGCGCGAGGATGTGCTCGTGCTGCAGCCACGGTTGCAGCTCGACCTCGCGGCCGAACGCGCCGGTCGGCGTGCTGCGACGCAGTCGCACGGCGACCGCCGCGGTGGCGCTGTCGCTGCGGCGACCCAGCCAATGCTGCTCGTCGCCGTCGCTGCGCTCGTGGCGGACGAGCGCGTAGGCGCCGAGTACGACCCCCGGTGCGGGCTCCTGCACGGTCACGAGTGTATCACTCGCAGATCTGCACGGTACCGGCCGCGAACACGGCCGTGCCACCGCCGCCGTCGACCGAGACCTGCGCGGGACTCGTGATGCTGACCTCGGCGTCGCCGGTGACGGTGATGGCCCGCGCGGCGATGTCGATGCCGGCGTCGCCGGTGAGCGCCAGCGAGGACGCGCCTTCGATAGTGGTGCTGGGCGCCCGCAGGCGCGCGGTGCCGTCGAGCGTGAGCCGGCTGTCGCCGACCTGCACGCGCACCTGCACGTCGCTGGTGAGCTTGGCGACGTCGTCGATCTGCAGGCCGGCCTTGGCCCCGGCGAGCGCGATGGCCGGTGCGGAGGTGGTCGCGAGCCCGGGCGAGAGCGCCAGCTGCGAGCCGCCGCCGGTCACGGTGATCATGGGCGCGGTGATCTGGATGCCCGCGGGCCCCAGCGTGATCGAGGACGGGCCGCAGTGGACCACGATCTCGTCGCGCGCCCACAGCTCGTAGCGGCCGTGCACGAACAGATCGGCGCCCGGGACCGGCGGTGCACCGGTGTCGCTGCCCTTGCCGGGTCCGCCGAGCACGACCACGTGTTGGCTGCCGGAGACCGAGATGCCCTCGTTGCCGCCGACGGTTCGCATGCGGTCGCCGTCGACCGCGAGTCCTTCGTGGCGCGCGATGGTGGTGGTGCGATCGCGGCCGACGTGCTCGAGCTCGTCGACGCCGACGCGCTGCGTGGCGTTGTTGCGCACCTGCACGTCGAGGTTGCGCTGCGCGTGCAGGTAGACCTGCTCGCCGCCGGCGGCGTCCTCGAACGAGAGCTCGTTGAAGCCGTTGCCGCCGGGGGTCGAGCGCGTGCGCAGCACCGCGCGCGTGCGCTCGTCGGGCAGCGTCTGTGGCGTGGGGTTGCCGCCGTTGTACAGGCAGCCCACACACACCGGTCGATCGGGATCGCCATCGACGAACGCGATCAACACCTCCATGCCCACGCGCGGGATGAAGCTCGCGCCCCAGCCCGCGCCGGCCCACGGTTGCGCCACGCGGATCCAACACGACGCGCTGCCTCCGTCGCTGTCGCTGCGATCCCAGTGCATGCGCACGCGGATGCGGCCCAAGGCGTCGGTGTGGATCTCTTCGCCGTCGGGGCCCGTGACCACCGCGGTGTGCATGCCGGAGATCCGCGGCCTCGGCGTCAGCCGCGGCGGTCGCAGCGGCAGGCCCAGCGGCTGGCACTCGAAGCCGTTGCCGTAGTCCTGCCCGCGCGAGCCACCGGCGACCTGATCGGTGTCCGGCAGCTCGGCGCGGTGGCGCACGGCGACCAGCAGCAGCGACATGGTCGACTCGCCGTCGTCGAGCGCGAGCTCGACCCGCCGTCCGGGGCAGAACCCGATCACGTCGCTCTCACCGCGGCCGCAGGTGTTGTCCTGCGCCAGCAGCTCGGCCTCGTCCTGGGCGTGACGCGGGCCGTCGGCCGCGGCGTCGAGTCGCGCGTCGAAGACCTCCCACTGCGCATCGGGATCGGCGGCGATGCCCTCGACCGCGACCACACTCTCGTGCACCGCGGGCGGCGAGGCCTGCCAGTCCCAGTCGCGCTCGACCACGCCTGGCGCGGGCAGGCGGTGGCTGGTCAAGAGGTGGGTCACGCCGGGCGTGCGACGGCCCGGCAGCCCCGCGGTCACCGGCACGTTCGCGTCGGGTTCGATGCCGACCAGCGCGTCGTTGTGGTCGACCAGCACGAAGTCCTCGCCGTCCTCGCGCGACTCGCCCAGCCACGTGATGCCCTCGTCCTCGAGCAGGCGGCTGAGGAAGTCGAGGTCGCTCTCGCCGTGCTGCACACAGTAGCTGCGCGGCAGCGGCGTCCGCTGCAGCCGCTGCACGACCGTGACCCCGCCGAGCTCGTCGAGCACGGCCCCGACGATCTCGGCCACGGTGAGATCCTGGAAGATGCGGAAGCGCCGACGTCGCCGCAGCAACGCCACGCGCGGCTCGAGTCGCACGCGCACGTGGGTCAGGCCCGAGGCGTTGCCCAGCGGCTCGAAGCGGGTGACCAGGCCGGCGAACGAGCGCTCCGCGTCGGCCTGCGACCACGTCAGCTTCGCCGGTGCACCCAACACCTTCGCGCTCGCCACGGGTTGCTCGCACACCAGCCGCAGACTCGCGAGGTACGGCGCACCGATCCGCTCCTCGAGCGCCACCTGTCGCACGCGCCACGGCAGGTCCGCGCAGGTGAACGCGTGGCGGACGGTGAAGTCGTCGCTCATGGGCTCGGGGCTCCTTGGTCGCTGGTCGGCCGCCATGCCACCTTTGTCCCGCCGTCGACCTGCAGCGCCAGCGGGATGGCCCGATGGACGCCGACGACGAAGCCGCGCGGCAGCTCGGTGGTGGTGATGGCCCAGGTGAACGTCGCGCGGCCCTCGTTGGGGCGCAACGCGACCGTGGTCAGGCGCGGGCTCGGTCGCTGGACCTGCCCCTCGAGCTCGAGCGCGAGCGTCGGCGCGGGCGGGACCGTCAGTGCGATCGATCGGCCCTGCGGATCCATGCCCGCGACCACGATCGGCGTGCCCGGTGCGAGCGCGTCGAACACCAGCCCCGGCGCAGCCTCCTGCCGCGCGCGCGCGGGTGGCAGCGTGGTGTTGCGGAAGCCCGCCGGCAGCATCCCCAACGCGACCTCGGGCAGCCGCGCGTCGTCGGGCGCACGGTGCCACGCGTCGAGGCCGAACCACAGCGAGCGCGGGAACGCGATCGCCGGCACCGGCGCGAAGCAGCGCGGCAGCGGCTGCGCGAACCACCGCCGCGGATCGCCGACCACGAGGTTGGCCGGGGTCAGCGGCTGCTCGGGTGCCTCGAGGTTGGGCAGCTCGAGCTCGCGCTCGATCGGCAGCACGACGTAGCCCTTGCCCTCGGGGTTGCGCGCGTAGGTGCCCGCGCCCAACGCCGCGTGCGCCGCGGGGCCGACGCTGACGTCGACGCGTGGATCGCAGCCGCCGTACGCATGGGCCCACGACAGTGGCATGCGCTCGAACGGTTCGGGCTCGGAGAACGCGATGCGATCATCGCGACGCGTCGCGACGCGGCGGCCGATCACGCGCAGGCCCAGCTCGCGCGTGCCGACGCGCACGCCGACCGCGAGCTCGGGCACCGCGTGCGGCGCGATGGCATCGCCGACCACGAACACGTCGGTGGCGGGCTTGTCGAACCAGTGGTCGCTGCCCGGCGCCAGCCGTGCGACCGTGCGTGGGTCCCACACGTCGTGGCGCAGCGGCTCGGCCTGCACGCGTCGACCGCTCGCGAGATCGACGGTGATCTTGCACAGGCCGTACGCGAGCTGTGCGACGGTGCCGCGGGGCCACAGGCCCACGGTCGCGTCGTAGTCGTCGTGCACGGCCGTGCGGCTCATCGCGCGCCCTCCGGCTCCGGCCCCAACCACACCCCGAGGCCCTGCACCGGCGATCGATCGCCGTCGGCCGTCGGGCGCGATCGTCGGGGCCGTGGCGGTGCAGCCACGATCGCGGCGCCGGGCTGCACCACCACCTGCGTCACGCAGGCGGCGGTGCCCGGTCGCGGCGTCTCCACGGCGCGCAGGCCCGAGGCCTCGAGCAGCGCCGACGCCAGCGTCGCCGCCGGCATGGCTGGCCCCGAGACCATCGTGATCGGCCCCGTCGCCAGCGCGATCGCGGCCTCGACCACGACCGCGGCCCAACCCTGCGCGAGCGCGGCGGCCCCGAGGCCGATCGTGACGGTGTTGAGCACCGCGAACGGAGCGCCCGCGATCGGCAACGGCGCGGGCTCGGCACACGCGGTCATCGGCGCGGGCGGATCGATCATCGGGATGCCGGCGCCCAGCGGTTGCCCGCCGGCGCGCACCAGTGCCGCGGCGAAGGTGACGGTGCGCCGCGAGGTCGCGGCATGGATCGCATCGAACGGACTGGGCGGCGCGCCCAGGTGCACCAGGCCCATGCCCACGTCGTGGCCGGCCTGCACCAGTGGTTGCTTGCGGTGCAACACGCGGGGCGCGAGTCGATGCGTCGCGACGCCGGCGGGCCATGCCAGCGGCGCCGGCAGCTCCGCGGTGGGCACGATCATCGGTGCCAGCGCCACCAGCGAGGTGTGCGGCGTCAGCCCGATCGGCAGCGGCCACGCGATGTCGGAAGCCACGAGCACGCGCTGCGCCATGGTCAGCTCGCCTCCGTCGCGCCGGACCAGCCCTCGTCGACGCGCAGCCGCAGCGCCGCGCTCGCGCCGTGGCGCGCATCGACGCGGAAGCACGCGCGGTACACCAGGTAGAAGCGCTGCTGTTCGGGCAACAGCACCAACGTCTCGGGCCGCAGCGCCAGCGCGCAGCGCTGTCCGCCGACGTTGCCGTCGGCGCTCACGCGCAGCGCCGGCAGCTGCCACGTGCGCGCCTCGCCGTCGGCGAAGGTGCCGCGCAGGCGCAGCCGCGGCGGCGCGGCCGGCAGCGGCAGGATCCAGTCGGGGTGGGCGCGCAGCGCCGCGCGATCCATGGCGGTGTGCAGCGGATCGTCGTGCGTCGTGTCGTGCACCGCGGTGCTCGGTGCTCGCCGCGCGATCGCGGCGTGCGACGGCACCGGCGCCCAGCAGATCGCCGGCACGCGATCGCTGCGCTGGCTGGGCGCGACGCCGGGCGGCAGCAGCCCCGGCAGCGTCGCGGCATCTTCGACGATGGGAAAGCCCGGCGGCGCGCGCAGCAGCTCGGCCAGCGCGCGCGCCTGCGGCAGCGGATCGAAGCCGCGGCCATCGGGGTTGTCGGCGTCGGCCACGTCGATCACGGCCTCGCGATCGACGTGCACGCGCGCGCGGCCACCGAAGGCCTGCGACCACGCCAGCGGCAGCGACGAAAACGGTGTCGGCGCCTCCGCGATCGCGCCGCCGGGCCCGGCGCGCCAGCGTCGCTCGCCGACCGCGAGCATGCGTCGGACCTGCGCGCCCACGCCGAGCTCGACCTCGACCGCAGCCTTCGGTTGCGCGCCGGCGTGGGCGCGGCCCAGCAGCATGACCTCGAAGTACGCGCGCCGCCGCGGCCGCAGATCCGCCGGCAGCACGCCGAGCGCGGCATCGGCTGCCGGCGTGTCGGCATCGAACAGCGGCAGCGCGCCGGCGACGTCGAGCCGCGGGTTGGCCTCGAGCGTGAAGGTGGCCTTGGCCGCGAGCACGCCGAAGCGCTCGTCGGCCGCGGCGCCGCGCGTGACGAGCAGCCGGGCAGGGACCTGCGTGGTGTTGACCAGCCGCATCGCCGTCGCGCCGCCGTGGTCTCAGTTGAGCTCGACCAGCTCGCCGGCGATGCGCACGTCGCCGTTGGCTTCGATCTCGATCGCACCGGCCGAGCTCTGCAGCGAGATCGCGCCCGCGCGCATGCTCAGCCGTCCCGGCACCTCGAGCGCGAGGTCGGGCTGCACCAGCCGCAGCGTGGGTCCGTCCGCGCCGCCGCAGAGCGACAGCAGCGCTTCGCCGCGGTCGTCGCACAGCAGCAGCTGCTCGTCGCGGCGCAGCTCGAGCACGCGCGCGGTGGTCGGCGGCGTCGCCGTGCGCGGCGCGTAGCCATCGAGCACGCCGATCACGATGGGCTCGGGCCAGTTGCGCGGTCGCTGCACCAGCACGCGATCGCCGGTGCGCACGACCACGTGCGCGAGGCAGGGCAGCCACGTGCCCTCGCCGCCGTCGCCGTGCAGCTGCACACAGGCGCGGCCGGGCAGGCTGGGATGACGATCTGCGGTGCACAGTCCCACCGCGACGGCGTCGTCGTCCGCCTTCGGAGCCACCTCGTCGCGTGATCGCGTGCTGCCGTCACCCATGCGCACCGTCCTCGCTCGCACCGGTCGACACACCGTCGACCCCAGGGCGGCATCCTCTGTATCGGGTTTCCTCGCGCGCCGCAAGCCGCGCCGACACGGCCCGCAAGCCGCGGTTTCGTGCGACGCTGACGTCCGTGCTCGATCGTCTGCGCGGACACGTCTGGACCATCGCACCGCAGCTGGTCGATCGGCTGCGACCGACCCCGGCGCCTGCCGATGCGCCGTGGTCGTGCACGCTGCACGACGATCGAATGGGCGAGGTCGTGCTCGGCGGCAGGCTGTCGCGCACCGACTCGACCACGCTGGTGTTGCTCGTGCACGGCCTGGGTGGTTCGGCCGACAGCCCGTACATCCGCAAGGCCGCGGCGGCCGTGGCCGCGCGGGGCTGGTCGTATCTGCGCGTGGACCTGCGCGGCGCCGACGGCCGCGGCGAGGACCTGTACCACGCCGGCCTGAGCCGCGATCTGGCGGCCGCGCTGGCGCACCCGCAGTGCGCGTTCGCGACGCGTGTGTTCGTGATCGGCTTCTCGCTCGGTGGCCACGTGTCGCTGCGGCTCGCGAGCGAGCCCGGTGACCCGCGGCTGGCCGCGGTCGTGGCCGTGTGCGCGCCGCTGGATCTCGCGCGCGCGGCCGCGGTGATCGACGCACCGCGCAAGTGGGTCTATCGCGCGCACGTGTTGCGGGCGTTGCTCGCCAGCTACCGCGCCGTCGCGGCGCGGCGCGGCGACGCCCTGCCCACGCCGCTGCGCGAGGTCGAACGCGTGACGACGATCCGACAGTGGGACCGACTGGTGGTGGTGCCACGCCACGGCTTCGCCAGCGTCGAGGACTACTGGGCCACGGCCTCGGTCGCGCCGCGACTGTCGTCGCTGCGCGTGCCGGCGGCGTGGTTCGGCACGCGCTGGGATCCGATGATCACCCACGCCAGCGTCGCGCCGGTGCTGGCTGACGCGCGCGGCGGGCTCGAGGTGCACTGGCTCGAGCCCGGCGGTCACGTCGGCTTCCCGCGCACGCTCGCGGACGGGCGCACGGTCGAGGCGCGGCTGCTGCAGTGGCTCGACGCCGCCGCGCCGGCGTGACGGCACCCGAGGTCGCTGCCCCGATGGGGCGCGCCCGCGGCTGCGCGCCCTCGACTCAGGCGACCTTCGCGTCCGCGAGTGCCAGCGCCTGATCGAGCGCCGCGATGGCCTCGTCGATGCCGGCCTCGTCGATGGTCAGCGGCGGCGCGATGACCAGGTGCGAGACCCAGCCCATGCAGAACACGCCCAGCTCCATCAGCTTGGCGGTCACGGCATCGATGACCATGGGCTTGCGCGCGACCTTGTCCATCGGCGTGGCGAAGGGCTCGCGCGTGGTCCGGTCGCGCACCAGCTCGAGCGCCCAGAACATGCCCAGGCCGCGCACCTCGCCGACGCAGGGATGCTTGGCCGCGAGCTCGCGCAGGCGCTGGCCCAACGTCTCGCCGACGGTGCGCGCGCGCTCGATCAGGCCCAGGCGCTTGTACTCCTCGATCGCCGCGACCGCGGGCGCGAGCGTGAGCGGGTGCGCCTCGTAGGTGTGGCCGCAGGCGAAGAAGTGATCGTCGAAGTGCTCGGCGATGGTGCGGCTGGTCGCGCACACGCCCAGCGGCGCCATCGCGTTGGTGATGCCCTTCGCGGTGACCAGGATGTCCGGCACCACGCCCCAGTGATCGACCGCGAACCACTGACCGGTGCGACCCCAGCCGGTCATGACCTCGTCGGCGATGAGCAGCACGCCGCGGCGACGGCAGTGCTCGGCCAGCCGCGGCAGGTACTCGGGCGGCGGCACCAGCACGCCGTTGGTGCCGACCACCGGCTCGACGATCACCGCCGCGATGTCGTTTTCGTGATCGATCATGTAGCCGAGGTAGTCGGCGCAGGCGGTGCCGCACTCGGGGTAGCTGCGACCCAGCGGACAGCGATAGCAGTTGGTCTCGGGACCGTGCAGCACCCACGGCATCACGCCGGCGGGCTCGGTCGCCCAGCGGCGCCAGTCGCCGGTCGCGGCCATCGAGCCGGCGGTCGAGCCGTGATAGCTGGTGTAGCGCGCGATGACCTTGGAGCGGCCGGTGTACAGCCGCGCGATGCGGATCGCGGTCTCGTTGGCCTCGGTGCCCGAGGTCGCGAAGAAGAACTTGTCGATGCCCTTGGGCATGACCTCGAGCAGCGCCTCCGACAGGTCCGCGCGGACGTCACACGCGAACGCGGGGCCGATGAACGCCATCGACTGCGCCTGCTTGCAGATCGCGTCGGCCACGGCCTGGTTCTGGTGGCCGAGGTTGGTGCACACCAGCTGCGACGACAGATCGAGGTAGCGCTTGCCCTTGACGTCCCAGAAGTGGCAGTTCTCCGCGCGCGTCACGTGCAGCGGCGCCCAGCCCTTCTGGTAGCGCCAGGTGCCGTAGGTGTACTGCGCGGTGAGCTTGGAGATGTCGCGATCCATGGTCGAGCCTGCGGGGGCGCGACCATACCACGCGACTGCGCGGCGGATCAGCCCGGCGGGTTGTAGTCGTCGCAGGCCTGGTCGATCACCGAGACCGCCGACTGGAAGAAGTCGACGTAGTCCTGCGCGGCACCGCACACGTTGCCGTGCACGCCGTGGTCGCCCCACAGGCCCACGAACTCGGCCCAGTGCGCGCCCTTGGGCGGACCGCCCGAGCCGCAGCCGTCCCACGCCGGCGTCAGGCCCAGCACCACCGTCGAGCTGGGGTCGCCGAGCTTGGCGGTGACGACCGCGTCGTACCACTCCTGCGGCATGCCGGTGTCCTCGTAGTTCGGATCATCGCTGATGAACGCGATGACCAGCAGCGCGTCGTCGCGCAGGAAGCCGGCGTTGCACTCGCCGTTGGCGTTGAGCTCGGGCGACAGCGCCGCGATCATCGACTCCATCGGACGCTCCGACGAGTTGCCCGCGACGCCGACGGTGGCGACGCACGCGAACGCGGCCGAGACATCGGGCTCCTGCGGCACGATGTAGCGGTTGCCGCCGGTGAGGTTGCACGGCATGTTGCTGGCGTACTGCCCCGCGGGGTGGACCACGCCGGCGCCGCGGACCGCATCGCACTCCTCGAACTGCGTGGTCTTGATGTAATTGTTGCAGGTGTCGGAGCCGGGATCGATGCCGTTGAAGCCGTTGACGGTGTCGCAGCGGCCCCACGCATCGGTGTCGGTGACGAGGATGTGGTAGTCGCTGTTGGCCGAGATGGTCGACTGGATCGCGTCGATGAAGCCCGGGAACGCGCCGACCAGCGAGGCCTGGTTGTCTTCCATCGACACCGAGTTGTCGATCACGAACAGGAAGTCGACGCGCTGACAGCCGTCGGTGGGCATCGATCCGGTGCCGTCGTCGGCCGAGCCGAGATCGAACAGCGGTGGTCCACCGTCGTCGCTGCCGCTGCCGCCGACACCGCTGCCGCCTTCGCTCGCGTCGCCGCTGCCGTCACCGCTGCCGTCGCTGCCGCCCTCGGCGCTCGCGCTCGCGGTCAACGAGCCGATGCTGCCGGCGCTCGCACCGGTGCCGCGGGCGTCGTCGTCGCCTGCGCACGCCGCGAGCACCAGGCCCCCGAAGATCCCCGCCAACGACCTCAGCCGCGTGCAATGCATGCCGTCCCCCAGGTTCCCACGGAAGTAGACCACGCCGCCGGCCAGGTTTCCGAAGCGCGATCGCGGCCGCTGCACGCGGGGGTTTCGCATCAACCGCGTTGCGCGCGGCCGCGCATCGCGATCGCGTAGACCAGCGCGGCCACGCCGAAGCCGATGAACCACGTATAGGCGTACAGCTGGTCGAACACCGCCGGGACCGCGTCGACGAGCGCGACCGCGTGGAGGAACCCCGGCAGGTTCGGCAGCGCGCCGGCGACGAGCGCGATCACGGCCCAGCGGTTCCAGCCGCTGTCGTACTCGTATGCGCCGCCACGGCGGTAGAGATCGTCGACCACGAGCACGCGCCGGCGCACCAGCCAGTAGTCGACCACGAGGATGCCTCCGATCGGGCCGAGCAGCGCGCCATAGCCGTTGAGCCAGCCGAAGACGTAGTTGTTCTCGAGCTTCCACGGCAAGATGAGAAACCCGATCGTCGCGGTGATGTAGCCGCCGAGTCGGTAGCCGATCTTGCCCGGCGCGAGGTTGGCGAAGTCGTTCGCCGGCGAGACCACGTTGGCCGCGATGTTGGTCGAGAGCGTCGCGATCGCCAGCCCGAGCAGACCCAGCACCACCACCACCGGCGACGAGAACGACGCGATGAGCGTGCTGGGGTCCCAGGTGCCGGTCGCGCTCGAGACCGCCGCACCGATGAACGAGAAGTACGTCATCGTCGCGGGCAGGCCCAGGCTCTGGCCGAGGATCTGATCGCGCTGGCTGCGGACGTAGCGCGAGAAGTCCGGGATGTTGAGCGCGAGCGTGGCCCAGAAGTTCACCATGCCGGTGAGGAAGGGCCAAAACGTCGACCACCACGCCTCGCCCTGCAGCCCCGGCTTGTCGAGCAGCTCGCCGGTGCCGTGCACCGTCCACGCCCACACCAACAGCGCGGTGCCGCCCAGCAGCAGCAGCGGCGCCGCGGCCGACTCGAGCCAACGGATCGAGTCCATGCCGCGCGCGATGAAGTAGACGTTGAGGCCCCAGAACGCGGCGAAGCACAGCAGCTGCACCGCGTTGATGCCCAGCACCGGCAGCGGCGCGCCGCCGTCGACGCCGGCCACCACCACGATCGCGTAGATCGACTTGCCGCCGATCCAGGTCTGGATGCCGAACCAGCCGCACGCGACCAGGGCCCGCAGCACCGCGGGCAGGTTCGCGCCGCGCACGCCGAAGGCCGCGCGCGCGAACACCGGGAACGGGATGCCGTAGGCGGTGCCCGCGTGGGCGTTGAGGATCATCGGCGCGAGCACGATGACGTTGCCCAGCGCGACCGTGACGATCGCCTGCGCCACGCTCATGCCGGCCGCAATCATGTCGGCGGCCAGCAAATACGTCGGGATGCAGACCGCCATCCCGACCCACAGCGACGCGACGTGCCACAGCGACCACGTGCGCACCGACGCCGGCGTGGGCGCGAGATCCTCGTTCCACAGCCCCGCCGTGCTCGCGCCGTGGCCACGCGACGCCGCGACCACACCGTCGGGCGTCGCGGCGCCAGCGGCCTGGGGTGCGGGGGCGCTGCCGCCCGCATCGGGTTCGCCGAGCTTCGACACCGGTCCGCCGCACTTATCCGACGGCGAAGGGCCCGCGCGCCAGCGCCGGGTTCACACCGTGCGCAACCGCGGCGCAAAAGCCCCAAAGTTGTCGCGGTGCCGCTGCGCTCGAGGAAATCCCGCGGGGCGATCCCACGAAATCATCCGGTGCTCGGCCCGCGGATCCGCCCCTGTCACGTCGAACCCCCGGCCGCCGCGTCCGCTCACCCGACGCCCGGCGGCAGCGATCGCGGGCGCGCGGAACCACTGGATCACGCGCGCGGCCCGTGGGTATGCTGATCTCGCGGGGATGCTCGAACGACGGGGGGAGCCATGATGAAGCGACACGTGATGTGGCTGGTGCCGGTGCTCGCCTGCGGGGGCAAGACGGAGCAGCGCGGTGACGACGGCGGCGTGAGCATGACGGGCCTGACCGGCGCGTCGATCACCGGCGCGTCGGCGACCGACGCGACCGAGGGCGACGCGTCGGGGACGGGCAACAGCTCGAACAGCGCGAGCGGTGACTCGACCGCGGCGAGCTCCGCCGACGGCGGCCCGAAGTTCGACGTGCACATCGAAGGCTTCTGCGCGATGCGGGACGCGGGCGTGTACTGCTCGGACAACCGCGCGATCGAGTGCGACGGCGCGGGCATGGAGGTCGATCAGGAGGACTGCACGCCCGACCTCTGCCTGCCGGGCACCGGCTGCGTGGTCTGCCTCGACGGCCAGTTCACGTGCATGTCGAACAAGGTCATGCAGTGCGACACCAACGGCGTCGCGCACTGGGTCACGGTCGAGACCTGCGATCCCGCGTCGGGCCAGGGCTGCGATCTCGCGTCGGGTTCGTGCCAGCCGCTCGCGCCGGTCGGCACCGACGTGCCCACGGGCGAGTACTTCCAGTTCGCCGACTTCCACACCGGCGCGACCGTGTTCACCGGCGGCTACGACGTCGACAGCTACGACGACAAGCTGTACGTGCTCAACTACAGCAACGCGATCGACGTCTACCAGGTCACGCTGCTCGACTCCGACGGCGACGGCCAGCTCGAGCCCAACCAGCACCCCAACAACCCCGACGCGATGGGCCCGATCGAGGAGCGCACCATCGCGTTCGTCGAGACCATCCCGACCTTCGGCACGCCGTCGATCAGCTCGTCGGAGCTGCTCGCGCTCGACGATCGTCTCTACATCGGTGGCTCGCAGCTGACCGAGAACGTGCTCGGCGTGGGCACCAGCGTCGTGACCTCGCCGCCGGGCTGGCTGGGGTGGTTCGCGCACGTCGGCTACGACGACGTGCACGGCGTCTGGTACGCCTCGAACGAGGGCAACCGCCGCGTGATGCAGTACGACGCGACCGACAACAGCTGGGGCATCGCGTTCTACTATCCGCCGCTCGCGGGCGATCACATGGACGGCATGGAGGTCGTGACGCAGCCGTCGACCGGCATCCCGTACGTCTACGTCTCGGACATGACGAGCGACTTCATCGGTCAGTACCGTCTCGATCCCGAGCAGGGTTGGGTGCAGGAGAACCTGTTCAGCTACTTCGGCACCGCGGGCGTGGTGGTCGAGGGCATGGGCTTCGGTGCGCTCAACCACTTCTGGGCGACCGGCGGCGAGTCGGTGTACGAGCTCGGCGGCGGCGACCTGGCGGAATTCACCGACCCGCCCGGGTGATCTCCGAGGCGGCCGACTGGCCTCGGCCGTGGCGCGCGTTGCGGAGCGGGCCGCCCCATGCGTGTGATCGCGTGGGGCGTCGCGCCCTCGCGCAGCGAACCCGTGCGCGGCGGGCCGGCTCCGCGGGCGTCCGCGCGGGCAAGACGAACAATTCGTGGCGTCGCGTCGGATCGGGCATCATCCTGGAAGACTCGACGTCCGGGCCGGGGGGCCCGGGCCAGCCGTCGAGGATCGCTGGGTACGGTTCGATGGGGGCGATGACATGATCAGGCATTCTTGGATCGCAGCGCTGACGCTGTGTGCATGTGGCACTCCCGCGGCGAACCAGCCGGCGGGCGAGTCCGGTGACAGCCTCACGACGCTGAGCACCGTGAGCGCGAGCGCCGGCAGCGACAGCGGCAGCGGCGGCACCACCGGCACCACCACCGACAACACCACCGTCGATCCGTCGACGAGCGCGGCGGACTCGAGCGGCAGCAACGTCGACACGGGCCCGAAGTTCGACGTCCACATCGACGGCTTCTGTGCCAACCGCGACGCCGACGTCTACTGCTCGGACAACCGCGCGATCGAGTGTGACGGCAACGGCAACGAGGTCGATCAGGAAAACTGCGATCCCGACATCTGCCTGCCCGGCACCGGCTGCGTGGTCTGCCTCGACGGCCAGTTCAGCTGCCTCGCGGACAAGGTCCTGCAGTGCAACACCGACGGCGTGCCGTTCTGGGAGACGGTCGAGGTGTGCCAGCCGCAGAACAACGAAGGCTGCGACCTCGCGACCGGCTCGTGCCAGCCGCTGCAGCCGGTCGGCACCGACGTGCCCACGGGCGAGTACTTCCAGTTCGCCGACTTCCAGTCCGGTGCGACCGCGTTCAAGGGCGGTTACGACGTCGACGGTTACGAGGACAAGCTCTACGTCCTCAACTTCAGCAACCAGATCGACGTCTACCAGGTCGAGCTGGAGGACTCCGACGGCGACGGCCAGCTCGAGCCCAACCAGCACCCCGACAACCCCGACGCGATGGGCGAGATCGAGACCCGCACCATCACGTTCGTCGAGACGCTGCCCAGCTTCGGCACGCCGTTCCCGAGCGTGTCCGAGCTGTTCGCGCTCGATGATCGCCTGTACATGGGCGGCTCGCAGATCACCGAGAACGTCTTCGGTGTGGGTACCAGCGTGGTGACCACACCGCCGGCGTGGGCTTACGGCTTCTCGCAGATCGGCTACGACGAGCAGCGCGGGGTCTGGTACGCGTCGAACGAGAGCTACCGGCGCGTGATGCAGTACGACGCCAGCGACAACAGCTGGGGCATCGCGTTCTACTACCCGCCGCTGGCGGGCGATCACATGGACGGCATGGAGGTCGTGACCGCGCCGCAGACGGGCATCACGTACGTGTACGTGTCGGACATGACCAGCGACTTCATCGGTCAGTACCGGCTGCACCCGACGATGGGTTGGGTGCAGGAGAACCTGTTCAGCTACTTCGGCACGGTCGGCGTGGTGGTCGAGGGCATGGGCTTCGGTCCGCTCAACCACTTCTGGGCCACCGGCGGCAACTCGGTGTACGAGCTCGGCGGCGGCGACCTGGCCGAGTTCACCGATCCCCCGGGCTGAGCGAGGGTCCTGCCTGCGTCGATCCCCAGGGGATCGACGCAGCACGAGGCGGCCGGCGCGGCACCCGCTCGAGGGCGCCCCGCCGGCCGTAACTTTTTGGAGGATTTCCCCCTTCGCCCCGCGCAGGATGGAGTGACCCGACGCCATGCAGTCGCAAGCGGTGTCAGCCCCGAGGGGGCGGGCCGGCGGCGCGTGCGCGAACGGATGCGGAGGACCACAGCGATGACGAGACGATCCTGGGTGGCGGCGATGATGCTGACGGCGTGCGGAACGGCGTCGACGAACCAGCCGCAGGGCGAGTCGGGCGGGAGCCTGACCACCGCGAGCAGCCTGACCGCGGGCAGCGGTGAAACCAGCGGCACCACCGACGGCACCACCGCGGCCACCACCGTCAGCACGACGATGGACCCGACCACGGGTGTCGCGGAGTCGAGCGACGACGGCGTGGGCACCGGGCCGAAGTTCGACGTGCTCATCGAGGGCTTCTGTGCCAACCGTGCGGCCGACATCTACTGCTCGGACAACCGCGCGATCGAGTGCGACGGCAACGGCAACGAGATCGATCAGGAAAACTGCGATCCCGACATCTGCCTGCCCGGAGCCGGCTGCGTGGTGTGCCTCGACGGCCAGTTCAGCTGCCTCGCGAACAAGGTCCTGCAGTGCAACACCGACGCCGTGCCGTTCTGGGAGACGGTCGAGGTGTGCCTGCCGCAGAACAACGAGGGCTGCGACCTCGCGACCGGCTCGTGCCAGCCGCTGCAGCCGGTCGGCACCGACGTGCCCACGGGCGAGTACTTCCAGTTCGCCGACTTCCAGCAGGGCGCGACCGCGTTCAACGGCGGCTACGACGTCGACGGCTTCGAGGACAAGCTCTAC
Source organism: Nannocystaceae bacterium (assembly GCA_019694555.1). Classification (GTDB taxonomy): domain Bacteria; phylum Myxococcota_A; class Polyangia; order Nannocystales; family Nannocystaceae; genus Xiheibacterium. Next base: position 16,039 of record JAIBBS010000106.1, read on the forward strand.
GTCCTCAACTACAGCAACCAGATCGACGTCTACCAGGTCGAGCTGGAGGACTCCGACGGCGACGGCCAGCTCGAGCCCAACCAGCACCCCGACAACCCCGACGCGATGGGCGAGATCGAGACCCGCACCATCACGTACGTCGAGACGCTGCCGAGCTTCGGCACGCCGTCGCTGAGCGTGTCGGAGTTGTTCGTGCTCGAGGACCGCATGTACATCGGCGGCTCGCAGCTGACCGAGAACGTCTTCGGCGTGGGCACCAGCGTGGTGACCACGCCGCCGGCGTGGGCCTACGGCTTCTCGCAGATCGGCTACGACGAGCAGCGCGGGGTCTGGTACGCGTCGAACGAGAGCTACCGGCGCGTGATGCAGTACGACGCCAGCGACAACAGCTGGGGCATCGCGTTCTACTACCCGCCGCTGGCGGGCGATCACATGGACGGCATGGAGGTCGTGACCGCGCCGCAGACGGGCATCACGTACGTGTACGTGTCGGACATGACCAGCGACTTCATCGGTCAGTACCGGCTGCACCCGACGATGGGTTGGGTGCAGGAGAACCTGTTCAGCTACTTCGGCACGGTCGGCGTGGTGGTCGAGGGCATGGGCTTCGGTCCGCTCAACCACTTCTGGGCCACCGGCGGCAACTCGGTGTACGAGCTCGGCGGCGGCGACCTGGCCGAGTTCACCGATCCCCCGGGCTGAGCCGGTGCGCGAGCCCGCGGGCATCGGCCCGCGGGGCGCGGCTGTCACTGTCTGCCGATCAACTGCCACGCGACGGCGCGGCCCTGGCCGCCCGCCATCGCGAGGTGGATCCACAGCACCGCGAGGTTCTCCAGCAGCGACGCGTTGCGCAGCGGGCCGCAGTCCACCGGCGCGAAGCCGGCCTTGCGCGCGAGCTCCATCACCGCGAGCTTGGCCTCGGCGTCGTCGCCGGCGAACGGCACGGTCACCGGGCCCGCGGCGGTGCGCGGGTCGGCGTGGAACTCGTGACCGAAGGTGTTCCAGCCCTTGAGCACCCGCGCGCCCGGCAGCGCGGCCGCGAGTGCCTGCGCGAGCGATCCCTCTGGCGGTGGATTCCACACCGGCCCGCGATCGATGCGCAGCGGGTTGTTGGCGTCGACCACGATCTTGCCCGCGAGGTCGCCCAGGCCGCGCGCCACGTCGAGCACGGCCGCGGCCGGCAGTGCGAGCACGATGGCGTCGGCGATGCGCGCCGCCTCGGCCGGCGTCGCGGTGGTGATGCGTCCCTCGCTGCCAGCGGTGAGCGCCGGCGCGTCCTTGCCCGCGCGCACGCCGAACACGACCTTCGTGCCTGCGCGCGCGAGCGTGCGGCCGAGGTCGCCGCCGACGTTGCCCGGTCCGATGATGGCAATGGTCTCGATGCTCATGACGATGCTCCGCTCGAGGTCACAGGCTGAAGGTGCCGCAGCGCAGGAACTGACCCTGGCCGGCCTTGCCCAGGAAGGTACCGTCCTTCACCAGCGTGCGCCCCCGCTGCATGACCAGGGACGGGGCCCCGACGAATTGCCGGCCCTCGAGCGGTGAGTAGTCCACCCGCATGTGCAGGGTCTTGGCCGAGATCGTGTGGCGCTTCTCGGGGTCCCAGACCACGACGTCCGCGTCCGCGCCGATGGCGAGCGTGCCTTTGCGCGGGTACAGGCCGAAGATCTTCGCCGGTGCGGTCGACGAGATCTCGACGAAGCGGTTCATGCTCAGCTTGCCCTCGCGCACGGCTTCCCACAGCAGGTACAGCCGCGTCTCGACGCCGGGCATGCCGTTGGGGATCTTGGCGAAGTTGCCGCGGCCGAGCTCCTTCTGATCCTTCATGCAGAAGGGGCAGTGATCGGTCGAGACCACCTGCAGGTCGTAGTTGGCCAGGCCCCGCCACAGGTGATCGTGGTGGTGCTTGGGCCGCAGCGGCGGCGTGCACACGAACTTCGCGCCCTCGAACTCGTCCTCGGGCGTGCCGCGCAGGTCGTCCTCGCTGAAGAACAGGTACTGCGGGCAGGTCTCGGCGTAGGCCGGCAGGCCGCGGTCGCGCGCCTCCATGACGCGCTCGAGCGCGCGCTGGGCCGACAGGTGCACGATGTACACCGGCACGTTGGCCATCTCCGCCAGCGCGATGGCGCGCTCGGTGCCGGTGGCCTCGGCGACCTCGGGGCGCGTGAGCGCGTGGTAGATGGGTGCGGTGTGGCCGGCCGCGAGCGCGCGCTCGACCAGCACATCGATGGGCAGGCCGGTCTCGGCGTGCATGCAGATGAGCGCATCGAGCTCGCCGGCCCGCAGCATCGCGCGGAAGATCGACTGGTCGTCGAGCAGCAGCACGCCCGGGTAGGCCATGAACAGCTTGAAGCTGGTCACGCCCTCGCGCACCACGTCGGCCATCTCGGAGAGCACCGGCGGCGGCACGTCGGTCGCGATCATGTGGAAGGCGTAGTCGGCGGTGGCCTTGCCCTCGGCCTTGGCGTGCCAGGTGTCGAGCGCGGCCTTGAGCGAGCTGCCTTTTTGCTGGATCGCGAAGTCGATCACCGTGGTCGTGCCACCGCACGCGGCCGCTCGGGTGCCGGTCTCGAAGTCGTCCGAGGAGGTCGTGCCGCCAAAGGGCATGTCCAGGTGCGTGTGCGCATCGATGCCGCCGGGGAACACGTACTGACCGCGGGCGTCGATGGTCTCGTCGAAGCTGCCGGTCAGCGTCGAGGCGTCGCGCAACAGCGCGGCGATCTTGCCCTGCTCGACGACCACGTCCGCGGCAAAGGTGTCGGTGGCGGTGACGACGGTTCCACCCTGGATGAGCGTTCGCATCGCCCGGCAGGGTACCACGGGCACGCCGCGTCACCGCGCTGCGCCGCGCGCAAGCATGTCGGGATCGAGGGCACGAAAGCGGCGGCCATCGCCGGAATCGGCGTTCTGCGCCGAGGCCCGCGATCGCGCCGCGGGGGCACCCGGCAGCGACGATGGTTGGGTATCATTGCCGACCTCGCATGAGACGCCGCATCGTTTCCCTTGGTACCGCAACGTTGCCCTTGCTCGCGCTCGCGACCCTCGCTGCGCCCGCGAATGCGTCGGTCGGTGGACCCGACGCGGCCGGCTACGCCTGGTTCGACCAAGCCAGCGGCGCAACGTTCAACTACATCGACATCCAGCTCACCGGCACGCTGGTGGTCAGCGACGACGACGACATCGTCGACGTGCTGCTGGGCAACAACTTCACGTTCTACGGCACGCCGGTCGACACGCTGTCCGCCAGCACCAACGGCTTCCTGTCGGATCAGACCGCGAACTCCGACTTCGGCAACACCTGTCCGGTGCCCGGTGTCGTCGACGGCGGTGGCTTCCGCGTGATGCCCCTGCACGACGACCTCATCACGGACGTCTTCTACGAGTACTTCGACGAGGCCGAGTCGGCGCTGCTGGGCTATCCCGACCAGCCCGCGGGCATCAGCGTGTTCCAGTGGGTCGGCGAGCACTTCTCCGACGGCGAGCCGGTCGACTTCGAGGTGGTGCTGTTCCACGGCAGCGGCTCGATCCTCTTCCAGTACCAAGACGAGGGCGACGCCGGCGGCACCAGCAGCGTCGGCCTGCAGAACGAGGACGGCACCGTCGGCATCTCGTACTCGTGCAACGGCTTCGGCAGCATCGTCGCGGGTACCACCGCGGTCCGCTTCGCGCCCACGCCGCAGGACTTCCACATCAACGAGATCCGCATCGACGACAACGGCAACACCGACCCCAACGAGTACTTCGAGATCGTCGGTCCGCCCGGTGCGTCGCTCGACCGCCTCTCGTACATCGTGCTGGGCGACCCCTCGACCGGCACCATCGAGGAGGTCACGTTCCTCAGCGAGCTGGTGATGCCCTCGAGCGGCTTCCTGGTCGTCGGCGAGGCCACGATGACGCTGGCACCGCCCGACGTCACCACGTCGCTGTCGTTCGAGAACACCGACACCGTCACGCACATGCTCGTGCGCGACTTCAGCGGCGCGCTCAACGGTGACGTCGACGCCGACGAGGACGGCACCGCGGACGCGATCGCGTGGAGCAGCGTCGACGACGCGGTCGCGCTGATCAACAACGCCAGCGCCGAGTTCCCCTACGCCGCCGGCGACACCTGCACCGCCGGCGTGGACTGCAACGACGTCAACACCGGCAACGGTCCGTTCCACGTGTTCCGCTGCGACGATGGCGTCGGCAGCTGGAACCTCGGCGTGCTCGATCCGGCGGCGCTGCCGGTGCGCGACACGCCGACCGGGCCCAACCCGTGCGTGTGCGGCGACACCATCGTCATCATCGGCGAGGACTGCGACGACGGGGCCGAGACCGCGACCTGCGACGACGACTGCAGCGTGGTGCAGTGCGGCGACGGCAACCTCAACGAGACCGCGGGCGAAGAGTGCGACGACGCCGGCGAGAGCGTCACCTGCGACGTCGACTGCACGCCGGCGCTCTGCGGTGACGGCACCGTCAACGGCACCGCGGGCGAGGCCTGTGACGACTCGGGCGAGTCGGCCGACTGCGACATCGACTGCACGCCGGCGGCGTGCGGCGACGGCACCGTCAACGTGACCGCCGGCGAGGAGTGCGACGCGGCCGGCGAGTCGGCCGAGTGCGACTCCGACTGCACCGCGGTCGCCTGCGGCGACGGCACCGTGAACGTGACCGCCGGCGAGGAGTGCGACGACGGCGGCCGCTCGGCGGCGTGCAACGAGGACTGCACCAACGCCAGCTGCGGCGACGGCATCGTCAACATGACCGCGGGTGAGGACTGCGACGACGCGGGCGAGTCCGCGACCTGCAACGTCGACTGCAGCACCTCGGCGTGCGGCGACGGCGTGCTCAACGCGACCGCCGGCGAGGAGTGCGACGCGGGCGGCGAGTCGGCCGCGTGCGACGACGACTGCACCAACGCCAGCTGTGGCGACGGCGCGCTCAACATCACCGCGGGCGAGCAGTGCGACGACGGCAACACCGACGACGGTGACGGCTGCTCCAGCATCTGCGAGCTCGTCGATGAGGGCACCAGCAGCAGCAGCGGTGGCAGCGAGGGCAGCAGCGGTGGCAGCGAGGGCAGCAGCGGTGGTGGCACCGCAGCCGACTCGTCCGGTGGCGGCACCGCAGCCGACACCTCGGGCTCCGCGAGCGCCAGCGCCGGCGAGAGCGGCACCGACGCGAGCGCCAGCGCTTCGGCCTCCGACTCCGACACCGACGGCGCCGACTCGGGCGACAGCTCGGGCTCCGGCGGTGCGAGCAGCGACAGCGGTTGCAGCTGCAGCACCGAGGGTGACGGCTCGCGCGGTGCGTGGATGACCCTGGGCCTGCTGGGCCTGGTCGCGACGCGTCGTCGTCGTCGTCGCGCCTAGTCGCGGCGCGGTGCTCCGGCGGTCCCCGTGGCCGCCGGCTCGTGGACCCCGGTCGCTGCGTGCGGCCGGGGTCTGCGCGTTCTCGAGGCTGTCCTGCGCGCGGGCGGGCCCGCGCTCACGCGTCGGTGCAGGCGTCGCAGCCGTCGGCGGGCTCGAGGTTGCCGTCGTCGCACTGCTCGGGATACTCGACGAACGCGTTGCCGCAGCGGGCCTCGCACAGCCCCGGCAGGTCTTCGACCACGCGCAGGCCCGCGTCGGTCGCGAGGAAGGCGAACGGCGGATCGAGCGCGAGCGTGGTGGTGTACGCGTCGATCTGCAGATAGGTCCCCGCCTGCACCGGCTCGGTCGGCGAGCTGACGTCGTAGACGTCGAGGCCGTTGGTGGTCGGCACGTACAGGAAGTCGCCCAGCAGCGCGATGTCGGGGGCGGCGCCGACGTCGATCGCGAACTCCTGCGGGAAGTCGGGCTGGCTGTAGTCGATCGCGCGGATCGGACCGACGGTGGACGCGAGGTAGATGGTCTCGTCGCTGGCGAGGATGCGGCGCACGGTGCCCGGGTCGATCTCGGCCAGCCCGGTCAGCGCGGGCACGGCCGGCACCGTGATGTCCCAGATCTCGATCCCGGGACCACCGGACACGAAGGCCCAGTGGTCGTGCAGCGCGACGTTGTACTCGACGTAGGAGCCGATGAGCGACAGGAACATCGCCGAGGTCGGATCCGAGATGTCGTACAGCCGCGCCTGGTCGCCGACGCTCTCGGCCGTGAGCATGAGGTCGCCCTGGATCGCGAGGTGACCGTCGATGTCGTTGGGGCCGTCGATGTCGCCGAGCACCGGCATGCCGGGATCGGAGACGTCGACCGAGAGGAACTCGGGATCGCTGCCGGCGATCCACACGTGGTGGTCGCCCATCGCGATGCCGCGCGCGCGGAAGAACGGGTAGTTCTCGGGGTCGGGGGCGAAGGTCGCGATCTGGGTCGGCGTGCCGGGATCGGTGACGTCGACGATGCGCAGCAGACCGGTGGCGTTGGTGTCGAAGCCGGGCACGGCGTAGAGGTAGCCGCCGGCCGCGACCATGCGGCCGAGGTTGGGCACGTTGGCGCCGCCGACCAGCGCGGTGTCGCAGGTCTGGGTCTCGTCCACGCACGCGGCCGAGCAGCCATCACCGACGGTGGCGTTGCCGTCGTCGCACTCTTCGCCGTCGTCGAGGTTGTTGTCGCCGCACGAGGGCAGCGGCGCCGTGGTCCCGCCGCTGCTGCTGCCCGCGGTGGTGTCGGGATCGACCGAGGTCGTCTCGCTGCCCGCGGTCGTGCCCGTCATCGTGCTCGAGGCCGAGGTGCTGCTCGCGGTCGTGGTCGCGGTGCCGTCGGCGCTGGTGCCCGAGCCGCTCGACGCATCGGTCTCGTTGTCGAGCTGCGTCGGGCTGAAGCACGACAACGGCAGCAGGGCACACGCGAGCAGCGGGCGGCAGGTCATCACGCGAGCATAGCGTGGCGCCGGTCGCCGCGTCAGTGTGTCCACAGGCAGCGGAAGAACACCGTGTCGTTGCCGGTGATGACGTAGCAGGACATCCCGGTCGGGCACTGCGCGTCCTTCGGCGCGCAGTCGAGCACGCACACGTCGTTGGTGGTGCAGATCGGCGTCGTGTTGCCGTCGGGCGGCGGTGGGCACTGCCCGTCGTCGCACGGGATCAGACACGTGTTCGCAGTGCCGGTCTCGGTCTGACCGACGTAGCAGTCCGCGCCGCCGCAGTCGGCACTGTCGCTGCAGTCACCGTAGAACGGATCGGGCGGTGCGTCGCCCGAGCTGCTGCCCGGTCCGTCGCCGCTGCCCGACGAGGTCGGCGATGGTGGTGTGCCGCTCGACGACTCGCCGCCGGGACCGCTGCCGTCGGTGGTCTCACCCGTCGCGTTCGTGGTGGACGCGCTCGTGGTCATCATCCCGTTGCCGGTCGTATCGGCCGCGCTCGCGCTGCCCTCGGCGCTGGCGTCGAGCCCGCTGCCGTCGTTGTCACCGGCATCGGTCGAGTCGCCGTGGCCGCTGCCGATCGACGCGCCCACGCCACCGGGCACGCCGCCGGAGTCGAAGCCGCAGGCGTTCGCGACCAGGCTCGCCAGCGCGAGGGTCGTGACGGCGCGGCGGGCGAGCATCACGCGATCATCGGCGCGCGCACGCAGCGGGTCAAGGCTCGCTGCACGCGACGTCGTCGCCCGTGTCGGGCCGACCGTCGGGTCCCGCGGAGCGGACGCGCGGCGCAGTGTCGCGGCCGGCTGGATCCGCGGCGCAGGCGATCGTGAAGGCTCGCTCCCACGGGTCGAGGTGGCGCGAGGCCGGCGGCGGCAGCAGGCCGCGAGCGACCATCGCGTCGATGTCCGCGGGGCACTTGCCGTCTTGCACGATCGCGAGCGTCAGCGCGGACAGCAGCTGGGCGCACTGGGTTTTCGCGGTCTCGATCTTCGCCTGCTCGAAGCGCGCGACCACGCTCGGGCCCGGCGCGTCCGACGGCGCCGACGGGGGTACAGCCGTGGTCGGCCCCGGCGCGGGCGTGGCCGCGGTCGGTGCGACCTCGGTCGCACCCCGACACGCGCTCGCGCTCAGCAGTCCGATCAGCAGCCAGCGGGTGTGCACCGTCATGCGCGGCAGTCTACGCCAGGGCTTGCGCGCAGTGGCATGGGTGCGGGCGTGACCGCGCGTCGTCGGGCGCGGTCGGGCGCGGTCGGGGCCAGCGGTGGCGCGGCGGCCCCGGCCCGTGTTATGCGCACCGTCTGCCCTGTCCCCGGAGGTCCGCGCGTGTCGGCCGGATCCGGAGGCGGTCGCGGAAGCGGGGATCGTGATGCGCACCATCGAGCACTGGATTGCAGGCAAGTCGACGCCACGCGCGGCCGAGCGCAGCGGCGACGTGTACAACCCCGCGACCGGCGAGATCACGGGCAAGGTCGCGTTCGCGACTCCCGCGGACGTCGACGCCGCGGTCGCGGCGGCCGCGGCCGCGTTGCCGGCCTGGCGCGATGCGTCGCTGGCCAAGCGCACGCGCGTGCTGTTCGCCTTCCGCGAGCTGCTCGAGCGCCACAAGGTCGAGCTCGCGCGCATCGTCACGTCCGAGCACGGCAAGGTCGCCTCGGACGCGCTGGGCGAGGTCAACCGCGGGCTCGAGGTGGTCGAGTTCGCCTGCGGCATCGCGCAGCTGCAAAAGGGCGAGTACAGCGAGAACGTCTCGAGCGACGTCGACAGCTACTCGCTGCGCCAACCCGTGGGCGTGGTCGCCGGCATCACGCCGTTCAACTTCCCCGCGATGGTTCCGATGTGGATGTATCCCATCGCGATCGCGTGCGGGAACACCTTCGTGCTCAAGCCCTCGGAGCGCGATCCCTCGGCGGCGAACTTCTGCGCGGAGCTGCTGCAACAGGCCGGTCTGCCCGACGGCGTGTTCAACGTCGTGCACGGCGACAAGGTCGCGGTCGACCGCCTGCTGGTCCACCCCGACATCGCCGCGATCAGCTTCGTGGGCTCGACGCCGATCGCGAAGTACATCTACGAGACCGGCACCGCGCACGGCAAGCGCGTGCAGGCGCTCGGCGGCGCCAAGAACCACATGCTGGTGCTGCCCGACGCGGACATGGAACTCGCGGCCGACGCGGCCATCGGTGCCGCCTACGGCTCGGCCGGCGAGCGCTGCATGGCCATCTCGGTGCTGGTGACGGTGGGTGACGCGGCCGATCGGCTGATCCCGATGCTGCGCTCGCGCATCGCCGCGCTCAAGGTCGGCCCCGGCCAGGACCCCAGCAGCGAGATGGGCCCGCTGGTCACGCGCGCACACCTCGACAAGGTCCGCGGCTACGTCGACGCGGGCGTGGCCGAGGGCGCGCTGTTGCTCGAGGACGGCCGCGACCCGCGGATTCCCGGCGCCGAGAAGGGCTTCTTCCTGCGACCGTGCCTGTTCGATCGCGTGACGCCGGCGATGACGGTCTACAAGGAAGAGATCTTCGGCCCCGTGCTGGTGGTCGTGCGCGCGAAGACCTACGACGAGGCGCTCGCGCTGGTCCACGACAACCCCTACGCCAACGGCGTCGCGATCTTCACCAACGACGGTGGGCTCGCGCGCAAGTTCCAGCACGAGGTCCGCGTGGGCATGATCGGCGTCAACGTGCCGATCCCGGTGCCGATGGCCTACTACTCCTTCGGCGGCTGGAAGGCGTCGCTGTTCGGTGACACCCACGTGCACGGTCGCGAGGGCGTGCACTTCTACACCCGCGGCAAGGTCGTGACCGCGCGCTGGCCCGACCCGCGCTTCCGCGGCGTCGACCTGGGCTTCCCGCAGAACCGCTGAAGGAACCACATGCCCAGCATCATCGCAGTTCGAGTCGATCGTCGCGGCGAGGTCCGCGACGGACACAAGACCGTGGACACCGGCGTCGCAGCGCGGTGCGATCTGTGCGGCGCCGTGGTCGACGCGGTCGCCTCGCTGACGCCCGAGGGTAGCGGCGCGTTCGCATGCAAGTCGTGCCTGCGCATGCGCCTCGAAGCCATCACCGTCGCACTGTACGAGCTGCGGGAGCCCGGCGGCGCCGGGTTGCCGTGGGGCAAGGTCAGCGGGTGACGATCATGGCCAAGCTCGATCCCAACCGCAGCGAGTGCGCCTTCACCGACTTCAAGGCGCCGTACGATCGCGACCAGGCGGTGATGGAGGCGAACCGCTGCCTGTACTGCCACGACGCGCCGTGCGTGACGGCGTGTCCGACCAGCATCGAGATCCCGGAGTTCATCCGCAAGATCTCGACCGGCAACGTCCGCGGCGCCGCGCGGACGATCTTCGACGCCAACATCCACGGCATGAGCTGCGCGCGCGTGTGCCCGGTCGAGGTGCTGTGCGTGGGCGCGTGCGTGCACAACCTGCAACACGTGCCGCCGATCCAGATCGGCAAGCTGCAGCGCTACGCCACCGACATCGCGTACGCGCAGCGCTGGCAGTTCTTCGAGGCCGGTGCCGCGACCGGCACGAGCGTGGGCCTGGTCGGCGCGGGGCCGGCGTCGCTGGCCTGCGCCCACGAGCTGCGTCGGCTGGGCCACGCCTGCACGATCTACGAGAAGCGTGCGGTGCCCGGTGGGCTCGATACCACCGGCGTCGCGCCGTACAAGATGCGCGCCGATCAGTCGCTCGACGAGGTCGAGTGGATCATGGGCATCGGCGGCATCGAGCTGCGCACCGGCGTCGAGGTCGGCAGCCGTCCCAGCTGGGCCGAGCTGCAGGCGCAGCACGACGCGCTGTTCCTGGGCTTCGGCCTGGGCGTGGACACGCCGCTGTCGATCCCGGGCGAGGAGCTCGCCGGGGTCTGGGGCGCGGTCGAGTTCATCGAGCGACTCAAGCTCGGCAAGGTCGCGGTCAGCACCGTGCGCAACGCGGTGGTGGTCGGCGGCGGCAACACCGCGATCGACGCGGTGCGCGAGCTGCTGGGTCTGGGCGCGCGTACGGTCACGATGCTGTACCGCGGCACCGAGGCCAAGATGAGCGGCTACGGCCACGAGTGGGAGGCCGCGCTGGTCGAGGGCGCGCGCGCGCTGTGGCAGGCGCTGCCGGTGGCGGTGCTCGGCCGCGATCGCGTCGAGGGCCTGCGTTGTCTGCGGGTCGACGACGACAAGCGGCCGGTGCAGGGCACCGAGTTCGAGCTCGAGGCCGATCTGGTGCTGGTCGCGATCGGACAGGCCAAGCTCGGCGAGCTGGTCGCGGGCCTGCCCGGTGTCGGTGTCGAGCGCGGGCGCATCCTGGTCGATGGCGAGGGTCGCACCGGCAACGCGAAGATCTGGGCCGGAGGCGACTGCACCAACGGCGGCATGGAGGTGGTGAACGCCTCCGCCGAGGGCAAGCGTGCGGCCCGGTCGATCCACGCGGCGTTGAAGGGCGGCGAGAAGGGAACGCAGGGACATGGTTGATCTGTCGACGAACTGTGGCGGCATCCGCTCGCCCAACCCCTTCTGGCTCGCCTCGGCACCGCCGGCCAACTCCGGGCCGCAGATCCAGCGCGCGTTCGACCACGGCTGGGGCGGCGCGGTGTGGAAGACGTTGGGCACGCCGATCCAGAACGTGTCGAGCCGCTTCGGCGGTGTCGACTACCGCGGGCTCAAGAACATCGGCTTCAACAACATCGAGCTCATCACCGATCGACCGCTGGAGTCGAACTTCCGCGAGATCTACGAGACCAAGAAGAAGTACCCCAAGCACGCGGTCATCGTGTCGCTGATGGTCGAGACCCGCGAACAGTGGCAGGACATCATCAAGCGGGCCATCGACGCCGGCGCCGACGGGCTCGAGCTCAACTTCGGCTGCCCCCACGGCATGTGCGAGCGCGGCATGGGCTCGGCGGTGGGCCAGGAGCCCAAGGTCAACCAGGAGATCACGTCGTGGGCGGTCGAGTACTCGACCGTGCCGGTGCTGGTGAAGCTGACGCCCAACGTCGCGAACATCGTGCCCCACGGGCTCGCGGCGCAGCGCGGCGGTGCCCACGGGGTCTCGCTGATCAACACCATCAAGAGCATCATCGGCGTCGACATCGACCGCTTCGTGCCGCAGCCGTTCGTCGCCGGCCGCTCGACCAACGGTGGCTACTGCGGCGCGGCGGTGCGGCCGATCGCGCTGCACATGGTCGCTGCGCTCGCGCGCGAGCCCGAGTTCCGCATCCCCATCAGCGGCATCGGCGGCGTCACCAACTGGCGCGACGCGGTCGAGTTCATGCTGCTGGGCGCGAGCTCGGTGCAGGTGTGCACCGAGGTCATGCTCCGCGGCTACCGCATCGTCGAGGACATGATCGAGGGTCTGACCGACTACATGCGCGACAAGGGCTTCAGCAAGCTCGACGACATGATCGGCAAGGCCGTGCCCAACTTCACCGAGTGGGGCGAGCTCGATCTGAACTTCGAGACCGTGGCGAAGATCGACGCCAACGCCTGCATCGGCTGCCATCTGTGCGTGGTCGCGTGCGACGACGGTGCGCACCAGTGCATCCATCCCGCCAAGGACAGCCGCGTGCCGGTGGTCGACGAGGCCGAGTGCGTCGGTTGCAACCTGTGCCAGATCGTGTGCCCGGTGCCGGGCTGCATCACGATGGCGCCGGTCGACAACGGCTTCGCGCCCGCGACGTGGAACGACCACGTGCACGACGGCAAGCCGCTGCGGCCGAAGAAGGCCGCGCACTGAGAGCCTGTCAGCGGATGCTGACAGGCTCTCGTCGCGAAGCGACCGGAAGGTGAGGGGTCCCGTGACCAGCTTGGCCGGGCACGGGGAGAGGAAGCGGAGCTTCCTCTCCAAAGACTGAGCTGCGCCGCGCGTCACGGCGCGGCGCAGAACTCGGTCAGCCCACCGCTGCAGGCGCGAGCCCGCAGCGCTGCGGTGTCGTGGCCCTTCAACAAGGTGGGCTCCTCGTCGACCAACAGCGACAGCCGCGCGCAGGCCTCGGCGTCGCCGCGATCGCAGGCACCGCCGAACACCGCGCTGACGGTGGGCAGCTGCGTGGGATCGACCTTGCTCGCGGGGCAGCGCACGCGTGCGAGCTCGTCGGGTGCGGGCAAGGCCATGGCGCCGGCGGTGTAGAGCACCCAGTAGCTGACGTCGCCGCAGGTGAGCTGGCCCATCAGCATGTGGCCGGTCTCGCCGTCGACCGACACCTGCAGCTGCGCGCGCTGCCATCCCGGCGTCTCGGGCAGCATGGTCTGCTCGAGCACGCGCATGCCCAGCGCTTCGATCATCGCGCGGATCACCGCGGGGTTGCCGAACGGGGCGCGCGACGACGCCGGGCCCGGTGTCACGAACCACCGCGCGCCCGACAGCGACAGGAACGCCGGCGGATCGCTGCCTGGCAGGTACGCGAGCGTGGGCTCGAAGGCGAAGTCGGGCAGGGCGCCATCGACCGGCACGGCATCGCGCTGCTCGCCGCAGCGCAGCGTCGCCAGCAGGCGATCGTGGAACGCCCGCGATCGCGCGGGCTCCTTGCCGGCCATGGTGCTGAGCACCACCGTGACGTTCGCGACATCGCACTGCACCGCGGTGGTCCGCAGCACGCCCGTGTCCGTGGCGACGGTCAGCTCGATGCCGTAGTCGGGCGCGGGCAGCTCGACGGTGCGTTGCTCGGGCGGAGCGGTCACCGTGCCGCCCATCGCCGACTGCATCGCCGCGCCGATCGCCGGCAGCTCCTGCTGCGGCAGTCGCCCCGCCAGCCACGCGACCGACACCACGGCGCCGTCGAGCGTGATCGCGATCTCCCCGCCGGCCGGCGTGATCTCGGACTTCACGCGCTTGCCGGCAGGCAGCGACACGGTGAAGCCGGGCAGCGCCTCGGGTTGATCGAACGCGACGCCGTCGATCGTCGGGCGCTGACACGCGGCCCAGGCGAGCCACGCGACGACGAGGGATCGGCGACGCACGTCGGGGTTCTACGATGGCAGCGGCGCGGCAGGCAAGCGCGGTCACGGCACGCCGCGGGCGT
>JAIBBS010000319.1 GCA_019694555.1 Nannocystaceae bacterium
CAGCTTGGGAAGCTGACACTCTACCAACTGAGTTACTCCCGCGCGGCACCTTCACTAACACGGGCGGTGCCGGTGCGACAAGGCCCGGCCCCGGTCTGCGGGGCGTTCGCGCGGGGCCTGGCGCTGCGTGGGCGTGCGGGCGGGTTGCCCGCGAGTCGCCGCGCGTGACGGCCCCGCGGGCGGGGCAGGGCGTGCGCGGGACGGTCGGCGAGCGCGCCGGCGCGGTCGCGCTATGATCGTGCGCATGACTTGGCTTCGTTGCCTGCCTGCGATGCTCGTGCTGCCGATGGTCGGCGGCTGCATCGGGATCGAGAACACCGACGTCAGCACCAGCGCGCAGGTCGACACCGAGTCGGCGTCGGGCGCGACGCTGTCGGCCGGCGATGGCAGCGAGGGCACCGGGGGCGACTCGGCGAGCACCACCGAAGGTGCGACGGCCACCAACGCCACCACCGACAGCGCGACCGACTCGGCGAGCGCGACCGCCGACACCGGCGGCACCGAGGGCGACACGACCACCGGCGGTGACACCACCGGCGGCCAGGAGACCGGCTCGAGCGACTCCGGTGCCGCGAGCAGCGAGAGCAGCGGTGGCAGCAGCGGCGGCAGCAGCGGCAGCAGCGACACCGGCAGCAGCGACACCGGCGGCAGCAGCAGCGGTGGCGGCAGCTGTGGCGATGGCGTCATCGATCTCGGCGAGCAGTGCGACGGCGTCGATCTCGGCGGCATGACCTGCATGACCATGGGCTTCCCCGGCGGACGGCTCGCGTGCGATCCGACCAGCTGCCTGTTCGACACCAGCGCATGTCAGTGATCGATCGCGCGGCCCTGCGTGCGGCCCTGCGCGCGCGTCGGGCCGCACTGCCGCAGGCGCAGTGCGTCGCCGACTCCGCCGCCCTCGCCGCGGCACTGGTGCGCTGGCCGGCGTTCGTCGCGGCCGCGCGCGTGATCGCCTTCGTCGGGGTCGGTGGCGAGCCCGACACCGCGCCGATCTTCGCCGCGGCGTGGGCCCGCGGCGCCGCGGTGTGGCTGCCGCGGGTCGAGGGCGCGACGCTGGTGTTCCATGCGGTCGCGCGCGACGAGCCGCTGGTGCGCTCGCGCATGGGCCTGCACGAGCCCGCGCCGGGGCAAGGCGGCCTCGTCGATCTGCGCGCGCTCGCGCCGGCGCTGGTGCTGGTGCCGGGCCTGGGCTTCTCCCGCAGCGGCGCGCGCATCGGCTTCGGTCGCGGCTACTACGACCGCGCGCTGGCGCCGATCCGCGACGACGATCGCTGCGTGCGCGTCGGTGTCGCGTTCGCGGCCTTCGTCGATCCCCCCGAGGGCCCGGTGCCCATGCTCGCGCACGACGTGCCGATGCACGCGCTCGCGACCGAGCGCGGCGTCGAGCTCGTCGCACCCGCATGAGCGCCGCAGCCGCGGCCCTGCGGAGCAGGCTCCGCTGCCTGCGCGCCGCGCCGACGTCTGCCGGTGCCCGGTCGCCGCGTCAGCGCGGCGGATCGTCGAAGCTCGCACGCACGGCGGTCACGACCATGTCGGTGAGCACGCCCAAGGTGGCCTCGCCCTCGGTCGCGGTCGCGCCGGCCGGCGTGCCGCAGTAGGCCTGATCGAGCCCGCAGTCGGCGAAGTCGCGCGCGCCCGCGGCGATGCGTTCGTGCAGCGGCACGATGTGCGGCGGCAGCTGCCGCGCGCGCGGCAGGTCGACCAGCGCCGGCGCGATCGCCAGCACCAGCGACGACTCGTACTGGCCTGCATGACACGAGCCGCTCTTGAACTCGTCGCCCAGGCGCTCGGCGTTGCGGCGCCGGGTCTTGTCGACGAACAGCAGCGGCGTGCCCAGCTCGTCGGCGAAGCGCTCCGCGACCGCGCGCAACGTCGCGATGTGGGCGGGCTCGAGGTGAGCGTTGGTCACGACCACGCGCGCGAAGCCCATCGCCGCGGCGGCGCGGCAGGTCTCGAACACCACCGCCGCGGTGGTGTCCGCGCCCAGCGAGACCGTGCCGGTGAACATCGCGGCCCAGTCGGTCACGCCGTAGTTGATCGCGGGGAAGCGCAGGCACACGTAGCCCTGCTCCGCGAGCGCGCGGCCGGCCCGACGCGCGACCTCGACGCTGATCAGCGTGTCGGTGCCCAGCGGCAGGTGCGGGCCGTGGGCCTCGACGCTGCCGACCGGGACGATCGCGACCGTGCGGCGGCCACCTTGCAGCAGCCGCGCGACCGTGGGCCACGTCTGCTCGACCAGCGCGCCGTCGAAGCCCGCGCTCACGCGCCGCCCGCCTTCTCGCGCAGGGCCGCTCGGCGGATCTTGCCGGTGTCGGTGCGCGGCAGCGTGGTGAACTCGATGCGGCGCGGGGCCTTGAACGCGGCGATGCGCGAGCGCGCGAACGCGATGAGCTCCTCCGCCAGCGCGGCGGTGCCCTCGACGCCCTGCTCGAGCTCGACGAACGCCATGACCTTCTCGAGCCCGGCCTCGTCGCGGTGGCCGACCACGCCGGCCTCGTGCACCGCAGGATGGCCCAGCAGGCAGTCCTCGACCTCGACTGGCGAGACGTACACGCCCGAGCACTTGAGCATGTCGTCGCCGCGGCCGCAGTACCAGAAGTAGCCCTCGTCATCGACGATGAACTTGTCGCCGCCCTTGACCGCGTCGCCCCAGAAGGTCTCGCGGCTCTTGTCGCGCATGCGCCAGTAGCCC
Source organism: Nannocystaceae bacterium (assembly GCA_019694555.1). Classification (GTDB taxonomy): domain Bacteria; phylum Myxococcota_A; class Polyangia; order Nannocystales; family Nannocystaceae; genus Xiheibacterium. Next base: position 2,693 of record JAIBBS010000319.1, read on the forward strand.
GCGCCCGCCGACGGGCCCTCGATCACCAGCGTGCCCATCTCGCCCGGGCCCACGGGTTTGTCGTCGTCGTCGATCAGGCGGTAGCGGTAGCCCTCGACCAGACGGCCGAGGCTGCCGGCCTTCACGTCACCGGGGCGGTTGGTGATGTAGACGTGGAACATCTCGGCCGAGCCGATGCCGTCGTAGATCTCGACGCCGTAGCGGGCCTTGAAGTCGTGGTACAGCCGCGGCGGCAACGCCTCGCCCGCGCTCACCAGCGAGTGCAGCGAACCGAGATCGTGGCGCTGGGTGTCCTCGAGCGCGGTCAGCTTGGCGATGTTGGTCGGCACGGTCACGAACTGCGTGACGCGGTGCTGCTCGATCAGCGCGAGGTAGTCGCTGGCCTCGAGCCGCTCGTGCACGAGCACGCAGCTGCCGCCGACCGAGAACGGGAACAGCATGTTGGAGGCCAGCGCGTAGCCGAAGAACAGCTTGGGCGCCGACAGCGTGCGGTCGCTGCCGCGCAGCTGCAGCGTGCGCTGGGCGTAGGCGACGGTGTTCCACACGAAGTCGTGATGCATGTGCATCACGCACTTGGGGTTGCCGGTGGATCCCGAGGACGACAACCACGTCGAGAAGTCGTCGCGCCAGGTCGGCTCGGTGGTCGCGACGTCGGGCTGGCGACCGACCAGCGCGTGCCAGTCGTGGGTGCCCTCGGGCACCGGCCGCCGCGCGCGATCGAGCACGATGAAGTGGCGCGTGTACGGAGCATCGCGGAACACCGGCGCGAGCGCGGGCCACACCTCGGCGTCGACGATGACGGCCTTGGGTCGCGCGTACTCGAGGTAGTAGGCGTAGTCCTTGGGCTGCAACCACGTGTTGGTCGGCACCGCGATGCAACCCGCCCGCAGCACGCCGAAGTAGGCCTCGACCCACTCGGGCGTATCGAGCAACAGCAGCTGCACACGGTCCTCGATGCCGAGGCCGAGCTCTCGCAGTGCGCCCGTGACACGGCAGCTACCGGCCACGAGTTCCCGATACGTGCGCGTCGTCGTCGTCGCGGCCGCAACGTCGCCGCCCGCGCGCAGATCGCTGTGGACGAGCGCGATTTGGTCACCCTTGCCCTCGGCGATGCGGTCGTCGAGGAAGAACGTCACCATGTTGAGGCGGTCGGGGATCGCGATCGGTTCCGACATCGGCGAGAGCCTCCCACGCGTTCGCGTTCGCGGGCAATCCGGGCCGCGATCGGGTAGGCTCACGAGTGACCGTGGACGTGCAGTATCCACTGGTGCAGTTCGACCTGCGTCGCGACGACTTCGTCGTGTGGCTGCGGTGGGTCTCGCTCGAACAACCGCCCTCGCCGCAGGCTCCGCCGTCGCAGGGCATGCGCGTGGAGCTGCAGCTCAACCGCAACACCGTGCTGGGCCCGTCGATCGTGTATCGCCGCGAGCTCGAGCACGCGCCGGTGTATCTGCGCAGCAACCGGCCGCGCGTGCACGACGTCCTGCGCGCCGCGAGCGCGCGCGGGCTCGTCGACGTGCAGCTCATCATCCACGGCTCGATCGCCAACGCGCCGTACGCCTCGCTGTTCCACGTGCGCGACTACGACGGCCAGGCCATCGACACGCGCCCGATCGAGGCCACGCCGATGCTGCAGGTCCAGCCCAGCACGCCGGGCGACCGCTGGCACGTCGCCGGCCAGGCCAACGTGCGCGTGCGGATCGAGCTCAGCGGCGCACCGATCCACCTTCGCGTGGTCCGCTGAGCTCGGGGGCCCGCGCGCCGGGCGACGCCGGCGCGCGGCCACGCGGGCTCAGCCCATGCGCAGGAGGCTCCGGCGTCCTGCGCGGTGGCCGGCCAAGCCGGTCGCGGGCCCCCGGTGCTTCCGGTGGCGCCGCGACGAGAGCCTGCGAGCCTGCGCGGACGGGCTCAGCCCTTCTTGAGCATCTCCTGCATGCCCGGGATGTCGCCCAGCAGCGGCATCAGCACGATCTCGATGCGGCGGTTCTGCGCGCGGGTCTCGGGCGTCTCGTTGGTGGCGACCGGATCGAACTCGCCGAAGCCGGCGGCGCCCAGCTGCGCCGCGGGGTAGCCCTGCTCGATCATCGCGTCGACCATCACGACCGCGCGCGCGGTCGACAGCTCCCAGTTGCTCTTGAACCGCGCGGTCTTGATCGGGACGTTGTCGGTGTGACCGGCGACGAGGAACTCGCGGTCGCCCACGCTCTTGAGCGCGGGCACCAGCTGCGCGACCGCGGCCTCGCCCTCGGGGCGCAGCTTGGTCTTGCCGCTGTCGAAGAGGATCGAGTCGGACAGCTTGACGACCATCCGGCCCTTGCGGAACACGACCTCGATCGTGCCGGCGTCGACCAGCGCCTTGAGGCGGCCGAACAGATCCTTGTAGACCTTGAGCTCGGCGTCGCGCTTGGCCTTCTCGGCGCGCAGGTCCGCGAGCTCCTTGGCGGTCATGCCCTTCTCCTTGGCGAGATCGTCGATCTGCGCCGCGAGCTGATCGCGCTCGGCCTCGAGCTCGGCGATGCGCTGCTCGTAGGTCTTGTTCTGCTTCGACAACGTGTCGTTGTCGGCACGGGACTTGTCGAGGTCGGACTTGGTCTGGGCCAGCTCCGCCTTCGTGCGGTCGAGCTCCGCTTGCAGCTTCTTGGCCTTGCAGCCGGGCAGCAGCGATAGTGAGGAGAGCAGCACGAACAGGGTCACGCGTCGCATGGGCGGCCAAAGCTACCAACGGCGGGGACCCGGCCCCAAGCGCCCGGCAGCGACGTTTGCTTGACCTCGCTGTAGGACTATGTAGGATGCGATCGGCCCGAACCTCCGGTCGCGGCCAACGCAGCGGTATCACGAGGGAAAATGTCGAATCGGCGCGGCAAGACGAGGACGGCGACCCAGGCCCCGAGCGCCCCGCGCTCGTGGACCGAGTTCCTCGGGGTGGGCCTGGTCGCGGCCGGGGTCCTGACCCTGGGCGGGCTCTTCTCGTACCAGACCGGCGCGGCCGCCTGGATGGGACCGGTCGGTCACCTGCTGGCGTCCGCGCTGTACGCGAGCCTGGGCATGGCCTCGTACCTGGTCGCGCTGGGCGTGCTCGCGACCGGCGTGCAGTCGCTGCTCGGTCGCGGCGTCGAGCTGAGCCTGTCCGATGCGCTGGGCTTCACCATCGCGACCATCGCCGGTTGCGTGTTGCTGCACGTGTCGTTCCCGCACTACCGCGTGCACGGCTACACCGCCGGTGGCCTCGGTGGTGAGCTCGTCGGCGAGGTCTGTCTGGGTCTGTTCCACCGGCCCGGCACGTACCTCGTCGCCGGCACCGTGATGTGCATCGGCCT
>JAIBBS010000320.1 GCA_019694555.1 Nannocystaceae bacterium
GCGGCGATCGCAGTCCGCGCACGGCGATTCGGTCCCCCCGCGGCCGGCAGGTCGGCCGCAGAACCTGCTACCGTGATCGAGCCATGGCCAGTCACGTTCGCACGACGCTCGTGCAGCGTCCCGATTGCCGCATCGAGCGCTGCTCCTGCGGCGTCTACCACGTCAGCATCGGTGCGGTGACGCTGCGGCTGGGCGCCGCCCAGGTCGCGAGCGTGTTCGAGGCGCTCGGTCACGCGCTCGCGCCGACCGTCGCTGCGGACGAAGACGGCGACCCGCGCGTGCACTGAGCGCCCGTCAGCGGACGCGGTCGGTCGCTTCGCGACGCGCCGTCTCCACCGACGCGATCAGACCCACATCTGCATCGCGGGGTCCCAGCGCTTCCAGGTCTCGCCGAAGCGCTGCCACAGCGCGCGCGAGCCGGCGTCGACGCGGAAGTAGGCCGGCGTGAACAGGGCGTCGAGGTCGGGATCGTCGTAGTGCTCGACCATCGCCTCGGCCTCGGGGTGGGCGAAGAACGTCACCTGCATCGCCGCGGCGTCGGCCTCGACGATGGCGTAGCCGTGCGCGGTGACGTCGGCGTGGGCGAGGTGGGGGTTGGGCCCGTTGGGCGCCAGCAACAGCAGGTCGCGGATGGCCCCCGCCAGCGCGCTCGCGCCCGAGACGTTGCTGAGCACCGGATCGCTCTCGACTTGGTTCTGCAGCAGGCGCTGGAACGTGGTCGAGCTGATCGAGCTGGTCACGAACTCGACGATGCCCTTGCTGGGGTCGTCGCGGACCCACGGCGTGGCCGCGAAGAAGGCATGGATGTCGCCGGTGATCGCGACGACGTTGGGGATGCTCGCGAGCTCGCGTAGCAGCTCGTCGCGGCGGGTGGCCATGCCGTTCCAGTCGTCGACGTTGATGTGGAACACGCGCTTGAACGCGGCCGGCACCGACAGCAGCGACAGATCGATCTGCAGCGGTGTGAGGCAGAACTCGTTGCCCCACACCTTCCACGTGGTCTCGGCGCTGCGCATGGTGTCGAGGAACCACTGCTGCTGCGTGTCGCCCATGGCCTGCTCGCTGTCGCCGCGGCTGTCGCTCCAGCGCACCGCGGCGTAGCGCGCGAACGGATCGCGCGCGACCAGGTAGCGCGAGCCGATGCGGCCCCACAGGCTGCCCTTCATCATGTCGGTGTAGGCGTAGCCACGCGGCAGCGTCGCGAGCGTGGCCTCGTCGATGGGATCGACCGCGGCCGCAGACTCGGCGATCACGTCGTTGATCCAACCGGCGTGGATCGGGCCGGTGATCATGCCGCTGGGGTAGCCGGCCGCGTCGGCGGCGTCGCGCAGCGCCTGGGCCACGCTGCCGTCGCCGAACGCGTCGATGTCCTCGACGTAGGGGCTGGCGTCGTCGGGCACGCCGCCGGTGGCCATCAGCGTCAACTGGTTCACCACCACCGCGCCGGGGTACGCGTCCTCGGGGATGAGGTGGTCCGAGCGATACGAGCGCAGGTCGGTGAGCACGAGCTGCACGTGCTTGCCGAAGCGGAAGCTGCGATAGATGCGGATGTCGTCGGGCGGCGCGACGCCGGCGTCGTACTCGAACTCGGTGTCGTCGTAGTCGACCGGCATGTACTCGAACCACGCCTGGTTGGCGTGGCTGCGGCGCTCGAGGTCGGTCTCGTCGACGCGACCATCCTGGTAGGTCGCGGTCGCGCCCCAACAGTCGTCGGAGAACTCGTGGTCGTCCCAGATCGCGAGCATCGCCATGCGCTCGTGCACCTGCTGCAGCGCGCGGTCGGAGCGGAACAGGCGATACAGCTGGCGGTAGTTGTCGAGCGAGCGCGCGGCCTGGAAGCCGTCGTCGCCCGATCGCGAGACCTCGAGCACGCCGGCGGCGTCCTCGAACACGACCTCGCGACCGGCGGTGCCGGCCTGGAAGCCTTCGTCGCCGGCGGTCTCGTAGATGTAGTCGCCCAGGTGCACGAAGAAGTCGACCTCGGGCTGCGTCAGCAGGTGCGCGTAGCCGTTGTAGTAGCGACCGCCGAAGTCCTGACACGCGACGAAGGCGAAGCGGATCGCACGATCGCTGTCGGCCGCGGGCGCGGTGCGACACTGGCCGGTGCGACTGGCGAGCCAGCGGCCCTGCTGCTGCACCACGAAGCGGTACCAGTAGCGCGTGTCGGGCTCGAGCCCGGTCACGCGGACCTTCACGCAGTGATCGTGCTCGGCGCTGGCGGTCACGACCTGCCGCGGCCCGTCGTGCCAGCGCGCGGGCTGTTGCAGCGCTTCGTCGGTGAACAGCTCGAGCTCGACGTCGACGTCGTCGCTGCCGTCGTCGAGCGCGACGCGGGTCCACAGGATCACGGAGTCGGGCCGCGGGTCGCCCGACGCGACCGACTGTGGAAAGTGTTCGGGACCGGGCTCGACGGTGCGCTTTTCGCTCGCGCCACAGCCGAGTCCGAAGCCGGTCACGCCGGCGAGGGCGGTACGGAGGAACTGTCGTCGTCGCATGGCCAGTGGTCGATCCGGCCTGCAGCATAGCCCCCAGGCGGTCGCGTTCGTGTTTCAATCACGCGGCATGCAGCCCGGCGACGCAGGGACTCCGCCGCCGCCGCCCGCGGCCCCGCCGCGGCTGCCGCCGGCGCGCATCGTGGTCGGGCCGCTGGGTGAGGAGCCGCAGTCGGTGATCCGTCGCGCGCTCGCGGTCGCGATCGCGCTGGTCATGCTCGGGCTCGATCTCGCGTGGCCCGGCACCATCACCGGCGTGCTCGCGGAGCTGGCGATGTTCGGGCTCTTCATCGGCCTGCTCGCGGGCCTGCTGCGCACCCGCAGTCGTCGCGTGCGACGGCTGATCGCCGCGCTCATCGGCGCCGACGCGATCATCCTCGCGACGCTGTTCGCGATGTTCATCGCGCGCGGCTACATCCTGTCGCAGATGTTCGCGGGGCCCAGCGACGAGTACGACAAGGCCGCGCGCATCTACGACGTCGTGTTCCTCATCTTCGGCGCGCTGCAGGCCCTGTCGGCGGCGATGCCCGAGCGCCTGGTGCGGCTGGCGCTGCGGCTGGCGCAACGGCCGGCGCTGATGCTGTCGAGCAGCTTCGCCGCGATGATCCTGGTCGGCACGCTGATGTTGACGCTGCCGGTGGCGGTCGAGAACGTCGCCTACGTCTCGTTCGTCGACTCGCTGTTCACCATCACCTCGGCGGTGTGCGTGACGGGTTTGACCGTCAACGACCCCGGCATCACCTACACGTTCTTCGGTGAGTTCGTGATCCTGCTGTCGATCCAGCTCGGCGGCATCGGCATCATGACCCTGGCGGCGCTGACCCTGGCGTTCGCGCGCGACACGGCGCTGTCGACCCAGCTGCGCTACGCCGCGATGCTCGACGCGCGCACGCTCACGGATCTGCGCACGACGGTGCAGAGCATCATCGTCGGCACGCTGGCGATCGAGGCCATGGGCGCGGTGCTGCTGTACGCACAGTTCCACGGCGATCCCCGCGTCGAGGGCTCGGCGCTGTGGCTGGCGGTCTTCCACGCGGTCTCGGCGTTCTGCAACGCCGGCTTCGCGCTGTTCAGCGGCAACCTCACGCCCTTCGCCGACGACTGGGGCGTGCAGCTGGTCGTGATGCTGCTGGTGGTGTGCGGCGGCATCGGCTTCCCGGTGCTGCGCGAGCTGGTGCTGCTATCGCGCGCGCGGCTGGCCCACCGCTTCTCGCGCGAGCGCCCGCCCGTGCCGCTGATGACCCTGGGCACGCGCGTGGTGCTGTGGACCACGCTGGTGCTGCTGGCCGGCGGCGCGGTGGTGACACTCGCGATCGAGCACGGCGGCGCGCTCGCGCACCTGAGCTGGCCGCAGCGGGTGCTGGCGTCGCTGTTCCACTCGGTCAACACCCGCACCTCGGGCTTCAACACCGTCGATCTCGGCGTGTTCGCGGCGCCGACCTTGCTGTGGACCTGCGTGCTGATGTTCATCGGCGGCTCGCCCGGCTCGACCGCGGGCGGCATCAAGACCACCACGGTCGCGACCATCTTCGCGACCCTGCGCGGCGAGCTGCGCGGCCACGAGCCGGCGCTGGGCCGCCGCGCCATCGCGCCCGAGGTCTTCCGCCGCGCGACCGCGGTCGCGGCGATCTCGGCGTGCATCGTGCTGGGCTCGGTCACGGTGCTGAGCTTCAGCGAGAAGCACGATTTCATCCGCCTGTTGTTCGAGTCGGTCTCGGCCTTCGCCACCGTCGGGTTGTCGACCGGCATCACCGCGTCGCTCACCGTCGTCGGCAAGCTGGCGATCATCGCGACCATGTTCGTCGGCCGCTGCGGCCCGCTCACGATCGCGCTGGCGGTCGCGAGTGGCGAGTCGTCGCGGCCGCCCTATCGCCTGGCTCGCGAGAGCCTTCCCATCGGATGAGGTAGCAGCGTCATGGCCAAACGCATTCTCGTGATCGGGTTGGGGCGCTTCGGCGCCGCCGTGGCGGAGTCGCTCGCGCAGCAGGGCTGCGAGGTCGTCGCGGTCGACAACGACATGGACCACATCGACGCGATCAAGTCGAAGGTCACCTACGCGCTCGAGCTCGACGCGACCGATCCGGCGGCGTTGCGCGCGGTCGATCCCCACAACTGCCACGCGGCGGTCGTGGCCGTGGGCGAGAACTTCGAGGGCGCGGTGCTGACGGTCGCGGCGTTGCGCGAGCTCGGCGTGCAGCTGGTCATCGCGCGGGCGATCACGCCGCGGCACGGTCGCATCCTCATGGCCGCCGGGGCCAACCGCGTGATCGAGATCGAGGCCGAGATGGGCCGCGCGCTGGGGCGCGAGCTGGCCGGTGGATCGGATCTCGCCGCGCAGGCGACCGCGAGCGTCCTGGGCGGCCTGCCGCCGGGCCAAACGCCCCGCTGACGGCGTCGGTTCGGGCAGCACCCGGGGGTGGCCGGGCATTCTTGCCCCGACCGTGGCGCAATGGGACCGCGGCGCGCATCGATTTCCACGTCCGCCGCCCGTCCACGGCCGCGACGCGCGTGCTAACGAAGTGCGTGCCCGTCGGGCCGGAGGCCGTGGTGAACCAAGAACTGATGAACGCAATCGTGGACAAGGGTGTCGACGTGGGCTCCAAGCTCATCGGCGTCATCCTGCTGTGGATCGTCGGCCGTTTCGTGATTCGGTCGATCATGAACCTGCTCGAGCGCAGCCTCAAGGCGCGCGCGGTCGAGAAGACGCTCATCACCTACGCCGACAGCATCGTGAGCGTGCTGCTCAACATCATGCTGATCGCGGCGCTGCTGGGCTTCGTCGGCATCGAGACCACGACCTTCGCGGGCCTGCTGGCCGCGGCCGGCCTCGCGATCGGCACCGCGTGGGGCGGGCTGCTCGCCAACTTCGCCGCCGGCGCGTTCCTGGTGGTGCTGCGGCCGATCAAGAAGGGTGACTTCGTCGCCGCCGGCGGCTTCGTCGGCACGGTCGAGGAGATCGGCATGTTCGTGACCATCATCAACACCATGGACAACGTGAAGACCATCGTCGGCAACGCGAAGGTCTTCGGCGAGCCGATCCAGAACTTCTCCGCCAACCCGTACCGTCGCGTCGAGCGTACGGCCCAGCTCGCGCACGGAGCCGATCACGGTCGCGCGATCGCGATCCTGCGCGAGGCGCTGTCGAAGATCCCCAACGTCGCCGCGACGCCGGCGCCCGACGTGACGCTGCTCGATTTCAACCTCGCCGGGCCGGTGCTGGCGGTGCGGCCCTACTGCCACAACGACCACTACTGGCAGGTGTACTTCGACACCAACGCGGCGATCCGCGAGGAGCTGGGCAAGGCCGGCTTCGCGGTGCCGCAGACCCATCACCACGTGGACGGGCGCTGAACCGCGCGCCCTGGGGCGCGGGCACGCGTGCGGGAACCCGATCGCGT
>JAIBBS010000321.1 GCA_019694555.1 Nannocystaceae bacterium
GCTGCTGTGCCTGGTCTTCTGGGGCTGGGTCTGGGGCCCCGTCGGCATGCTGCTGTCGGTGCCGCTGACGATGGCGGCGAAGATCGCGTTGGAGAGCGACGAGCAGCTGCGGTGGATCGCGGTGCTGTTGGGGCCCACGCCCGCCGAGCCCAAGCGCGACGCACGAACGCGCGCGTGAGCGTCCGGCGAGGGGCACGCCGCAACGGCGCGGCCGATCCCTTCTACGTTCGGCGAGAACTCGGACGTGGCAGTCACCGCGTCGCGGCGACGAACCGAAACTCGAGCCGCCCGACATGCTTGGTGCAGCCGTTCGTCACATACGTGAAGTCTTCGCGTTGCTCGCGAAAGTCCACGTTCTCGACGTGCCCCGCGAGCACCGGCTTCGTCGTGTCGATCACGAGCGTGCCCGCGACGGCGTCGAGGGCTTGCCCCGAGTGTGCGAGCTCGACCACAATCGCACGTTCGAAGTCGTCCGCGTCGCGACGTGCGCGGAGACTCGTGCGCCCCGCGTGAATCGTCGCGCCTGCGTGCAGCAACAGCTGACCACCGTCGAGATTGCCGACCGCGAGGTGCATCGTCTTGCCGCCGAACTCGGTCACGCGCAGCGTACCCGTGACGTCGGCGCGATCGATCGTCGCGGGTCGTTCGCAAGACCTCGCGCGAGGCTCCGTGTCGGCGGACGCTTGCTGCACGATCTCGCGGACCATCGCCTGGTTCTGTTGTTCGGTGAGGTTCGGCGCTCGGCCGGTGGGCGCGGGCGCGGGTTCCGGTCTGGCGTCGCGCGACGAGCAGCTCGCGAGTACGACGAGCAGGGAAAACCGACGCATCGGCCGACCCTACAGCACAAACGAGGATCCCGCCGGTCACGCTCGCGCCCGAAGTTCAGCTCCTTGCGCACGCGCATGGAGCCCTTCCTTCACGCGATCCTTCGCGGGCACCGGGCTGCCCCCGTCGCCCTCGCGGGTGAGGATCTGCGCGGCCGCGTCGAGGCTGTCGCAGATCACGACGCCGGCGCGGGTCGCGGAGTACGCCATCGAGGTGAGCCAGCCGCGCGCGTCGACGTCGCCCGCCTTCGTCGCCTTGGCGGCGATCTGCTCGAGTGGGTCGAGCCGCGAGGGCGGCAGGGACTTCGTCAGCATCTCGCCGAGCGCGGCGGCCTCGGTCTTGACGTCGATCGGCCTCGACTTCCCGCTGCTGTGGGGACTGGTCGCGTTCCTCTTCAACGACGTGCGTGAACCCAAGCGCAGACCCGCTGGGTCGGAACGCTCGTGTCCACTTCGGCCGAGATTGGCGCGACCGCTCGGCGCCGCCCAGCCTCGTTCGAGCCGCACCTGCGGTCACGCGGGCCGTCGCGATCACTGCGCCAGCAAGTACTCGCGCGTCAGCTCGCGCGCCCGATGCAGCCGACTCTTCGTCGCGGGGATCGTCAGCCCCAGCTGGTCGGCGATTTCGCGGAGGGTGAGCTCCTCGAAGTCGCGCAAGACGACGATCTCTCGGGCATCGGGCGGCAACGACTCGAGCGCCGCGGCCACGTCGAGCCGCAGCGCGTGCGGCGAGCGGCTTTGGACCAGCGCCTCGACCTTGGCTTCCTGCCAGGGATCCCAGCGCAGCGTGGTGCGGGCGAGCCGTCGACATTCGCGCCGCACGACGCGGAAGAGCCACGTCGAGAGCGCGCGCGGGTGTCGTAACCCGGACACGAAGCGCGAGAGCACGAGCAACGTCTCTTGCACGGCGTCGTCGACGTCGCTGATCGCACAGCTGCTCTGCGCGTAGCGACGGACGTCGCGTCGGCAGAGCACGAGCAGCTCCACGATCGCCGTGGGCTCGCCGCGTCGCGCGGCATCGATGAGCGCGAGATCCACTGCAGCAGTCATGGCCCGTCGCTATCCCGGCGTCAATCGCCGGCCGACCATGGCGCACATCGGGCAGAACCCGAACAACCCGGTCAGCGCGAACGCAGCCCCACCGATCGCGGTGAGCCAACTCCACGGTGCCTGCAGCATCGCGAGCGCGACCGCGATCATGGCGATCGCGGCGAGGATCCTCAGGGTGCGTTCCCAGCCGGGCACGTTCTTGATGTAGAGAGCTTTTGCGAGCGACAAGGGCGAGCCTCCGCGGCCTAGAGGAGCCTCGCGGGCGATTGGATTCCCGCCGCCGGGAATTTTTCGTCGCGCCGCCGGCGACGCGCTCGGCGCGGCCACGCGCCGGTCTCGGGCCACACAACGGCGAGGGCTCGGCCGGCGTCCACGAAGCGGCAGTGCGCCCGCGCGACGCAGCACTTCGCGGACGGTGACCCGCGCAGCCGTGTTAGTCTCGAACGTGGGGCGCCGCATGTCGCTGCGGACGCGCGCCCCTCACAACGCGGGTCGCGACCGATGCATGCAGGCTGCTCCGACCGAACCAAGGCTTTCGTGCTGGCGGCGCTCCAGGCCGCTTGCGGCGGAGCGACCACGGCCGAGCCGTCCGCGACCACCACCGGCGAGGCGGGCACGCACGACGCGACCACGATGGCCGGCACCTCCGGTCTCGCCGACGGGACGACCGGCACCACCACGGGCACCGAGACCAGCACCAGCGGCGAGACCGGCAGCGACACCGGCACCGTGGACGGAGTCCTCGCCCAGACGCTGGGCGCGACCTCCCGCGGCACGGCGTCGTTCTCGGTCAACGGCCGCGTCCAGCCGCGCGGCGCCCCGGGAACGTGGTGGTTCGAGTACGGCGAGACGGCGGCCTACGATCACTCGACGCCGCATCGGCAGCTCGGCCCGCGACTGGCGGCTCACTACGAGGAGGCGTGGGACGATGGACTCGGCGGCTGGCGTGGGGGATCGGGACAGGATCTGGTCTTCCATCCCGAGCAGGGCGGCTTCGTCCGCTACTCCGAGCCGACCGGCACCGACTACAACCACACCGACGGGATCGGCTGGCTGCACCTGGTCCAGTACTTCTATCCCGGCTACTTCGAGCTCGACTACCCGTCGGCCGCGCTGGGCGGGGCAGCACCCGACTTCACCGACGCCGTCGTGCATGTCCGCGTGCGAGGGGTGAACTGGGCGGGCCGGACCACTTGGGTCGACCCACGGCAACCCGTGCCGTTTTTCCGCGGCGACGAGCTCGTGTGGTGGTCGCAGGTCGACGCCAGCGCCCGCGAAGACGGCTCGCAGATGTCGAACTGGGCCCACACCGGTCACTTCCTCACCGACGCGCTCTACTCCGGCGAGTGGTCGCGCCAGAGCTACCGCCTGCGCGCCGATACGCGGCAGTGGAGCTACGCGGGGCGGGACCGCACGCAGCGCAACGACGATCGCTACGTCTATCACCCGCTGCGCGAGGTCCTGGGCGATCTCGACGTCGACTTCTTCCACCTGCTGCTGTTCGTCGACAGCGACTTCCTCCTCGGCAGCGGCTACGATCCCCAGACCGGCGTGGTGAGCGATCCGTGCGCGATCGATTTCGACGCGCTGGAGATCACGTACCGCAACCATTCGCTGGTGCTGCCCTCCAACGGCGGCGTCATGGTCGGCGCCCCCGAGGGCAGCGACCCCGCGGCGCTCACCGACGGCTACCGTCACGGCGCGGGCCACACCTGGATCAGCGCTGCGAACCCCGCCCAGCCGCTGGTGTTCGAGTTCGACTTCGCGGTGCCGATCACCGTCGAGCGGGTGCAGCTGCACAACGACCCCGAGCATCCCAGCCGCGACGTCGAGATCAGCGTATCGGCGGACGGTACGAACTGGGCGTCGATCGCCAGCGGCGAGTTGCCACCGGTCGGTGAGCACGGGCCCAACTTCGCCTACCGGTTGTGGGCGGGGCTCGCGGCCCAGGCCACCAAGCTGCGGGTGTCGGTGAACAGCGGCTACCAGGACGACGCCTGGGGCCTCGGTGAGATCGAGGTCTTCGGAAGCGGCGGCGTCTTCGAGACCGACGACGACTGGTACTCCGTGACCGAGGACTTGCCCGACGAGCTCGTCTCCGGCGTCACCTACCACTATCGGCTCGTCGTCGAGACCGCGGACGGCGTCGTTCCCGGCGACGACCTCGTCTACACCGTGCCCACCGGCGAGCCCGAGGTGACCACGGGCGTGGCGACACCGATCGGCGATCGGCGGGTGCGCGTGCAGGGCGTGATCAACACCTTCGGCGGTGAAGGTGACTACCGCTTCCAGCTGGGCGCCGACACCACCTACGGGCACGAGACCAAGCCGTGGCGCACCGGGCCGGAGATCACGCCGCGCACGTTCTCGCGGATCCTCGACTTCGACCACCCCGACCTGGCCGCGTTCCCGACCGGGACGACCGTGCATTGGCGACTCGCGTTCTGCGAGGCCTGTGGAACCGCCGATGAGGTCGAGTCCGTCGGCGAAGACGCCACCTTCATCGCGCCCTAGACGAGGGTCACCGTGCGGGACCCTCTCGGGACCCCAGCGCATCCGGAAGGATTCGAACCTCCGACTTTCGGTTCCGTAGACCGACGCTCTATCCAGCTGAGCTACGGATGCGTGGGTGCTTCGGTGTTCGCCGAAGCGGGGCGGGAAGCTAACAGAGGGGCACCGGCCCTGCAAGGGGGGGCGAGCCGGCTGGTTGCAGGGCGGGGTCGATGGCCGCGCACAGCTGCGCGAGCGCGTCGGTGGGCAGGCCTGCGGCGGCGCCGAGCTGGGCGTAGGCGGCCAGGCCCAGGCGCATCTGCGGGCCGACCTTGGTGAAGTGCGCGCGCAGGTAGGGCTCGAGCGGCAGCGGCACGACGGCCGGGGCGAGGCGCAGCGCGGCGCGCAGCACGAGGGGGTTGGTCACCAGGCGCGCGCCCAGCGGGATGCCCAGCTGCAGGTGGTCGGAGACGATCGTGAGCGACTCGGTCGCGACGGCGCCGAGGCGCTCGAGCCAGCGATCGTCGGCGAGCGCGGCGAGCGACCACCCGGCGGCCTGCAGCGTCGCGATGCAGGCGTACAGCACCGCGTTCGCGAACGGCGTCACCGCGGCGAACGACGACGGGTCCATGCGCGAGGCCGGCAGGCCGCCGCGGCGCAGCGCGTCGATCACCGCGGTGGTGCGCAGCTCGTCGCCCGCGAAGCGGCTGGGCGAGCCCGGTGGCAACCAAAACGCCATGCCCGGCGCACCGCCGTCGCGATCGCGGTCGTCGGTCACGCCCGGCAGCGGGCTGTGGTACGCGATGAACCCGATCATGCCGTCGACCAGCCGCTGCGGATCCGCGTACGTCGTCGCGATCGCGCGGTCGTCGATGTTCGGCTGCAGGAACACCACGGTCGCATCGCCGGTCGCGCGCGCGAGCTCGGCGAACCACGTGGCCGGTCGCAACGCCGCCGACGACACCGCGCTGTAGACCTGATCCCATCGCGTACCCGCGGCCTGGCTCGGCGCGGTGAGGATGCGATAGCCCTCGAAGCGCTCGCGCAGCGGGCCGCGGCGGCGCAGACGGTACAGCGTCATGCCCTCGCGCAGCGCGGCTTCGTGCGCGGGCTTGACCAGCAGCGCCACCTCGGCACCACCGCGTGCGAGATGGTGCGCGAAGACCTGGCCCACGGCACCGGCACCGACGACGAGCACGCGTTCGGACATCGCGGGGGGAGACTAGCAGCCTGTGGTGAAACTCGGCGGCGCGAGAACGACGTCATCGGCCCCCAGGGCAAGGCGCGAGGACGAAGGAATACCGGGCGTATTTCGAGCTCCGAGCAACGCAGCCATGGGGGCCGAGGGCGTTGTTCTCGTGTTGCCGGGTTTCACCACGGGCTGCTAGGAGCGTGACCCCGTAAGGGGTCTCGCTCCTCCGTGCCCGTGCCCGTGCCCGTGCCCGTGCCCGAGCGGCAACCACGCACGTCGCGGGAGGGCACGAGATGTGATCTGCTGGAGGCG
>JAIBBS010000322.1 GCA_019694555.1 Nannocystaceae bacterium
TGATCGCCTACGACGAGTCCGCGGGCGGCGGCCTGGTCGGCATCTGCGTGCCGCTCGACGAAGGCATCCCCGCGGGCGCCAACGCGTGGCTCGCGGCCATGGCCGCACGCGTCGAGGCCGGTGCCTGCGGCGACGGCGAGACGCTGCGGCTCGCACGGACCGCCGCGGGCGTCGACGCGTTCGTCTACCCCGGCGAGATCGGCCCGCTGGGAGACGACGTCCACGGCCTGGTCGAGGCTGCCGCCTGTGCGATCGCCGAAAGTGGCACGGAGTCGTGGTCGCTGAAGCTTGCGCTGTGGCGCGAGTGAGCCGCGGCGCGAGGTCGCTTCAGCGCATGCGTGCGACCAGCTCGGCGAGGCGGTCGCACGCGCGCTCGAGCACGTCCGCACCCGGGCCGAACGAGAAGCGCACGTAGCCGTGGAAGCGTGAGGCGCGGGCGCGGCGGTGCCCGGGGTTGACGTCGAAGAACGCGCCCGGCACCACGATCACGCGCTCGCCCAGCGCGTGCTCGAACAGCGACATGCCGTCGGCCAGCGGCGCCGGCAGCTGCGAGACGTCGCCCCACACGTAGAAGGTGCCCTCGGGTTCGCGATCGATGCGCACGCCGATCTCGCGCAGCCGCGAGATCATGCGGCGCCGCTTCTCGCGGAACACCGCCGAGATCGCGCGGGTCTCGGCGTCGACGTGCTCGGGCTCGAGCAGCGGCAAGGCGGCGCGCTGCAGCGGCCGCGTGCCACCACCGTCGAGGAACGAGCCCGCGCTGGTGATGGCCTCGATCACCGACTTGGGTCCCAGCGTCCAGGCCACGCGCCAGCCGGGGTAGCGCCAGTTCTTGGTCAGGCCGTCGAACAGCACCACCGGATCGCGATCGACCTGCTCGACGTAGCGTGCGGCGCTCTCGACCGGCAGCTCGCCGCCGAAGCGATCGATCCACACGTAGTGCGAGTAGAACTCGTCGAGCAACAACGTGCAGTCGAGCTCGCGGCCCAGCGCGACCACGCGCGCGAGGTCGTCACCGCCGATCAGCTTGCCGGTGGGGTTGCAGGGGTTGCTGGCCAACAGCGCCGAGAGGCCGCGGCCGAGCATCTCGCGCCGCAGCTCGGCCACGTCGATGGCGTAGCCGCGCTCGGGCTCGAGCAGGATCGGGATCGCCGAGAAGCCGCGGAAGATGTCGAGCAGCTCCTCGTAGGCGGTGTAGTCGGGCAGGAAGTGACCGAGGTTGACGCTGCCCAGGCTCGCGAGCGCGCGTGTGAGCGCCACGCGACCTCCACCGGAGATGCACACGTTCTCGGCGGTGTACTGCGACGGCATGCCGCGCCGGTACAAGCGGTTGTACATCGCCGCGACCGCCTCGCGCAGCTCCCAGATGCCGGCGACCGGCGCGTAGTCGCGTTCGTTGGGATCGATCGCGACCTCGAGCACACGCGGCGGTGCGCCCGGCAGATCGCCGGTCTCGGGCTGGCCTTGACCGAGGTTGCACCACGATGGATCGGCCGGGTCGTAGCCGCGCCGCGTGGCTTCGGTGGTCACGAAGATCACGCCGGTGCGAGGCACCGCGCGCACGGCCGTGGGGGTCGAGTCGCTCACCGCGGGCGACCGTAGCAGAGCCGACGCGATCGTGGCGTCGGGATCACGTCGGTAGCCAACGCCACGCGATGGTCTCGCCCGCGCGCAGCGGCACCAGCTCGCCCTCGCCCAACGGCAGGCGCTCGGGCACGCGCCACGGCTCGCGCCGCAGTCGCACGGTCTGCGGGCTCACCGGCAGGCCGTAGAACGCCGGACCGAAGCGGCTGGCGAAGTCCGGCAACGCTGCGAGCGCGCCGGCGGCATCGAAGGCCTCGGCGTAGAGCTCGAGCGCGGCGTGGGCCGTGAACACGCCGGCGCAGCCACACGCGGTCTCCTTGGTCGGACGGGCATGCGGCGCGCTGTCGGTGCCGAGGAAGAACTTGGGGTTGCCCGAGGTCGCCGCGCGCAGCAGCGCCTCGCGGTGGCTCGCGCGCTTGAGCACCGGCAGGCAGTACATGTGCGGGCGGATGCCGCCCTGGAACATCGCGTTGCGGTCGTACAACAGGTGGTGCGCGGTGATGGTCGCCGCGACCGTCGGCGGTGCGGCCTCGACGAAGGCCACGCCCTCGGCGGTGCTGACGTGCTCGAGCACCACGCGCAGGCGCGGGTGCTGCTCGATCAGCCGCGCGAGGGTCTCGCGCACGAACACCGCCTCGCGATCGAACACGTCGACGCGGGGATCGATGCTCTCGCCGTGGACCAGCAGCGGCACGCCGTGGTCGGCCATGGCGCGGAAGACCTCGGCGCACGCGAGCACGTCGTGCACGCCGGCGTCGGCGTTGGTGGTCGCGCCCGCGGGGTAGAGCTTGATCGCGTGCACGCTGGCGTCGCGCGCCGCGGCCTCGACCTCGGCCGGGCTGGTCGCGGCGGTGAGGTACAGCGTCATCAGCGGCTCGAAGTCCGAGCCCGCCGGGCGTGCGGCGAGGATGCGCTCGCGATAGGCCCGCGCCGCCGCCACGGTGGTCACGGGCGGCTTGAGGTTGGGCATCACGATCGCGCGACCGAAGCGGGCGCTGGCCCGCACGAGATCCGGCAGGTTCGCGCCGTCGCGCAGGTGCAGGTGCCAGTCGTCGGGCCGCGGCAGCTCGAGCTCGTCCATCGCCGGCAGTGTCGCATGGGTTGCGATCGCGTCGCCGTCGGGCTTGGTGTATGAGATCGCCCATGGCAACCGCGATCGTCCGCAGCATCCCCTGCCTCGCCGTCTTGCTCGCGGCGGCGGCCTGTGAAACCAAGGTCTCGTCGAGCGGCGGTCAGGTCAGCGTGACGAACGCGCCCGGCGGCACCTCGGCGACGGTCGACACCAGCGGCGCCGGCTCCACGCCGACGACTCCGACCACGACCACGCCGGCGACCACGCCCACCGACACCACCACCACGCCGCCGCCCGCCCAGACGCCGCCCGAGACGCCGCCGGCGGGCAACCCCGCGGTCACGCACCTCGACGCCGAGATCAAGGGCACGATCGACGCGGCCAAGGTCGGCGAGGTCGCAGCCAAGCTCGAGCCCGAGCTGCTCACGTGCTACCAGGCCGAGCTCGGCCGCAAGCCCGGCTTCACCGCCAAGATCACGATCCGCTACATCGTCGGCAGCCACGGCAAGATCATGTCGGCCGACGTCGTCGACCACGTGCCCGACGGTGACTTCGCCACGTGCCTGTCGACCGCCGCGAAGAAGGCGGTGTGGCCCAAGCTCGGCGGCGGCAAGTCGGCGACGATCTCGGTGCCGTTCGACTTCGCGATCAAGTAGCCGCGCCGTTCAGGGCACGCAGGCGGGGCAGTTGGTCTGGCCGCAGTCGACCACCGCCTGCGAGACCGCGTTCTCGCCACACATCGTCTGGCAGTCCTCGGGCAGGCCGCCGTCGACGACGCAGTTGAGCAGGCACAGGCACACGAGGTTGCCGATGCACGCCTGCAGCTCGTCGCAGCAGGCCATGCGCGCGCACGCGGCACACTCGGTGTCGGCGGGGTCCGGATCGCAGATGGTCGGACCGCCGCCAGTGCTGCCGCCGCCGTCGGTGCCACTGCTGCCGCCCACGGTCGGATCGGTGGTCGAGCCGCCGGCGGTGGCGTCGGTGGTGCTGGCGCTGGCATCGGTCGCGCTGCCGGTCGTGCCGGCGCTGTCCGTCGCGCTCGCGCTGCCCGAGCTGCCCGCGCTGTCCGTCGCGCTCGCGCTGCCCGAGCTGCCGGCGCTGTCCGTCGCGCTCGCGCTGCCCGAGCTGCCCGCGCTGCCCGTCGCACTCGCGCTGTCGGTCGCGCTCGCGCTGTCCGTCGCGCTCGCGCTGTCCGTCGCGCTGGCACTCGCGCTGGCACTCGCGCTGTCCGTCGCGCTCGCGCTGTCCGTCGCGCTCGCGCTGACGCTGGCATCCCCGCTGCCGTCCGCGCTCGCGCTGACGCTCGCGCTCGCGCTCGCGCTGTCGGTCGCGCTCGCCGTCGCGCTCGCGCTGCCGGTCGAGCCGGCGGTTCCGCTGTCGGTGCCACCGCTGCCGCCCGCCGAGTCGAAGCCGCACGCACCGAGCACCGCGCCCAGCAGCCACACCGTGATCCCGCGACGATCGAAGCCAGTCATGACATCCCCCGCAAGTGCCGGCTGCGGCAGCGCAGCCGATAGGGGATCCAGTGTGCCCGGCCGCGCGTCGTCCCGCCACGGGCGGCTCCGCGCGGCGCGAGGCCGCCCGCGAACGCTCATCCGACCGGCGGTGGGGGCGGCGGCGGCTCGTCGTGGCACACGCCGATCTCGAGGATGATGTAGAGGAGGATCAGCTCCTGCGGCGTGAGCCCGGCGTGGGCGCCTTCGTCGGTGTGGTAGGTGCTGAACATGATGCGGCCGCAGCCGTAGTCGGCGCTGATCGTCATCGGCCGCGCAGCGCCCACCGGCGAGCACGACTGGCACACGCCCTCGACCCACGGGTGATGGCCGACGTTCACGTCGTTGCCCATCATGTCCTGGGTGATGACCGGCGGGATCGCGTCGATGCCGGACCAGTTGTCGACCAGCTCGACCTGCGGCAGCGACAGCAGGTTCGGGTGGCCAGCACCGATGTCCTTGAGCGGGGCCGGCAGCGCCTGCAGCCACGCCAGCAGGTTCGGGTCGAGCACGGTGCCGGTGGTGTCGTAGTAGCCGAGGTCGGGATCGAAGTTCTGGCCGTTGAGCGTCTGGTAGTCCGGGAAGGTCTCGTAGATGTACTCGTTGGCCCAGTCGGTGACGTAGAACTTGCCACCCTCTTCGACCCACTGACGGATGTTGAGGATGCGCAGCTCCGAGAGATCGCCCATGCCGACCTGCGACATGCACGGGATGAAGATGATGTGGTACTTGCGCATCTCGTCGAGGTCGTCGAGCAGCGAGCCACCCTGCGGCTGCGACAGCAGGTTGAACTGCTGGCTGCCCTGCACGAGCGCGCCGCTGCCATCGACCTGACCCAGGCCGATCTTGGCCAGGATGTTGTAGATGCTGTCGTTGAACGTATCGACCACCGCGATACGCGGGATCCACATGCCCGCGTCGGGGTTCCACTGTCCAGGCAGGCTCGAAGCGACGGCATCGACCGCGTTGTCCCCCTGGGCGACGTCGAGATCGGTGACGCGCAGGAACTCGCCCTTTTGCACGATCAGCTTCTGCCCCGGGCCCGCGCTCGCGGGCAGCTCGAAGCTGCCGTCGGGCTCGGTCAGCACGAAGTTGGCATCGCACGGCACGCCGACGCACTCCGAGCAGTACACGCCGTCGGGCACCGGCTCGGGATCCTGCGTCGAGACGTAGACCAGCGCGCCGCTGATCGGGATCTCCAAGTTCGGTGCCCACACCGTGCCGCGCAACGTCGCGTTGGTGGGCCCGGGCTGACAGTTGCCGCTGCCCTCGGCCTGGCCATCGCCCGAACCGTCCGCGCCGCCGAGATCGAGCTTCGCGTCGGTGGTGCCGCCGTCGTCGTCGAGGATCCCGGAGTCACCGACCGAGGCGCTCGTCAGCGGCGCGGTCGTGACGGTGGTCTGCTCGCGGCCCTGGTCGGCGCAGGCCCACAGCAGCGTGGCGATCGGCAAGATGGCGAGGCGATGGTCCATGACAGCAACTGCGCATCCTACTGCAAAGCCGCGCCCACGGACGCGGAGGATCGGCTGGACCGCAGGGGTTTGTGGCGTGGCTGCGTAAGACGCTGCAGCCGCGCGCGCGCGGCCGGCCCGACGAGCGCTCGAGGCGTTCGCGATCGGCGGGCAGGCCGTGCCCGCGCGCCGGCGCGCATCGGG
>JAIBBS010000323.1 GCA_019694555.1 Nannocystaceae bacterium
AGCCGCGCGACCGGGTCGCCCCGAGCCCGCCGCCGAGGCACCCGCCGCCGCGGAGGCGACCGCCGCCGAGCCCACGCCCGCTGCCGCCGCGAGCGGCAGCACCGGACTCGATCAGGGCGCGGCCTGAGCCGCGCGCCTCGTCTCGCCCCGAACCCACGAAGCACGCATGGCCGACGCGAAGCAGCCCGCCCCCGCCCCTGCCAACAACGGCGCCGACGGGCTCGCCGAGGGGCCCGAGGGCGACACGCCGATGTCGTTCTTCGATCACCTCGCGGAGCTGCGGCGTCGCATCAGCCGCGCCTTCCTGGCGCTGGTGCTCTCGGCCATCGTCGCCTACGTCTTCGTCGACTACATCACCGCGTTCATGTGGGCACCCTTCGGCGAGGCCTGGCGATCCGCCGGCCTCGAGGGCGAGCCCACGCTGCTCAACCTCACCGCGCTCGACGTCATCCTCACCGACATCTGGATCGCGCTGTTCGCCGGCGTGTTCGTGTCGGCGCCGGTGATCTTCTACCAGCTGTGGATGTTCATCGCGCCGGGCCTGTACGCGCAGGAGAAGCGCTTGGTGGTGCCGTTCGTGGCCACCAGCGCCATCATGTTCGTGGCCGGCGCCGCGTTCTGCTACTACGTCGTACTGCCGATCGCGACCGAGTTCTTCCTGACCTACGCGCAGAAGAAGACCGCGGTCGGCTCGGTCGAGGTCCACACCGCATACACCTACGCGGACTACGCCAGCTACGTGATGAAGGTGCTGTTCGGCTTCGGACTCATGTTCGAGATGCCGCTGGCGGTGTTCTTCCTGTCGAAGGCCGGCATCATCACGTACCTGTCGCTGCTGCGGCACTGGAAGGTCGCGGTGCTGCTGATCACCATCGCCTCGGCGGTGCTCACGCCGCCCGATCCCATCACGATCTGGCTCATGGGCATCCCGATGACCGCGCTGTACTTCATCAGCGTCGCGGTCTCGTACGTCGTGTCCAAGCCGCAGGTCGAGGCGATGCGCCGACTCGAGGCCGAGCTGGCGCAGCGCGGCGACGACGGCGACGACGACGAGTGACGCGTCGGGGCCGCGGCGCCCGACCCGGGCCCCGCCGGGCCCGGCCCCGGCACAGCCGGCTGCCGCCGGGCGCAGACGATGCGCGCGAGCCCCTTTCACTCGGCGCCGGGCTTGCCTATTCTTCGCCGCATGTTTGGGTTCCCTCGGCGCTCGCTCGTCTGTGTGCTCTCGCTGTTCGGATCGATGTGGTTGGCTGGCTGCACCTGCGGCTCGGGTCCATACGAAGGTGACTACTTCGACGGCGATCGCCCTGGCCCCGCGGACTACAAGTACGCGGAGAGCGAGAAGGGCGACCCGAAGGTCATCGGCTGCGCCGACGGTCAGCGCGAGGGCTTCGCGGATCTGAAGAAGAACCCGCGCGTCGCCGGCTGCGTCGGCAGCTGGCAGGGCGCCAAGAGCCTGCGCGACAAGCCCACGGGCAAGGCCTGCGGCGACGACGGCGAGAAGTGTGCCGTGCCCGCGGATCTGTGCGCGCCGGGCTGGCACGTGTGCGGCAACGACGGCAAGGCCGCGGATCTGACCGGCCACACCAACACCAAGGAGTGTGACAACGCCGGTCCCGGTCGCTTCAACGCCGCGATGAGCCACTCGCCCACCGACGAGATCAACCCCTGCCCCACGATCGCGAAGGATCAGGACTTCAAGTGCGTGCAGTCGGGCCTCGGCTCCGAGCCGGTGTGCTGCGGCAACGACTGCAAGTCCGGCAAGTGCAAGGACGCGGTGTGGAAGGGCAAGACCAAGATCTCGATCGGCACCTCCGAGGGCTGCGGTGCGGTCGCGTCGGATCGCAACCCCGGCGTGATGTGCTGCTTCGACGGCCCCGGTAGCCCCTCCGCGGGCGCCGCACCCGACGCCAAGGCGCCCGACGCCAAGGCCGACGCGCCCGCGGACGCGAAGGCACCCGATGCGAAGGCCGATGCTCCGGCCGACAGCAAGGCCGGCACGAATCCGACGGACGCGAAGGCCGGCGACAGCAAGGCCGGCGACAGCAAGTCGAGCGACGCCAAGGCCGAGGGCAGCAAGGCCGGCGACGCCAAGGCGAGCGACGCCAAGGCCGGCGACAGCAAGAAGGCCGAGGACAGCAAGAAGGCGCCGTGACGCGCGGCGGCGGCGTCGTGGTCAGCTGCGCTCGACCGTGACCCCCGGTTCGCGGTGACCGCGACTCCACTATAGTGGGCACCGCGTCGATGCTCGCCGCCGCCCTCGCGTTCGCTGTGCTCGCGGCTCCGCCGTCCGACGCGGCGGCGATCGATGCCGCCGCGCTCGCGCGCGACGACGCACCCGATCCCCCGCCCGAGCCCGCGCCGGCGGAACCCGAGACGCTGCCGCAGGGCCAGGCCGCGCGCACGATCCCCACGCCGCGCACCGACGCGCGCGCACCCGAGCCGGCCGCGCGCCCAGCCGCCGCGAAGCCTTCGCCGGCGGGCGAGCCGTGGTTGCCGCCGCGCCGCGGCCTGTCGCTGCAGCCCAGCACGCTCGCGGTCGGTCGCGCGACGTTCACCCCCGGCAAGGGTCTGGGACTCGCGAGCAAGGACGGTCGCTTCGCGCTCAACCTGAGCCTGCGCACCGGCTTCCAGTACACCGCGAAGCACTTCAACGACGGCAGCGCGCCGTTCCAGCATGCGTTCGAGCTGCGTCGGCTGCGGGTGGTGTTCTGGGGCAACGTCTTCGGCGAGCACGCCAAGTACTTCTTCCAGCTGGCGCTCGCGCCCCGCGAGCTGCAGCTGCGCGACGGCACGCTGCACTCGCACCCCGCGTGGGACGTGTACATGAGCTTCGATCGCCTGCGCGACCTGACGCTGCGCGTCGGCATGTACCGGCCGCAGTACAGCCGCGAGCGACTGATCCAGGACATCAACCCGTTGCTGGTCGATCGCTCGCTGGCCAACGCCGAGTTCAACCTCGACCGCGACATCGGCTTCGACCTGCGCTCCGAGGACTTCCTGGGCCTGGGACGGCTGCGCTACTACGCCGGTGTGTTCATGGGCGAGGGCCGCAACGCCGAGCGCTTCTCCGACAGCGGCCTGCTCTACACCGGCCGCATCGACATCCTGCCGCTGGGCCTGTTCGACGACTACGACTCGGCCGACCTCGCGCGCGGCAAGCGATTCCGCATGAGCCTCGGCGCCGCGTATGCGTACATGGATCGCGCGCACAACGACAAGGGCGTGCTCGGCGATCGCCCCGCCGATGGCGGCACGACCGACATGCACAACGCCACCGCCGACGCGGTGATCAAGTTCCGCGGCCTCTACGTCGAGGGCGGCTACCTGTGGCGTCGCGGCAAGCGTCGCCCCGGCAGTGCGGTCAACGACGCGGGCGTGCCGATCCCGACCGCAGCCGCGCGCAACGGCGAGGGCTGGTTCGCGCAGCTGGGCTTCTTGCTGCCGCGCACGTACCTCGAGCCGACCTTCCGCGTGTCGCAGGTCCTCGGCCTGGGCCCCGGCACCGCACTCGGCGACGGCGGCGAGCTCGGCGGCGGATTGAACTACTACTTCGCCGGGCACAACCTGAAGCTGCAGGGCGACTACTTTCGCATCTGGACCGACCGCGCCGTCGCGCGTGGCTTCGACCAGGTGCGGCTGCAGCTGCAGGTCGCGTTCTAGCGGGAACCACTGCGACCGCAGCGGCACGCCCAGTCGTGGACCCTCGAACCAAGCCCGAGCTCGCCCTGCCCGTGCCCGCCGGACTCCAGCTGCTCGACGCCGACGAGCTCGCCGCCGTGGGTGGACACGGAAGCCTCGATCCGATCGCCGGTTGCTGGCGCGCCGGCGGCATCACGGCCGAGGACGACTGGGAAGCGCCGCTGGTCTGACGCGGCCGCGGATCTCGACCCGCAGCGCCGCAGCGGTGGGCTCGCGCGCTAGCATCGTGCGCGCATGAAGTGGATCAAGATCCCCGCCGAGCACAAGCCGCTGTTCCTGCGCGTGGTGCCCGACGACGAGCGGGTCACCACGCTGTCGATGTTCGGCGGCATCGCGATGATGGTCGGTGGTCACATGGCCGCGGGCCTGTTCGCCGACTCCGTGTGCGCGCGGCTCGAGCCCGCGCACTTCGCCGAGGCGCTGCGTCAAGGCGCGACGCCGTTCGATCCGATGGGCAACGGCCGGTTGATGCGCGACATGGTGTTGTTGCCCAGCGCGGTGATGCGCCAGGCGGCGACGCTGCGCACGTGGCTGGCGCGCAGCCTCGCGTTCACGGCCACGCTGCCGCCCAAGCAGCGCCGGGCGAAGAAGGCCGCGAAGACGAGCACGGCGAAGAAGGTCGCGAAGACGACGAGCGCTGCGAAGGCGGTCGCGACGCGCACCGAAAGGCCCAGCGGCGCGAAGAAGACCAGCAAGACGGTCGCCGCGAAGACGTCCGCACGCCGCCGCTGAGTCCGCTGTCGCGAGACACCCGGCACTGCGGGGCCGGGCGATCGCGGCCGATCGGCCATCCGACACGGCAGCCGTCGGTCCCGCGCAGATTTCCGTCCACGGTCGTGATCAAACCGAGGGTGACCTCGTCTGCTCAGGCAATGCAGAGCGACGACTTCATCCTCTACACCGTGCAGGGCGACCCGCTCGATCGACAGTACGTCGGGACGATCATCCAGATCGATCCCAGCAACGAGCGTTTCACCTTCCGCGACGCCGAGACCGGCCGCCTGCTCGACGTCCAGTACTCCACGACCTCGAGCGGCCCGTGGACGGCGCAGGACGAGCAGGGCGGCCACTGGGTGCTGCCCGGCCACGACATCTACTGGGTCGCTGCCGCCGATCCCCTGCCCGGCGAGCTCGCCGCGATCACGTTCGCCGACGGCAGCCGCGTGCTCGCGCTCGTCGCCAGCATCGATCCCATCACCATCGTCGACACGTTCTCGCCGTCGCAACACCTCGAGATCCGCGACTCCGTCGTCGAGCGGTCGGACTGGTCGGCACAGCCGACGGGCACGACGATCCAGTCGATGTCGCGGTGCATCCTGCGTGACCCCGCACCGCCGGTCGTCGCGGTCGTGCCTCCGGTTGCGCCGCCGGTCGCTCCGGCGCCGCCCGAATTCGACGCCAATGGTTGGTGGCGCCGCGCCGTGCGACGCGATGCCCACGCGGGACGCGTCGGCGGTCCGATCCGCCCCTACGCCACCGTCGTGCACGGCACCGCGTCTGTGCCGGAGGGCTTTGCCAATCTGATCGATTCCTGGACGCAAACCGCGGGCGCAGGCGAGTGTGCGCACTTCGTGATCGGACGGTCGCCCGCCGAAGGCGTCGTCCAGCTCGTCCCGATCTTCCGCAACGGCAACCACGCCGGCGGGCCCGGGGCCGGTCACTTCGCGCCGACCCACGACCACCCCAACAACGTCTCGGTGGGGATCGAGCTGCACTGCGGCGGGCTCGCGCGGCTCGTCGGCGGGGTCTGGCGCATCTGGGCCTATCTGCCGGAGAGCCACAGCTGGGGCCCGGTGGGCAACCCCATCGACGCCGCGGACGTCGTCGTCGACCCCACCGCCGCCGACCGCGGCTGGCACGTCGTCACCGCCTATCAGTACGAGCAGCTCGGCGCGCTGCTCAACGCGCTCGAGCAGGTGCTCGCGCCGCTTCCGGCGGGCTGCGTCGCGGTCTCGCCGTCGCAACAGCCGTCGGACTGGGCGATCTTCCCCACCGGCCGCGTCGTCGCGCACGCGTCGCTGCACTTCCGCGAACGCGAGGATCCGTGGCCGCCCACGTGCGCGTGGATGCGGGCCTGGCTCGTCGCGCACGGCTGGCC
>JAIBBS010000107.1 GCA_019694555.1 Nannocystaceae bacterium
GCGGCCCAGCTGCGCGTGCCCGCGCGCATCGTCGACGGCGAGCCGGCGGTGGCGCTGCGACGGTGGCTGCGCGGCGTCGGCATCGGCGACGATCACGAGGGCGTGGTCGCGCAGCGCCGCGACCTCGAGGCGCTGGTGCGCGAGCCGCCACCCCCGGGGGCGATCGTGGTGCTGCCGGCGCTGACGGCCCAGGCCGCGGTCGTGCTCGCGCAGCTCGGCGTGCGCGCGGTGTGCTGCGAGCATGGCGGTGCACTCGGCCACGGCGCGCTCATGGCCCGCGAGCTGGGGTTGTCGGCGCTGCTGGGTTGCCTGGGCGCGCGAGCGATTCCCGACGGCACGCCGATGCGGCTCGACGTGCGCCGCGGCGCGCTGCGCCCACCGACGCGCGCGCGCGCGTGATCAGATGACGTCTTCGGACACGCCCGGGCCCGGGCGCGCCGGCGCCTTCGCGCCCTGCGGCACGACCTGGGCCGGCTTGGGCGGCTCGCGACGCCGCGGCGGGGGTGCGCCCTCGGGGCGCTCCCCGTTGATGCGCTTGCGCAGATCCTTGCCGACCTTGAAGAACGGCAGGCGCTTGGGCGCGACGTGCACCGTGTCGCCGGTCCGGGGATTGCGACCCTCGTAGGGCTTGTACTGCCGCACCGTGAAGCTGCCAAAGCCGCGGATCTCGATGCCTTCGTCGCGGCGCAACGCGTCGACCATGGCCTCGAAGATCGTGTTGATCACGAGCTCGGCGCGGCCCTTGGTGAGGTTGGCTTCCTGCGCGACGACCTCGATCAGTTCGGACTTGGTCACAACGCGACCCCCAGGCACCCGGACGGACGCCGGGACGACGCCCATCGTGGCCGGAAACCCCAGCGATATCAAGCTGCAACCGCGGCGCGCCCAGGCCCGCGAGGCGGGCGAGCGGACCCGCGGGCGCGGCCATGCGGCAGGGCGTGCCCGCAGGCCGCACGGCAGGCCGCGCGGCGACGGGGCCCGCGGCCACCCGCGGGCTTGCGCACGCGCGTGCGCGACCGGGTGCCCGCCGCGTCAACCCGCGGCGTCGGCCGGCGGCCGCACGCGCGTGTAGCCGCCGGGCATCGCATCGCGATGGCAATCGTGGCGCGCGAAGTAGTCGGCGACGTCGGCCCACGTGGTGGTGCCGTCGCGGACCATCGCCGCGAGCGTCTGCGCGTTCATGCCGATGCACGGCTCGACCGCCTCGATGGGTTGGTGCGCACCGGCAGTGATGTCGTCGGCACCGAGCGCGCGCGGGCTGACCTGGCTGAGCAAGCGCTGCTGGAACTCGCTGACCTCGAGCACCTCGACGTGCTCGAGCCGCACCGATCCACTGCCGGCACACAGCACCATGTCGGCGACCTCGCCGGGACGCAGCGCGTTGGCGTTGTGCATCCGCGAGCCGCGGACCTCGCAGCGTCCGCGCTCGGCCGAGCTCGCGCGCACCAGATACGCCACCGGCACGGTGCCGATGTTCTCGACCCGCGCGATGGTGTGGTTGGCCGCGACCGTGACCCCCTGGTGCTTGTAGGTCACGCGCTCGACCACCGCGGTGACGCGCACGTGCGTGCCGGTCCACGCCGCGCCGGGTTGCAGCGCGACCGCATCGACCAGCTCGACCGCGTGGACCAGCGGCGCCTCGAGCTCGGCACGCGTCGGCGCGGGCAAGCCCCACGTGGCGGCCAGCTGCGCGAGGTGGCCGACGTAGGCGTCGTCGCCGTGCTCGAGCTCGGCACGATCCTGCGCCAGCTTGGCGCGCGCGCTGTCGGCATCGCGTTCGCCGGCGCGGAGCACCTGCACGCGCGCCGCCGACTCGCGCGGGAACTTGTTCGACAACCACACGCCGATCAGCAGCGCGAGCGCGAACGCAGCCGCCGCGAGCACGCGTTGGATCAGGACCGGCACGCCGCAAGGATGCACGAGCGCGGCGCGGGCCTCACCTGGCCAGCGCGAGGTCGAGTGCGCCGGGGCTGCAGCCCGCGAGCGCGGCGAGCCACGCCCGGGCGAGCCGCGCGTCCGCGCGGCGCGGGCCCCAGGCGGCCGCGACGGCCTCGGCATCGGCGGGCCAGCGGGCGCGGGCGTCCCCGGCCAGGCGCGCCAAGGCCGGCCCGATGGCCGCGGCCGGTCGCAGGGTCCGCAGGTCCCATAGGAGGATCGAGAGATCGGCCCAGAGCACCACGGCCCCGAGCCCCGCGTCGAGCAACGCCGCGCGAGGGCCCGCCGCCGCCGTCTGCGCCGCCTGCTCGCGCGCACGCAGGCACGCAAGCGGAACCAGCTGGGCCTCGCGCAGCGCCCCGGGCCACCGCGCGGCCACCTCCCGCAGCGCCTCGGGCCGCGCGGCTTCGCCTCCGCGTTCGAGGATCTCGAGCAATGCCGTGTACTTCGGCAGGCAGTCGCGGGGCTCGAACGGCTCGCGCCCCCACGCGTGCGGCTCGGGCCAGCGCCGCGACGGCAGCCAGCTCAGCGGTTCGGGCGATGGCCGGGGCATGCGACTCCATGGTGCCCCAGGACCCCGCGCGGCCGCGGCCAGGGTCGCAGGCGCGACTGCGCGCGTGGTGGTTCACACTTTCGGTGCGGCTCGGCGCCAGATAAGCTCAGCTGCCCCGGAAAACTTCCGCGAAGGGTTGTCCCACAGTGCAGGAAGGCCGCTCCGAATCCTCGATGCTCGAGCACGTCGAGAATCTCGCGATTGCGCATACGCAACCTGCTGAGGCAGCTGCGGCGGAGTCGGGCACCTTCTTGACGCCGGAGGAGCGCCAGCTCGTCGCGCGTGCGCGCGTCGGCGAGCACCGGGCGCTGCGCCAGATCTACTCGACGTATCACGCGCAGGTGCGCGCGCACCTGTACCGGCTGCTCGGACCCGACTGCGAGATCGACGACCTCACGCAGATCGTGTTCGCCCGGGCCTTCAACGCGCTCGATCGCTTCCAAGGCAACTCCACGCTGGGCACGTGGTTGTACCGCATCACCGCCAACACGACCCACAACCTGCTGCGTCAGCGCTTCCGTCGCGAGCGCGTGAAGTCGGCGCTCAACTGGTTCAACTCCAGCGGTGCCAGCAAGGTCGGCTCGACCCGCGTCGAGGCGCGTGACGAGGCGCACCGCATCTTGCAGCAGCTGCGACCGGATCTTCGCGAAGTCTTCGTCCTCTATCACTATGAAGGACTGACGCTGCAGGAGATCAGCGAGATCCTCGAGAAGCCGATCAGCACGATCGGTGACCGTCTGACCCGCGCCCGCAAGCAACTGCGCGACCTGGTGGTCGCGTGAACCCGCCGATGCAACCCCGAGAGACACAACCGCGCACGCGGTACGGCTGCCAGGAGGCCCGCGAGGACTCCGAGCAGGTGCTCAGCGATCGCGCGGCGCCGGGCGTGCGCGAGCGCTACGACGAGCACCTGCGTGCGTGCCGCGACTGTCGGCGCATGCATCGGGCGCTCTACGCGGTC
The DNA here is from genome assembly GCA_019694555.1 of Nannocystaceae bacterium. Classification (GTDB taxonomy): domain Bacteria; phylum Myxococcota_A; class Polyangia; order Nannocystales; family Nannocystaceae; genus Xiheibacterium. The sequence goes on from JAIBBS010000107.1 coordinate 3,450, forward strand.
TACGAGGGACCCGCGGTGCCGCCGGTGCCCGCGGGCGTGCGCGAGGAGAAGGAGTTCCACGCGATCCTGCGGCGGATGAAGACCGAGCGGCCCGAGCCCTGGTACCGCAAGTGGGCCCTGGGCGCGACGGTCGGTGGTCTCGCGACCGCGGCAGCCGTGCTCACGCTGACGCTGTTCGACGTGGCGCCCGAGGTGTTGTCGCTGCCGGCGTTCGACGACGAGCGCCCAGCCCCGCTCGCGCTGGTCACGGGCTCGCCCGGCGACGAGGGCGAAGGAGACGGCGCCGCCGGTGGCATCGAGCATCCGGCGCAGAGCTATGGTCGCGTCGTCGGCGGACTCGCGCAGGTGATGCCGCCCGGCGAGCAGGCGTCGACCACGAACACCTTCCCGGTGGGCACGCGCTTCGTCGTGAGCGACGAGCACCCGCTGCAGGTCGGGCTCGTCGGCAAGATCGTCGCGAACTTCTCGCCCAGCTCCGAGATCGAGTGGACCGCGGCGTCGCCGAGCCTGCTCGAGCTCGAGGTCGAGCGCGGCATCGCGGCGGTCCGCTACGACCGTCGCCCCTCGGACCCGGTGCTGCAGATCCGCACGCCGACCGCGATCGTGCGCGTCATCGGCACGGTCTTCACGGTCCAGGTCGAGCCCGACGACAACACCATCGTGTCGGTGTTGCGCGGTCAGGTCGAGGTGCTGCACCCCAAGACCAACCGACTGCTGGCCGAGGTCGAGGCGGGCTTCCGCTACGACGTCGCGCGCTCGACCTTCGACGACCCCGGCCGCACCGAGGTCGAGGCCGCGCTGCCGCTGTCGAACGACCCCGGCGACGAGGACGGCGACGGCAGCGAGACGCTCGCGCTCGCCGATGGTCGGATCCCCGCAGCGTGGACCGTGCCCGGGCTGCCCGAGGACCCGCGCTTCCGTTCGATGGACTTCGTGCCGGTCAAGACGGTCGCGGCCGAGACCCACAGTGCGCCGCGCCCGAGCAAGCCCGCGGTGGTCGCGGCCGCGCCGAGCGAGCCCCGCCGCGCGGTCGACGACGATGGCGAGGATCTCATCGAGTCGCTGGTGCGCGACGCCGAGCTCACCCGCCGCAAGGAGCTGCGGGCCTCGCTCGAGTCCTGCCGCGGCCTGTACGACTCGGTCGACACCCGCTACCTCGCGGCCAAGTGCCTGTCGACCTTCATCGACAAGTACGGCAGCGACCCGCTCGCCGTCGAGGGTTACCTGCTCGTGGGCATGCTCCGCATGGACTACGCGCTCGACTACGAGGCCGCCGAGGTCGCGTTCCAGACCTTCTTGCGGCGCGCGCCGAACCATCCCTCGGCCGAGGTCGCGCTGTTCCGCATGTGGCTCGCCAGCACCGAGGACGGCCGCATCACCGAGGCGCTCGACCGCGGGCGCAAGTACCTGGCGCGCTATCCCAACGGCAAGTACGTCGGCAAGATCCTGCAGCGCTTCCCCGAGCTGAAGTCCGAGCTCTGACACCGATGCGCTCGCCGGCCGTCGCCGTGGCGTTGCTCGGGCTCGCGACCGGTTGCCCGGGCAGCGTGCTCGAGGCCGCCGAGGGCGGCACGTCGTCGAGCAGCACGGCGGCCGTGATGACGACGTTCGACGCGGCCTCGCAGGGCGAGGGCGGGACCGCGGACAGCGGCGCGAGCGGCAGCGCGAGCGCAGCGACGACCGACACGAGCGGCAGCGCCACGGCCGACGGCACGACCACCGGCGACGACTCGACCAGCGGCAGCGTCGACGGGTCGAGCTCCAGCGGTGGCGGCTCGAGCGGCGACGGCAGCAGCAGCACCAGCAGCAGCAGCAGCGGTGGCGGCACCACCGGCGACGGCGGCGTGTGCATCGACGACGGCGATTGCCTCGGCGGCAACGTGTGCGTGTACGGCTTCTGCTACGACGGCAGCGAGGACGACCCGTGCGTCGACGACGGCGACTGCAACGTGCTCGCGTGCGTGTTCTCGGTGTGCAGCGACGGGGCGCTCTACGACCCGTGCACGGCCGACGACGACTGCTCGGTGCTCGCGCCCTACTGCGTCTTCGGTGCGTGCTACGACGGCTCGGAGGGCTCGCCGTGCACGGCCGACGACGACTGCGACGCCGCGCCGAACTGCGTGTTCTCGGTCTGCTACGACGGCTCGCGCGGGGATCCGTGCGCGGAGCCCGGCGACTGCGTCAACGCGTGCACGGCCAACGCGCTGTGCAGCTGAGCGCGCGGGCCCGCGTGCCAGCGCGGTGCGCCGCGGCCACGACGATGTGACTCCGCTCATCTGCGACGTCGCGCGCAGCGACGCGACCGCGGTCGCGCCCGCGGCCCCAACGATTGCGGCCCAGCGATGCGCCGCACGATGCACGACCGTATCCAGATCCTCGCGCCCTCGCGCCGCGCCCCAGGTGGCACCCATGCCCGACGCACCGCCGCATGGCTCGCCGCCGCGCTCGCGGTCGTGACCGGCGGCTGCGGATCCGACGCCTCGTCGGCGGCGACCGAGGTCAGCGGCAGCACCGAGCCGGGCGCCACCAGCAGCGCGAGCGCCGACGGCACGCCCGACGATCCACCGCCCGCGCACCCACGCATGTGCGTCGCGGGCGTGTGCTGCAGCGACGACGACTGCACCGCCGGGACGTGCTGCGACGTGGCGTCCCACACCTGCACCGCGAGCAGCTGCGGCTGCAGCTCCGACGCGCAGTGCGACGACGGACAGGTGTGCTGCGGCGGAACCTGCGGCGAGTGCTGCTCCGACGACGACTGCACCGCCGGCAGCTGCTGTGACGTCGCGACCCACGCGTGCTCGCCCGCGAGCTGTGCCTGCACGAGCGACGCCCAGTGCGACGACGGCACGCGCTGTTGCGGCGGGGCCTGTGCGCAGTGTTGCTCCGACGGCGACTGCACCGCGGGCAGCTGTTGCGACCCCACCTCGGGCATGTGCAGCGCCGCGGCCTGCGGCTGCGAGAGCGACGCCCAGTGCGGCGATGGACAGAGCTGCTGCGATGGCACCTGTGCGCAGTGCTGCTCCGACGCCGATTGCACTGCCGGCACTTGCTGCGACGCGGGCAGCTGCAGCGCCGCGGCCTGCGGTTGCCAGAGCGACGCGCAGTGCGGCGACGGACAGAGCTGCTGCGACGGCGCCTGCGCGCAGTGCTGCTCCGACGCCGACTGCACCGCCGGCAAGTGCTGCGACCTCGCGACCGGCACCTGCAGCGACACGAGCTGCGCCTGTCAGAGCGACGCGCAGTGCGAGGGCGACCAGGTCTGCGACGACGGTGCCTGCGTCGAGTGCCGCTCCGACGGCGATTGCACCGTCGGCACCTGCTGCGATCCGAACACCCACGGTTGCACGGTGACGGCGTGCACCTGCGAAGACTCGGCCGAGTGCGGCCCCGGCCACGTGTGCTGCGCGTCCTAGACGCGCACGAAACGACGACAACGGCGATGAACAGGCTCCACACCACGATCCTCGGCGCACCGCTGTCGTGCGTCCTCCTCGCGCTGGTCGGCTGCGGCTCGGCCGCAAAGACCGAGCCCGGGCCCGCGCAGCACGCGACCAGCGGCAGCGAAGCCGGCGAGGCCAGCGGCGGCGGTGACACCGGCCACGACGACTGCGGCGACTTCGATCGGCCCTGCTGCGCCGGCGACAGCTGCAAGTCCGACCACCTGACGTGCATCGACGGCGTCTGTGGCCAGCAGAGCCACGGCGAGATCGGCAAGCCGTGCGAGAAGAACTCGGACTGCGCGTCGGCGATCTGCGTCCCCATCCGCGAGGGCGAGTTCGCGTGCAGCTCGAGCTGCGTGTCGTCGGACGCGTGCGTGCCCGGCTGGAGCTGCGGCGCGGTCATCGGCCAGAGCAGCGACGTGTGCCAGTGTGAAGCCGGCGCCGAGACGTGCAACGATCGCGACGACGACTGCAACGGCATCGTCGACGACGAGCCGACGGTCGGGATGGCCTGCGCGGCCGACCAGGGCGATGGCGCGGTGTGCCGCAGCGGCGGCTGCACCTGCGACGACGGGCACGCGGTGTGCGACGGCATGTGCGCGGCGCTCGACCACGATCCGCTCCACTGCGGCAGCTGTGGCCGCGCGTGTCTGCCCTCGCAAAGCTGCAACGATGGCGAGTGCGCCTGTCCCGGGGGCGGCAGCGTGTGCGACGGCACCTGCGTCGACACCGACGCCGACGAGGCGCACTGCGGCCACTGCGGCAACCAATGTCCCGACAGCGCGACCTGCCAAGCCGGCTCGTGCGACTGCCCGGGGTCGCAGCAGGCGTGCGGCACGGACTGCGTCGACACCCAGAGCGACGAGGACAACTGCGGGGCGTGCGGGAAGACCTGCGCGTCGGGGGCGACCTGCATCGCGGGTTCGTGCGAGTGCCCCAACGGCGAGACCGTGTGCGACGGCCAGTGCGTGGACACGGCGACCGACGTCGATCACTGCATGGGCTGCGGCAACGCGTGCGCCCAGGGCCAGGAGTGCACGGAGTTCGGCTGCCTCTGCCCCGGCGGGCTCACGCTGTGCGACGGTGCATGCGTCGACACGTCGTCCGATCCCGATCACTGCGGTGGCTGCGGCAACGAGTGTGATCCCGGCGTCAGCTGCAACTTCGTCACTGGCTTCGGCGTGTTGTGCTGCGCCGGCTACGGCGAGCCGTGCGACTGGGGATGCTGCCCCAACTTGAACGCGTGCTCCGGCCTCACCGACCCACCCAGCTGTGTCTATTGACGGCGAGCGCTCGTGCACGATCGCGGCCGAGTGCTGGCATGATCGAGGGCCGCCATGCGTGAAGCGATGCTCGCCGCCGACGCGTGCCTCGAGGCCGAGACCGCCGCGGCGTTCGTCGCGGGCGCGCTGACGATCGAGGCGCGCGAGCGGCTGCTCGCGCACATCGACGGCTGCGACGCCTGTCGCGAGCTCGTGTCGCTGCTCGCCCGGCCGTCGGCGGACGACGACGCGCCCGCGCCGGCCTCGGTCGGTGCGGTCGTGATCGGCACGACCATCGCGCGGCGCTATCGTCTGCTCGAGCTGCTCGGCGCGGGCGGCCAGGGCGCGGTGTTCGTGGCCTACGACGCGGAGCTCCACCGCAACGTCGCGCTCAAGCTCGTCGACGGTGGCGGTGGTCCCAAGGCCGTCCGGCGGGTCGACCGACTGTTGCGAGAGGCGCGGACCTCCGCACAGCTGTCGCACCCGAACGTGGTCGCGATCCACGATTGCGGACGCTCCGGAGAGCTCGCGTACATCGCGATGGAGCTGGTCGACGGCGTCGATCTCACGCGGTGGCTGCGACAGCAACCCCGCACCACCGCGCAGATCCTCGAGGTGTTCGCGGCCGCGGCCACGGCGTTGGTCGCGATCCATGCCAAGGGCATCGCCCACGGCGACTTCAAGCCGCACAACGTGCTGGTCGGACGCGACGGCCGCGTGAAGGCGGCTGACTTCGGCCTCGCGGTCGATCGCGGGCCCGACGACACGCCGAGCCCCGACGACGCGCCACGCGGCGGCGATGGTTCGCAGACCTCGGGCATCGCGGGCACGCCCGCGTACATGGCACCGGAGCTGCTGCACGGGCACACGCCCGATGCCGCGAGCGACCAGTACGCGTTCTGCGTGTCGCTCACCGAAGCGCTGGTCGGCGCGCGGCCGGGCGGCGCCGCCAGCGAGCGCCGCGGTCGCGTGCCGAAGTCACTCGCGCCGATCCTGCAGCGCGGGCTCGCGCGCGATCCGTCGGATCGCTGGCGCTCCATGGCCGAGCTGCAGGCCGCGATCACGCGCGCGACGACGACGCGATGGCGCACGCGCTGGCAGCTCGTGGGGGTGCTCGGCGCGACCGCGCTCGGCGTGCTGGCGGTCCGCGGCGGCGAGGTCGAGCGGTGCACCGACGGGCCCGCGCAGATGATCGGCATCTGGGACGACAGCCGGCGCGACGAGATCGACGCCGCCTTGCTCGCGACCGGCCTGCCCCACGCCGCCGCGACGTCGCGCGTGGTCGCGCAGCGGCTCGATGCGTACCGCGACGAGTGGGTCCGGCAGTTCACCGAGGCGTGCGCCGCGACGAGCGTGCGCGGCGAGGCATCGCCCGCGATGTTGGACGCGCGCATGCGCTGCTTGCTGCGACTGCGGACCGGCGTGCGCGCGACCCTCGACGTGCTCGCCGCGCCCGATGTCGACGTGGTTCGCAACGCGTGGAAGTCGGTCAGCGAGCTGCCCGAGCCCGCGGGCTGCCTCGACGACGCGGTGTTGCAAGGCCAAGGTGACCCACCGCAGCCGCGCGAGGCCGAGGCCGTCGCCGGCATCGAGGAACGGCTGGCCGTCGTCGAGGCGATGCTCGAGGCGGGCCTGTGGCCGCGCGCGCGCGAGGAGCTCGCCCAGGTCGAGCGCGAGCTCGAGTCGGTCGTGCACGTGCCGACCCACGTGCGTGCCGGCGTGCTCGCAGGCGCGTGCGAGCTCGAGCTGGGCCACTTCGACGAGGCCGAGGCGGCGTACCGTCGTGCGCTGCGCGAGGCCGTCGCCGCGGGCCAACGCGCGGCGCTGCGCGACGCCGCGCTGGGCATGATGATGCTCGTCGGCGAGAAGCGGCACCGCCCCGGGGATGTCGCGTCGTACCGCGACCTCGCGACCGCGCTGACCGGGGACGACGCGGACGCGCACGCCGAGCTCGAGATGGTCGAGGCCGCCATGGCGCGCGAGGCCGGCGACTACGTCGAAGCCGCGCGCCGCGCCCGACGACGGCTCGCGCTGACCGAGCACGACCATGGCCCGCTCGATCGTCGGACCACCAAGGCGCGCGAGCACCTCGCGATCGAGCTGGTGTTCGCGGGCGAGTACGACGAGGCCGAGGCGCTCCTGGGCGACGCGATCGCGGCGCTCGAGCGAAGCGTCGGCGCCAACCATCCCGATCTCGCGCCGGCGTGGGACGCGGTCGCGGCGCTGGCCATGCGGCGCGGCCGCTACGGCGATGCCGTCGACGCCTTCGAGCGATCGTTGGCGATCGTGACCAGCACGATCGGCCGCGACGGCATCGTCGCCGCGACCGCGTACACCAACCTCGGCACCGCGCTGTCGGGCGCGCGGCGGCTGGACGAGGCCGAGACCACGCTGCGCACCGCGGTGACGATGTTCGAGCGGGTCGCCGACCGCGGCGGTGTCGAGGGTGCGGCCGCGCGCGGCAGCCTCGCGGGCGTGCTCGGGGCCCGCGCGCGACCGGCCGAGGCCGAGGCGCTGCTGCGCGACGCGCTCGCCACGACCGAGCGCATCCGTGGTGCGGACCACCCCGACGTGACGGTCCTGCGGGCCAACCTCGCGACCGTGCTCGCCGACCGCGGTGCGTTCGCCGAGGCCGCGGTGATGCAACGGGCCGCGCTGGCGGCCCAGACGAAGGCGCTGGGCCCGGACCACCCCACCCTCGCCGTGTTCCACCACAACCTCGCGACGGTGCTGCGAGCCCTGGGCGACAACGTGGCGGCGGAGCTCGAGGTCCGTCGCGCGCTCGCGTTGGACGCCGCGAGCTCGGGCGTTCGCAGCGGCGCGAGTCGACGTCTGCTCGCGGAGGTGTTGGGCCGGCAGGGCCGCGTCGAAGCGGCCGTGGACGCCGGCCGCATCGCGCTCATCCGATGCGGCACGCAGCTCGCGATCGATCGCCTGCACTGCGCGAAGGAGCGCGCGCTGCTCGCCAAGCTGTTGCTGCGCGCCGGCGATCGCCGCGCGGCGGTCGAGCTCGCCGAGGGGGCGTACCGAGACCTGTCCGCTTCCGCGAAGCCGCTCGATCGCGCCGCCGTGGCGTTCACACTCGCCCGCGCGCGCTGGGCCACGGCGCGCTCGGCCGAGGACCGCGGGCGCGCGCGGGCGCTCGCCGAGCAGGCGGCGCGCGATGGCACCGCGATGGAGCCGCTCGATCGCGCCGAGCTCGAGCGCTGGCTCGCCGCGCCCCACTGACGGCGGCCTCGCGGATCGGCGCCCTGCGCCGACGCGTGGCCGGCCCCACGCTCGCGCCGATCAGCCGTCCGCGCGCTCGCGGAAGTGTCGGCTCACGCTCAGATCGAAGCGACTGCCGGCGTGGCGCAACACGCCGTCGATCGCCGAGGCCGCGAGACCGAAGCGCTCGCCGAGCGCCGCGCGCGTCCGCTCGATGACCGCGGCGCGCGCCTGCGCGAGGCGACGCGCCATCGTCGCTCGGTGGACACCGTGCAACGGCGCGAGGTCGTCGATCGTCAGGCCGTCGAGGTAGCGCTGGCGCAGCAGCGTGCGCTCTGGCGGCGTGAGCTGCTCCATCGCGAGCGAGAACGCCGCCTCGAACGAGGCCTCGGCCGCGTGCTTCATCGCGACCAGCTCGGGGCTGCCGGTGGTCGCCCACGCGATCGAAAACGCGTCGGCCTGCGACGCCGCCGGTGCATCGCGCTCGCCCGCAGACACGGTCGTCCCGCGGCCGCGGCGCAGCTTGATCGCGGCGTGCATCGTCACCGCGCGCAGCCACGCGCGCAGCGGCGCGCGGCCCGAGTAGGTCGCGATCTGCGGTGTTCGGGGCGGCTCGGGCCAGAACAGATCGATGTGCAGATCCTGGAGCGCATCGCCGCGCTCGCTGCCCGTCAGGCCGGCGCGCGCGCTCCATCGCTCGATGTCGACGCCGAAGCGGTCGACGAACGCCTCGATCGCGGCGGCGTTGCCGTCGGCGCACGCGCACGCGAGGTAGAGGTCGCGGCCGTGGACCGCGTCGATCGCCGCGACCGAGCGCAGCGCGTCGGGCTGGCGCTCGGCGAGGTGGCCGACGAAGCGATCGGCCGACAGCGCGAGCGTCGACCAGTGCGCGGCGGCGTCCTCGTGCAGCGCGGTGATCGCCGCCTGCATCGCGGCGTCGCCCTCCACCAGTCGTTGCCAAGGGCCTTCGGGACCGCCGCTGCGCACGTCGCTGCCGAGCTTACCCGCTGCGCTGCGCTGCGGTGCGGCGCGCGAGATCGATCGGCACCGCGCTGCAGCGGTCCTGGCGAGCGGCGGGGGACGCTCGCGGTGCTCACCTCGCGTCGCGACATGCTCGTCGACTCGCGACGCTCGCTGGGCCCGTTCACCGCGGCGCACCCCGGCGCCGGGGCCGGTGGGGCCCTGTGCCGGCCCAACCGGCCGTCGTGCGGACGGGCGACGCCGATCGTCGCCGCGGCGTCGCCACAGCGCCCCGCGGCGGCGCGCCTGTGCCGTTTGCGGCCCCGCTGCGCCGCGAGCGCGAGGCCAGCGTTCGTCGCGAACGTGCCCGCCCGCCGTCGATGTGCGTTGTCGCGTTGGACAACTGCACGCCGCTTGCGGCAATGCTCCGCGCCACGCATGGAACTCGCACAACGACTCGACGCAGACTCGTCCCACGAAGGCGAGGCGATCGCGCGGCCGCTGCGTGATGCCATGGCGGCGCGCGGCTTCACCGAGCTGACCTCGGTGCAGCAGGCGGTGCTGGATCCGGCGGCGCTCGGTCGCAACCTGCGGATCTCGTCGCAGACGGGCTCGGGCAAGACCGTCGCGCTGGGGCTCGTGCTCGGGCCCGACCTGCTCGACGCGCGTGCGTGCGAGGGCACGGTCGCGCTGGTGGTGACGCCGACGCGCGAGCTCGCGATGCAGGTCCAAGGCGAGCTGCGGTGGTTGTTCGCGCAGCTGGGCCACGTCCGCGTCGAGGTCGTCACCGGCGGCAGCGACATCGTCCGCGAGCGGCACGCGCTGCGCCGCGGACCCACGATCCTGGTGGCCACGCCCGGTCGCCTGCTCGATCACGTGCGACGCGGCGCGGTGCGCTGCGACACCGTGCGCCACCTCGTGCTCGACGAGGCCGATCGCATGCTCGACATGGGCTTCCGCGAGGACCTCGAGGCGATCGTCGCGGCGCTGCCGTCGGAGCGGCGCTCGCACCTGGTGTCGGCCACCTTCCCGCCGCAGGTGCGTCGGCTCGCCGACGCCGTGCAGGGCGACGCGCTCGTCATCCAGGGCACCGCGCTGGGCGTCGCCAACGACGACATCGAGCACGTCGTGTCGGTGGTCGAGCGCGGCGACACCTACGCTGCCGTCGTCAACGCGCTGCTGCTCGCGCGCGGCCAGAAGGTCCTGGTGTTCGTCGAGCGCCGGGTCGACGCCGGCGAGCTCGCCGATCGCCTGGTCGGCGATGGGTTCGCGGTGCAGTCGCTGTCGGGCGACCTCAGCCAGGCGCAGCGCAACCGCGCGCTCGAGGCGTTCCGCAGCGGCGTCGTCGACGTGCTGGTGTCGACCGACGTCGCCGCGCGCGGCCTCGACGTGCCTGACATCTCGCTGGTGATCCAGCTCGACCTGCCCAAGGATCCCGACGACTACACCCACCGCAGCGGTCGGACCGGTCGCGCCGGTCGCAAGGGCCGCTCGCTGCTGCTGGTCGGACCGCGCGAGCAGGCGCGGGCACGCGCGGTGCTGCGGGCGGCCAAGGTCGATGCCGCGTGGCGGCCCCTGCCGACGCCCGAGGAGATCCACGAGTCGATCGCCGAGCACACGCGCGCACGTGTGCTCGAGCGGCTCGATGTCGCGAGCACGCCGCGGGCGATCGCGCAGGCGACCGCGCTGCTCGATGGTCGCGCCCCCGCGCTGGTCGTCGCGTCGCTGCTGTCGCTGGCGGCGTCGGACCTGCCGTGCGAGCCCAAGCACGTCCGCAATCCCGCGGCCGACCGCCCACGGCCCGGCGATCGCGCCCGGCCGGCCGTGCGGGCCAAGCACATCCGCCACACCGGCAACTACGTGCGCTTCTCGATCAACTGGGGCCACCGCAAGGGCGCGACGCCGAGTCGACTGCTCTCGCACCTGTGTCGTCGCGGTGCGATCGACAGCGGCATGGTCGGCAGCATCGAGATCGGCCCCGGCTCGGCGACCTTCGAGGTCGCGGATCACATCGCAGGCACGTTCGAGCAGCGCGTGCGCGAGCCGGACCAGCGCGACCCGCAGCTGCGGATCGCTCGCGACGACTGAAGCCTGTCCGCGGAGGCGGACAGGCTCTCGTCGCGCGGCGGCCGGAGGCTGAGGGAACACGATCCACGCCACCGCCGGGAAGCGGACGCAAGAAGGGGGACGAACCTCGGGCTCGTCCCCCTTTCGTGCGCGACCGGGGCCGGCCGAGCCGGCCCCGTCAACCGCCGCGGTTCAGCGCCGTGCCGGCATCCCGGGCTGGAATGCACCGCCCGGCGCGCCGCCGATCTCGTTGAACTCGTGGTTGTTGTAGTCGAACTTCCACAGCTTGATCATGAACCAGGGCGTGTAGATGCCCGCGGTCACCAGCGTCAGCAGGTAGCCGACGAGGAAGGTGACGAAGAACTCGCCACCGGTGCCGTGGAAGGCCCCCGCGAACACGCGGCCCTGGTAGTGGACGCGGGTGTTCTCGGCCCAGAACTTGGTCAGCTTGACCTGGAACCAGGGCATGTAGATGTACAGCGTGATCGCGCACAGCAGGCCGCCGACCAGCAGCGTGACGAACAGCTGTCCGCCCTTGCCGTCGAAGTCGAAGTTGCCCACGGGTTGCTCGTTCTCGAGGATGGCGAGCCGCGAGTAGATGACCTTTCGCAGCTTGCACATGAACCACGGCATGTAGATGTACAGCGTGATCATCGTGAGCAGGCTGCCGACCAGGAAGGTCACGAACAGCTCGCCACCGGTGCCCTCGAAGTTGAGTCGATAGCGCGTGCCGTCCTGCGCCGTCGCCGAGGTGTTGTCGGCGAAGAACTTGATCAGCTTCGCGATGAACCACGGCGTGTAGATGAACAGCGTGATGACCGTCAGCAGGTAGCCGACCAGGAACGTCACGAACAGCTCACCACCTTTGCCGGTGAACTCGAGCCGCAGATCACCGCGCCGCGTCGGGCCCAGCGTCGTGTTGGACAACACGAAGTTGGCGATCTTGCAGTAGAACCACGGCATGTAGATGCCGAGCGTGACCGCGGTGAGCAGGTAGCCGACCAAGAAGGTGACGAAGAGCTCGCCACCGGTGCCCTGGAAGTTCGGCCGTACGCCGCCACCACCACCACCGCCCATCATCGGCGCGGGCGGACCGAAGCCACCGGGCGCCGGTGCACCGAAGCCACCGGGTGCCGGCGGACCGCCACCGGGGCGCGCCATCATGCCGGGAGGACCGGGCGGAGGACCGCCCATCGGCATGCCGGGCGGACCCATCGGCGGGCCACCCATCGGCGGGCCGGGCGGAGGACCAAACCCTCCGGGAGGACCGGGCGGCGGGCCACCCATCGGCGGACCGGGCGGAGGACCGAAGCCGCCGGGCGGCGGGCCCATCGGCGGACCGGGCGGAGGACCGAAGCCTCCGGGAGGACCGGGCGGCGGGCCGCCCATCGGCGGACCGGGCGGAGGACCGAAACCTCCGGGCGGCGGACCCATCGGCGGGCCGGGCGGAGGACCGAACCCTCCGGGAGGGCCGGGCGGCGGACCGCCCATCGGCGGACCGGGCGGAGGACCGAAACCTCCGGGCGGCGGACCGCCCATCGGCGGACCGGGCGGAGGACCGAAACCACCGGGAGCAGCCGGCGGCGGCGCGCCCATCGGCATGCCGGGCGGGGCACCGGGCGGAGGACCGAAGCCTCCCGGCGGCGGCCCGGCCATCGGCGCAGGCGCACCCATCGGAGGTCCGGGCGGACGCGGAGCCGCGGCCGGCGGAGCACCGGGCGGCGGACCCCAACCGGGCGCAGCAGCCGGCGGAGCCGCGGGCGGCGGGCCGAAGCCTCCGGGCGCGGGTGCAGCAGCAGGCGGTCCCGGCGGGCGCGGAGCGCTGCCCGGCGGACCCCATGCCGGCGGCGGTGCCCCCGGACCCGCAGGCGGCGGCGGTGCCCCCATCGCCATCATCGTGCGCGCGGGCGCGGCCGGCTGCTCGCCGTGGATCGCCATGAGCTGCAGCGTCGTCTGCCCGGCCTGGAACCACTGCCCCGCCTCGAGGACGAACTCGTTGAGGCGCTGGCCGTTGAACCACGTGCCGTTGGTGCTGCCGACGTCGCGAACGCGGACCTGACCGTTCTGGAAAAGGATCTCCGCGTGACGTCCAGACGTCTGTGGGTCGTTGAGGACGATGTCGCCCGACTCGCGGCCGATCGATGTCATCGGCGCGGCGATGTTCCTCGTCTCCGGTGGCCGGTTGACGTACTGGATCTTGAGGACGAAGTAGCTGCTCACACGTGCCTCCGCAGGGGGGAGCGCGAGTCTCCCAATCGAGCCCCGCGATCGCAAGGGCGATCGACGAGAACGGTCGCGTCCGGTTGCGTCCGCATCGGCTGCGCCTGGTGGTGATCGTGGCTGCCAGGGCGGCGTCGCGCCGTCGCGCCGCGCTGGCGTCGGGGGGCCCCGGCGAGTTCGCCGGGCGGGCCGCGGGCGCGCCCGTGTCCTGGCGACCGTGCGGACGGACGGGCGCCAGGACGACGGGCGCGGACGCGCCGGTTCGTACCACCCAAAGCCGGTACGGCCGGTCGACGCGGACAGACGTCACGCGGCGGCGGCTGTGACAGGCCGGGCTGCCGGTGGCCCGGCCAGCTCGCGCGCCATCAGCTCCTCGCACTCCTTGGGGTGCTCGCGCAACCACTCCAGCGCCGCGGATCGGCCCTGGCCGATCCGCGTGGTCCCGAGCGAAAACCAGCTGCCGTTCTTCACCACCGCGCCGTGCTCGAGCGCGGCGTCGAGGATCTCCGCCTCGCGATCGATCCCCCGGCCGAAGGCGATCTCGAACTCGGCCTCGGCGAAGGGCGGCGCGCACTTGTTCTTGGCGACCTTGACGCGCGTGCGACTCGCGACCGCGCGTTCACCGTCGCGCACGGTCTGGATGCGCCGGATGTCGAGCCGGACGCTGGCGTAGTACTTGAGCGCGTTGCCACCGGTGGTGGTCTCGGGCGAGCCGAACTGCACGCCGATCTTGTGCCGCAGCTGGTTGATGAACACGACCGTGGTGTTGGTCTGGTGCGCGATGCCGGCGATCTTGCGCATGGCCTGGCTCATCAGCCGCGCCTGCAGGCCGACGTGCTGATCGCCCATGTCACCCTCGAGCTCGGCCTTGGGGATCAGCGCCGCGACCGAGTCGATCACGATGAGGCCGACCGTGCCGGTGCGGCACAGCGTGTCCGCGATCTCGAGCGCCTGCTCGCCGTGATCGGGCTGCGCGACCAGCAGATCCTCGGTCGCCACGCCCAGCGCCCGTGCGTAGCCCACGTCGAAGGCGTGCTCCGCGTCGAGGAAGGCGCACAGCACCCCGCGCTTCTGCGCCTGCGCGACCACGTGCAGCGTCAGCGTGGTCTTGCCCGACGACTCGGGGCCGTAGATCTCGATGATGCGGCCCTTGGGCAGACCGCCGATGCCGAGCGCGCGGTCGAGGTTGAACGAGCCGGTCGGCAGGGTCTCGTAGCGCGGCTGCTCGCCGGTCTCGCCGCCGAGGGCCATGAGTGCGCCCTTGCCGAAGCGGCCGACGATGGTGTCGACGACCTTGGCGATGGCCTCGCGGACGGGCTTCTTGTCTTCGTGCTTGGACTTGGTGATTGCGCCGATGGGAGGAGCGGTGTTCATTGGTGTCGTCTCCGATGGTGGAGTTGCGCCCCCGCATTGCGCCCGCCGTGCCAAGCCGTGACGCCAACGAGCGCGCGGCTCGGCGGCACCGCGATGCGTCGGCCAGCCGGCCCGCGTCGGCCACGGGCCGGCCATGCGGGCCAGCGTGGGCACGCGGCGTGCTCGCGCTGCTGCTCGCCGGCTGCCCCGCGCCCGCGCAGCCGCCCCGGCCGCCGATCGCGGACACGCCGACGCCCGCGATCGACTTCGATGGCGAGGCCGCGCTCGCGACGCTGCAGACGTGGCTGTCGCGCACGCGCACGCTCGGCGTGCCGGCCCGCGCCGCGTCGATCGACGCGCTCGTGGACACGCTGCGCCGGCGCGGTGCCGACACGGTCGAACGCATCGACCACGAGGCCGCCGATCCCGGCACCGGGGCGCGGGTGCCGTTGACCGAGATCGTCGCCGAGTTCCGCCGCGACGCACCGCGGCGCTTCGTGCTCGCGACCCACTTCGACACGCGGCCGTGGGCCGACGAGGAGCCCGACCCGCAGCTGCACGAGCGCGCGATCCCGGGCGCGAACGACGGCACCAGCGGGCTCGCGGTGGTGCTCGAGCTCATCGCGCCGCTGCGATCGACGCTGCCCGACGACGTCGGCTTCGTGGTGGTGTTGTTCGACGGCGAAGAGCTGGGCCGTCCCGGCCACGGCGGCTACTGCATGGGCTCGCGTCACCTCGCCGCGCGCATGGCCGAGGGCGAGCTGCCGCGGCTGCGCCAGGCCGAGCTCGGCATCGTGCTCGACATGGTCGGCGATCGCGAGCTGCGGATCGTGCCCGAGCCCAACTCGCAGCGCTTCCACCCCGCGCTGGTCGAGGCGATCTGGCGCAGCGCCGCCGCGCTGCACGAGCCCGCGTTCGCGATCGAACCCCGTGCGGTCGGCATCGTCGACGACCACAAGTTCCTCAGCGAGGCCGGCATCCCCAGCGTGCTGCTCATCGATCGCGACTACGCCTGGTGGCACCGCCTGGGCGACGACGCCTCGCAGGTCTCGGCCGCGAGCCTGGGCACGGTCGGACGCGTGGTGTTGCACGCGCTGGTGCGCTGGTACGCGGACGACGACGGCGGCGACACGTAGACTGCGCGCGATGCCCTCGCGACGAGCCTTCCTCGCCAGCTCGGCAGCGGCGCTGGCGTGCCGCCCCCACGGCCCCGCGACCGCCACGCCGGCCCCGACACCGACCGCAGCGCCCACGCCCGCGCCGCGCGACGAGACCGCGATCGACGAGGCCACGCTGGCCGCGGCCGAGCGCATCGCGGGCGTGCGCTACGACGATCGCGAGCGCGCCGCCGTGCTCGCGGTGATCGGCGCCCAGCTCGAGCGCGCGATCCGTCGCCGCG
This sequence comes from Nannocystaceae bacterium, assembly GCA_019694555.1. Taxonomy (GTDB): domain Bacteria; phylum Myxococcota_A; class Polyangia; order Nannocystales; family Nannocystaceae; genus Xiheibacterium. Next base: position 19,358 of record JAIBBS010000107.1, read on the forward strand.
CCGCCACGCTGCCCGAGTCGCTCGCGCCGGCGACGATCTTCGATCCGCGCGTGCCCGGCAGCCCACGCGGCCCCGCGCGCGAGTCCGTCGCGGTGCGCTTCGACGACGTGCCGCTGCCGGCCGACGACGAGGCGATCGCGTTCGCCCCGATCGCGACGCTGGGCGGCTGGCTGCGTCGCGGTCGGATCACCGCCGTGCGCCTGGCCGAGCTGTCGCTGTCGCGCCTGCGCGAGCACGGCGCGGCGCTGCAGTGCGTCGCGCGGACCACCGACGCGCTCGCGCTCGAGCAGGCCCGCGCCGCCGATCGCCTGCTCGCGCGCGGCCGTCCGCTGGGCCCGTTGCACGGCATCCCGTGGGGTTGCAAGGACATCATCGACACCGCCGGCATCGCGACGAGCTGGGGCGCGGAGCCCTTCGCCGATCGCGTGCCCGAGCGCGACGCGACCGTGGTCGAGCGGCTCGCGGCCGCGGGCGCGGTGCTGTGCGCCAAGCTCAGCACCGGCGCGCTCGCGTACGGCGACATCTGGGACGGCGGCGTCACGCGCAACCCGTGGAACCCCAACGAGGGCTCCAGCGGCTCGAGTGCGGGTCCGGCCGCGGCGACGGCCGCGGGCCTGGTGAGCTTCGCGCTCGGCAGCGAGACGTTGGGCTCGATCGTCTCGCCGTCGATGCGCTGCGGCACGGTGGGACTGCGGCCGAGCTTCGGTCGCGTGCCCCGCGGCGGCGCGATGCCGCTGTGCTGGTCGCTCGACAAGCTCGGCCCGCTGACGCGATCGGTGCAGGACGCGATGTGGGTGCTCGCGGCGATCCACGGCGCCGACGATCGCGATCCCTGCGCGCGCACGGTGCCCTTGGCGTTCGACGCGAGCGCCGACGCCAGCGGCATGCGCATCGGCTTCGTGCCGCAGTGGTTCCCCGCGCCCGGCGAGCCGCTCGAGCGCGCGGCCCTCGACGCGCTGCGTCGCCGCGGTGCGACGCTCGTCGAGCTGTCGCCGCCGACGCTGCCGGACGCGATGCCGTGGGATGCCCTGCTCACGCCGCTGCTGGTCGAGGCCGCCGCAGCATTCGAGGCCCTGACGCTGTCGAATCGCGACGACGCGCTGACGTGGCAAGGGCTGCAGGCGTGGCCCAACACATTTCGCGCGGCGCGATTCATCACCGCGATCGATCTCGTCAACGCCGATCGCGTGCGCCGGGCCGCGATGCAGCAGCTGCACGCGTGGTTCGAGCCGGTCGATGCGGTCGTGGGTCCGAGCTTCGCCGAGCCGATGCTGCTGGCGACCAACGCCACCGGTCATCCGTGCCTGGTCGTGCGCACGGGCCTGCGCACGCGCGCGCCCGAGCCCGGCACCGACGGCACGCCGCCGGCCGACGCGACGCCGCGACCGTGTCCCCACGGCGTGACGCTGTGGGGCAAGCTCTGGGACGAGGGCCGACTCGCGCGCGCGGGGATGGCGATCGAGGCCGAGCTCGGCACCGCATCGCTGCGACCGCCGCGGCCGTGAGCGCGCGGCGGCGCGTCGAGGCGGCGACTATGCGCGGGTGCGCAGCGGCCCCGGCAGCCCTGGCGCGCGCAGCCGCAGGCCGCCTTCGACCAGCTCGAAGCGCGCCGGCAGGCGGCCGGGTTGCTCGCCGTCGAGATCGAGCAGCACCACGTCGTCGTCGTTGCACGGCTCGAGCGTGACCGTGCGCGCGGCCGCGGCCCCGACCGCGGCGTCGTCGGCATGGGCGCCGCGGAACACCTTCGCGAGCAGCCCGACCAGGCGCAGCTTGCTGCCGTCGCCGGTCCACAGCGCGTCGAAGCTGCCGTCGCTGCACCGCGCGCGCGGGGCGATCCACATGCCACCGCCGAAGTACTGCCCGTTGGCGACGACCGCGAGATCGAGCGACATGGTAAAGGGCTCGCGCGCGTCGATGCCGATCCGCACCGGCTTGGCGCGGTGCTCCGCGAGCGCGCGCAGGGTCCCCAACAGGTACGTCGCGGTGGGACCGAGCCAGCGGTTCGATCGCCGCACCGCGTCGTCGACCAGGCCCGACAGGCCGGCGCTGGCGACGTTGAGGAACGGCCGCACCGTGGGGTGGCCGTGGCGATCGACGAAGTGCGCGATGCCGTAGTCGATGGCGTGGGCCGGTGCGGCCGCGAGCGCGTCGAGCACGGTCGCGAACGCGGCCGCGCCGAGGTGCCGCACGAAGTCGCCGCCGGTGCCGCTGGGCAGCAGCCCCAGCTCGGCGTGCGGGAAGCGGTTGCGTCCCTCGTCGTCGACGAAGCCGCACAGCACCTCGTTGTTGGTGCCGTCGCCGCCGACGCTGACGACCAGCGTCGCGCCGCGTTCGAGCGCGCGCCGACACAACAACGTCGCGTGGCCCGGCGCCTCGGTGTGGACGATCTCGACCGCGCCCAGCCGCTCGCGCAGCGCGGCTTGCAGCTGCGGCCACCGCCGCAGCGTGCGACCGTTGCCCGACGCGGGGTTGACGATGACGATCGCGGGCACGGCCACGGCGCGGCCACGCTACCAACCGTGCGCACCGCCGCGCAACGTCGTGGCCCCGGCCGCCCCGGCCGCTGCGATCAGCGGCGCAGCAACGGATGATTGCCCACCAGTCGCGCCTCGTGCACCACCGGCGGCTCGCTGCAGCGTGTGCGCAGATCGGCCTGGAACGCGCGAAACTGCGGCAGATCGAGCAGCGGCGAGCGAGCGATCGCCGGGTCCAGCAGCGCGAGGTGCAAGAAGCTGCCGTCGTCGAGCCGCACGCTGGTGTACTGCAGCCCCGCCGGCGGCGTGCGGTCGAGCGCGGCGAAGACCTCGCGGATCAAGCGCTCGTTGGCCTCGACGTGCTCGGGGTGGATGCGATAGCGGACGAAGGTCGCGTTCATCGGTGTGACGGCTCCCGCTGCGACCACGGCCGGGCCGGGCGGAAGGATGCGCGGCGATCGACGAAGCCTGCGGGGTGCGGCGGCGGGTCGCGGGCGGCCACGCTCAACCCTCCGGCAGGCACCGCAGCGCAGCCGCCTGCGCCAGCTCGAGCTCGTCGATCTCGCCGCGCCCCTGCCCCGTCACCGCGCGGAGATCCGCGAGCGTCTGCGCGACCCGCCGCAGTCGATGCTGCGCGCGCGGCGAGAGTCGACGCGTGCGCACGACCTCGCGCAGCAGCGCCCGCGCGGCCGGACGCAGCGGGCACAGCGTCTCGATCGCGCCGGCCTCCGCGGCGATCTGCGCGTTGGCGTGCCAGCCGCTGCCGACCAGGCGCTCGCGCTGGCGTGCGCGCGCGGCCTCGATGCGCGCGGCCACCTCCGCGCTGGCCTCGGGCGCGGTGGGCTCGTCGAACAGCTCCGCACCGACGGGCTGCACCGGCACCACGAGATCGATGCGATCGACCAGCGGCCCCGAGAGGCGTCGGCGGTAGCGCGCCACCGCGGTCGGCGGATCGATGCACGCGCGCTCGGGGTGGCCGAGGTAGCCGCACGGGCACGGGTTCATCGCCGCCATCAGCTGGAAGCGCGCCGGCAAGCGCACCACACCGCTGGCGCGCACGATCGTGACCTCGCCGTCCTCGAGCGGCTCGCGCAGCCCTTCGAGGCACGCGCGCGGGAACTCGAGCAGCTCGTCGAGGAACAGCAGGCCGCGGTGTGCGAGGCTGACCTCGCCCGGGCGGATCGGTGTGCCGCCGCCGAGCAAGCCCGCGACGCTGACGGTGTGGTGCGGCATCCGGACCGGCGGTCGTCGCACCAGCTCGCGGGCCGCGACCCCCCGCGCGACGCCGTGCACCTTGGTCACCTCGAGCGCGGCGGCCTCGTCGAGCGCGGGCAGCAGCGCGCCGGCCCGCCGCGCGAGCATGGTCTTGCCCACGCCCGGCGGTCCGTGCAGCAGCAGGTTGTGCCCGCCCGCGATCATCACCTCGAGCGCGAGCCGGGCGACCGGCAGCCCGCGCACGTCGGCGAGGTCGGGCCCGCGCGCGCCCGCCTCCGTGAGGGCCGCCGTGCGCACGTGTCGCGGCAACACTCGATCGCCGCGCAGCGCCGCGACCAGCTGCGACAGCTCCGCGACCGCGACGACCTCCAGACCCGAGATCAACGCCGCCTCGTCCGCGGCCTCCGGCGCGACCGCGAGCCGCTTCGCGCCGTGTCGCCACGCCGTGTCCGCGACCACCAGCGCTCCGGCGGCCGGACGCACGCGACCATCGAGCGCGAGCTCGCCCCACAGCACGAGATCCTGCAGCGCCGCGGCCGGCACGATCTCGTGACTGGCGAGCAGCGCGACCGCAACCGCGAGATCGATCCCGGGGCTGTCCTTGCGCACGTCCGCCGGCGCGAGGTTGACCACCTGCTTGCGCGGGCGCAGCTCGTGGCCGCAGTGCGCCATCGCGCTGCGGACGCGCTCGCGCGCCTCCGCCACCGCACCGGTCGCGCGACCCACGATGGTCAAGCCCGGCAGGCCCAACCCGACGTCGGCCTCGACCGTGACGAGCGAGCCGTGGATTCCCTGCAACGCGGCGGTGAGGCTGCGGGCGAGCATGCGCGCGACCGCAGGAGCAACCCGCATGCCGACGCGACGCACCCGCGTTCGCGCGGCGCTTCCACGCGGCCGCAGTGGCCCGCGGGCCGGCCATGGCCGGCCATGGCCAGCACGCGCGATCGATCGCGCGCGCGACGTCGGCCACGCCGCGACACCGCGCCCGATCACGGGCGAGGACGCGCCGCGCAGCTGCTGGCCGCGGGGCTCGCGGCGCGGCGCGGCCGGCCGGAGCCGGTCCACGCTGCGCGTTCGGATGCTATGTTGCCGCAGGGATGGAAACGGTTCGGTTCGACGAGCTCGAGGGCAACGTGCTCGAGGGCAAGTACCGACTCGAGCGCGTGATCGGGCGCGGCGGGATGGCGGTGGTCTACGAGGCCACCCACCTGGGCCTCGATCGCCGCGTGGCCGTCAAGATGCTCTCGGGTGCGATGGCGGAGCGCTCCGACATGGCGCGCCGGATGATCCGCGAGGCCAAGACCGCCAGCGCCATCGGCCACCCCAACATCGTGCTCGTCACCGATCTGGGCTGGCACCTGGGCGCGCCGTTCGTGGTGATGGAGTACCTGCAGGGCGTCACGCTCGCGGCCGAGCTGTCCGAGCGCGGCCCCATGCCGCCCGCGCAGGCGATCGCGATCATGCTCGACGTGCTCGACGCGCTCGATGCCGTGCACCGGCGCGGCATCGTCCACCGTGACATCAAGCCACAGAACGTGATGCTGGTGCGCGCGCACGACGGCAAGCGCGTGGTCAAGGTGCTCGACTTCGGCATCTCCAAGGCCCCGCGCGACGACGCCAACCTCACCAAGGACGGCGCGGTCATGGGCACGCCCGCGCACATGGCCCCCGAGCAGGCGCTGGGCGAGCGCGCCGACGCGCGCGCGGACATCTTCGCGGCGGGATCGCTGCTGTACACGCTGCTGGTCGGCGAGTCGCCGTTTCTCACGCACTCGTCGGCGACCACGATCGCGCGGCTGCTCGACGGGCGCTACACGCCCGCGGGCGAGCGCGTCGCCGGCGTCACGCCGCGACTCGATCAGATCATTGCGATCGCGCTCGCACGCGAGCCGGCCGCGCGCTACCGCGATGCCGCGACCATGCGCGAGGCGCTGCTCGCCTACCGCCAGGAGCTCGCGGCGCCAGGTCGCGGCGCCGCGCCGGCCCTGCGCGCGCCCACGCCGGCGCCGCCGCCCGGCCCGATCGCGGCCACGTCGAGCGCGGCGCCGGCCGACGCCCGCTTCGCGCCGCCGCCGGTGGCCCGGCTCGATCTCGACGCGGTGCTCGATCGCCCGCGTCCGGGCGCACACGCGCGGGGCGACGACGCGCGCGGACCCATCCGCGTGCGCACGATCGCGTGGCTGCTCGGCGCGATCGCGGCCGCGGTGATCACATGGCAGTTCCGCGCACCGATCGCCCGCTTCGCGCGCGAGACCGGCGAGGCCATCGGCGTGCTCGTGGCGCCGGAGCAGCCGCGCGACACCGCCGAGCCGTCGAGCGCACCCACGCCGGAACCCCGGCGTTCGCGTCGGCGTTGAGGCCGGCTATCCTCGTCGTGGATGCCGACACCGCACACGCGGGGTCTCGCCGCACGCACGGCGCTGGACCACGTCGACGACTTCGTGCGAGGACGCGGAGCCGCCGTCCGTGCTCGGATCCCCGAGGCGAGCCTCGCTGCGATCGACGACTGCCCCAGCGCCGGCTGGATCCCGGTCGAGCACGAGCACTGGGTCACCAAGGCGATCTTCGCGGAGCTGGGCGCCGACGCGGTCGGCTACTTTCGCTGGCTGACCTCGGGACGCCTGGCGCAGACGCCGATGCTGCGTCCGATCCTCGAGCAGGCGCGGCGCATGTTCGGTGTCGATCCGGGCACGTTCCTGCGCCTGGGTCCGCGCGCGTTCTCGCTGATGTTCCGCGACTTCGGCCAGCTCGCGATGGTCGATCGCGGACCGCAGCACGCGACGCTGGTGTTGTCGCACTGCCACGACGCGGTGTTCGAGCATCCCGACTACGCGCAGTCGTGGGTCGGCGCGATGGCGGCGTGCTTCGATCTCGCGCTCGCACGCGGCGACGCGCGGCTCGAGCTCGACGAGCCCGGCGCGCGGCTGCAGTTCCTGCTCACGTGGTGATGCGCTCGCGCAGGCGGCGGGCGAGCCGGCCCGCGCGCGCACGCATTCGGCTGGGCCACGACGGCGGTGGCGCGGGCTCGCAGCGCACCTCGGCGAAGGCCTGCTGCAACAGCGTGCACTCGGACCCAGACAGCGACAGACCCGCGGCCGCGATCGCGTCGTCGATCTGACGCGGGCTCGACAGCCCCACGATGGCCGCGTCGACGCCGGGCTGCGCCAGCACCCACGCGAGCGCGACCGGGGCCACGCCCAGGTCGTGTCGCGCCGCCACCGGCAGCAGCGAGCGGCGCACCGCGGCGCCGATGGCCGCGCGGCTCGCCGGCGAGAACTCCGGCGAGAAGCGGCGATCGTCGCTCTCGCCGGGCGCGTGGCCCAGGTCGCGGCCCGACAGCGCGCCGTGGGCCAACGGCGAGTACGCCAGCACGCCCACGCCCAGCGCGCGTGCGGTCTGGGCCGCGGCCGCGTGCGGTTGCAGCAGCGACAACGGCAGCTGCACGCTCGCCAGCGGCGTGCCGCCCATCGCCGCGACCGCGGCGCGCAGCTGCGTGGGATCGAAGTTCGACACGCCGATCTCACCGATCAGTCCCTGCGCGCGCAGCTCGAGCAGCGTGCCGATCGCGTCGGCGATCGGCACGTGGGCATCGGGATGATGGATCTGGCACACGTCGATCCGCTCGACGCCCAGGCGCGCGAGACTGGCGTGGACCTCGGCGCGCAGCGACGCGGGCCGCGAGTCCTTGCGCACCGGCACCACGCGACCGTCGATCCACGCCTCGAACAACACGTCGCCGTGCTCGGCGTCCCAGCGCAGACCGACCTTGCTCAGCACCTGCACGCGCGCGCGCACCGGCGCGATCGCGGCACCGACGATGCGCTCGGAGCGACCGAACTCGTACAGCGGCGCGGTGTCGATGGCGGTCAGGCCCCGATCGATCGCGGTCCGCAGCAGCGCCGCGCGCTCGGGATCGCTGCGCTGCGCCAGCGCGCCGTAGGCCATGGCGCCGACCACCACGGCCGGCACCTGCACCGCGGTGCGGCCCAGCGGGCGTCGGGGCAGCGGCGGGAGCTCGGGGACGGGCGTGGACGCGGACGGCACGGCGCCAGCGCTCGTAACAGAGGCATCGCGACGCCGGCACGGACACGCCAGTGACGGCGCTCACGGCTCGGGATCGGCGTCGGGGACCCCGGCGTCGCGGTCTCCGACACATCCCGTCGGCAATCCGCCACGCGGACGTGATCGTTGCGTGGCGAGCGGCAACAGCCAGGGTCGAGATCCGTCGACAACTCTCGGAGCGTGCGAGGCGGTGCGCCTTGGCACGCGACTTGGAGTTCGACCGCCCGTCCGCCTCCCTCCGAGCCCGCCATGTCCACCCTGCTGACCCTGCTGCTCGCGACCACGACCACCGCCCCGGTGCCGACGCCGCCGCCCTACACCGAGATCGCGGGCGACGCGCTCGCGCCCGAGGGCCTGCGGCACCAGGAGGCGCTGCGGATCGATCGCGACTTCGGCAAGCCCGAGTTCGATCTCGTGGTCGACACCTGGACGTCCGAGCGCGGCCCCGACAGCTTCGCGGAGGTGCGGCTGTGGTGGGTCAAGACCACCGCCGGTGATCGTCGCAGCCCGCTGTCGACCCGCGCGCAGAAGTACGTCGAGATCGACGCGCGCGCCGACGGCCCCGACCACTGGACGCTCGCCGTCACCGGCGACCACAAGCGCTTCGCCTTCGACGTCGAGCTCGACCCCAAGGGCCGCGCCCACGTCTTCACCGACGTCATCGTCGACGGCGGCGAGCGGGTCGAGCACTGCCGCGCGATCTCGGGCTTTCTGCACGCGCGCAAGATCCTCGGCGTGCCGGTCGGCATCGCGAAGCTGTCGGTCAGCTGCATCGACGACGCCGGCGCGCTGGTGCGCGGCCACGCGGTGATCGATCGCGTGCGCCGTTGAGCCGAGCCGGCGTGCCTGCGGGCCACGCGGACATCGGCGTGCCGCGGCTATGGTAGCGTTCGGGCTGTCGTGCCCACCCCGCTGCTCTCGCTCGACGCCGCGCTGGCGTTCTTGGCCCGCCCACCGTGGGTCAACCCGGTCGACGGCGGCAACAAGCGCCAGCTGCCGCCGCTTTCGCTCGAGCCCGCGGTGGTCGAGCACGCGCGCACGCTCGCGGCGACCCTGCGCGGCGACGAGGCCACCGCGCTCGACCGCTGGATGCTGCACGACCCCGAGCACGCCGCCGGTGCGCTGCTCGCCGCCGGCACCCGCGACGCGTGGATGGCCCTGCGGCTGCTGAGCACGCGCGACGAGGCCTACGCCGAGGTGCTGACCGCCGCGCACGTGCTGGGCGTGCGCGAGCCGGTGGCCGCGGCGCGGCTCGACGACCCGCTGCTGTGCCATCCGCTCGAGTTCCCGCAGCTGCCCGCGCGGCTGCCCGCGGTCGCGCTGCGCGGCGACATCGCGCATGCGCGTCGCGGCACGACGCTGCACGACGACGAGGTGCGGCGACTGGTCGAGCTCGCCGGGGCACCGCGGTCGTTCGGGCGCCACCCCGCGCTGCCGGTGCTGCGCGCCGCGCTGGTCGACGACGATCGCAACGCGCTCGCGACCGCGCTGCAGCGCCTCGATCCGCACCTGCGCGCGGCGGCGCGGCTGGGCGACGAGGCCGCGCGCGAGCGGCTGTTCGCGCGCGCGCGCAGCTCGGGCCAGCCCGACGCGCCGTGCGACGCGCTGGTCGCCGCCGATGCGGTGTGGT
>JAIBBS010000324.1 GCA_019694555.1 Nannocystaceae bacterium
GCGGCAGCGCGAGCGCGAGCGGGGCGAGCGACAGCGCGAGCGCGACCGGGGCCTCGGCGACCGGCGCCAGCGCAGGCAGCGAAGACAGCGGCGGCGAGAGCGGTGGCGAAGACGACGGCACCGCCGGCTGCATCTGCAACAGCTCGGGCGACACCGCGCCGATCTGGAGCGTGTTCGGCTTCCTCGGCCTGGGTCTGCTGCGTCGCCGTCGTCGCTGAGCCGCGGCGTCGTGCTCGTCGCGACGTGGGCGCCTTGGTGGCGCCCACGTCGTCGCGCGCGAGCGGTCGTCGCCGCGCCAGGAGCTCGATCGACAGCCCGTTGCGGAGCATGTCGAGCCGCCGCGATGGGGCGCTCGCGTGCGCCGCGACGGCCCCGCCGCCGCAGCCTTGCGCTGCTCAAGAGAAGACGCGCCAGTGGTAGCGCACGCGGTAGCTGCCACCGTCGCCGACCATGTCGAACGCGTTCATCTCACCGACGATGACGCCCTTGGGGCCGGGGAGACGGCCTTCGTGCTGCGCCAGGTGCTTCTCGGTGTTGTGCTTGAAGGTGAAGGTCCTGCTGCGGGCCGCGATGAAGTCGTCCTGGTTGTCCCACAGATTCATGAACCACTCGAACAGGGCGCTCAGCGCAGCGCCGATCGCGGCTCCGATCGCGGAGCCGATCGGACCCAGCCAGCTGAACGCCACGCTGCCCACGGCCCCGCCCAAACCGACCACCGCTTCGTCGATCTCGTCCTTGAGCTCGGCGTAGAAGTCGTTGAGCAGATCGCCGAAGCCGCCGTCGTCCTGTTCGCCCGCGACCAGCACGAACGCCCACGACGCGGGCGTGTTGGCGGGGAACTTCGAGCTGACCAACCGTCGCCCGGCATAGGGATCCTTCGCGGAGCCGTTGGGACAGTACGCGCTGTACTCCGGGCCGCGCTCCCGGCAGACGCTCCAGTCGAACACCATGACCTCGCCCTGATCGAAGTCGTCGTAGACCAGCCAGCTGCCGATGTCGACGATGTTGCCGTTGGGCTCGATGACGTGTCCGCCGAGCATGAGCTCGTCCGCGCCGACCTCGTCGGTCTCCTCGTTGCAGCGCACGCTGTTGAGATGGATTTCGAAGCGCCGCAGCTTCGGGCCTTCGTCCTGCTTCGGCTTCGATTGCTTGTTCTGCTTCTCGGCGACGTCCTTCACCGCACCGGACACCGCGGGATCCGGCTTCGGCGGGAGCTTGGCGGCATGGTACGACTCGTCGCCGTAGATCCCGAAGTGCTCCAGCTTGATCGTGCTGGCCGCCGTCAACAACGCACTGGCCTTGGCGCGTGCTCGCTTCAGTCGCTTCGGCGACAGCCGTGCGAACGCGGCGGCAGCGTGGGCATGCAACGAGCGCGCATGGAATTTCTCCGTGGGGTGCGCCGCGGCATCGGCGAAGGCACGCTTGCCCTTGTTGAGGAGCAGCCTGGCGAGCTTGCGTTGTTCCGGCTCCAAGCCATCGTCCTCGCGTGTGACCCCCACGGGCAGCCCGGACATCAGCGTGCTGGCGTCGCTCTTCGACAGCGCGTTGCTGGTCGGCTTTGCCCGCGCGGGACTGCCGAGGCCTTGGGTGATCGCCAACGCGGAAAGCCCGCCGATGCCGGTGCCGAGCAGGCTACGCCGGCTCATCGCTCGTGAGTCGCTCATCGTTCGCTCCTTCGACGGGCCGCTTGGCAGGCCCGGAGCTGGTAGACGAACGTGTCTTCGCCGCGTGACCGCGCGGCGCTGCAAACTGTCCGGTTCAGCGGCGCTCGGCGGCGCCCCGGCGCAGACGGTCGCGGATGCGGGCGAACTGCTTGCGCAGGCGCACCGTGGCACGCGCGACGTCATCGTCCTCTTCGAGGATCTGCGCGATCTCCGCCCACTGCAGGTGTCGCACCACGCGGAGCTCGAGCAGCATGCGCTCGCGTTCGTCCAGCAGCGCCCGCATCAGCTCGAGTCGGGGGTCGGCGCTGGCCGGGGTGCGCTCGATCGTCGAGCGGACGACATCGGCGATCTGCCGCGCGAAGGTGTCCGACAGCGGCAGCTCGCGCCGCGCCCGGACCTGGCGCTGTCGGCCGCGATCGATCGCGACGTGGCGAGCCACGGTGAACGCCCACGTGCGGAAGCTACTGCGCCACGCGAACTGTGGCAGCGCCCGCCACAGCCGCTCGCACAGCTCCGCGAACAGATCCTCGGCGTCCTCGAACGCGATCGAGCGCAACAGCCCCAGCAGCTCGGGCCCATAGCCGAGCAGCGCGATCTTGGCGGCGTCGGCCCACGCCCCCGCGTCGGCGTGGCGGCGAATCTCCGCTTCGAGCGCGGACGGTCCCGAGCCGTGCGCCGCTGAGGTCCGGTCCGACACGGCCTCGCAGTATACGGTCGCCCGCTCGCGTGTGCGCGAGTCGACGCAGGGTCTATGCTGGTCGCGGTCTCGTGCACGACGAACCGCCGACCACGGGCTCGCCATCGTCCGAGCACGATTCCTGGCTGCGCTCGCTCGGCGACGCCTTGCGTGGAACCTCGCGGGCACAGTCGTGGATCGCGGCCGGCGTCGTGGTCGACGGCAGCTACCGCGTCGCCCAGGCCATCGGCGCCGGCGGGATGGCGGTGGTCTACCTCGCGCACGACCTCGCGCTCGATCGTCGCGTCGCGCTCAAGGTCTACGACGTCGATGCGCGCGAGCTGTCGCCCTCTCGCATCCGTCGCGAGGCGCGGGCGATGGCTCGGACCTCGCACCCCAACGTGCTGGTGGTCCACGACGTTGGGGTGCACGAGGGCCGGACGTACCTCGCGATGGAGTACGTCGAGGGCGGCACGCTGCGCGCGTGGCTCGCCGAGCAGCCGCGATCGCTGCGCGACATCGTCGCGATGTTCGTGCAGTGTGCACGCGGCCTCGCGGCGGCGCACGAGGTCGGGCTCGTTCACGGTGACTTCAAGCCCGACAACGTGCTCGTCGGTGCCGACGCGCGCGCGCGGGTCGCTGACTTCGGGCTCGCGCGCAACGCCGATCGTGCACCGGAGCGCGACCCCAGCCTCGACGACGAGCACGCCGCGCGGCGCTTCGTCGGGACGCCCCGCTACGCGGCGCCGGAGCAGGGTGCGGGTGAGCCGATCGACGCGCGCGCGGACCAGTTCTCGCTGTGCGTCGCGCTGTATGAAGCCGTCCACGGCGTGCACCCGTTCGTCGGCGAGACCGCGCTCGCGACCGCGACGGCGATCGCGACGGACCAACGTCGCAAGGCGCCAGCGACCCGGGCCGTGCCGCGATGGCTCGATCGCGTGCTCGCACGTGGGCTCGCCCACCGTCGCGACGATCGCTTCCCGCGGCTCGACGATCTCGTGGCCGCGTTGGAGCGCGGGAGCGGCAGTCGCCGCGCGCTGGTGGCGATCGGCGCGACGATCGCCACCGCCACCGTCCTTGCCGCGTGGTCGCGTGGCCCGGCCTGCGCGGAGGCGGGCGCGGCGATCGACGCACACTGGAACGATGCGCGAGCGGCCGCGCTGACCGACGCGTTCCAGGCGACGCGCTCACCGATCGCGGACGAAGCCAGCGCGGCGTCGCGCGAGCGCCTGCAGGCGTGGAGCGCGGCGTGGCGCGAGCTCCGGCGCGAGAGCTGCCTCGTGGCCGAGGATGCCGCGGATCACCAGCTGCTCGATCGCCGTATCGCGTGCCTCGATGGTCAGCTCTCGCAGCTCGATGCCGCGGTCGAGACGCTGGCAGCGGCCGATCGCGACGCGGTCGCGAGTGCGATCGACGTGGTCGCGGGGCTACCTGCGCCGTCGCGCTGTGCGGACGACGAGCGGCTGCGCGCCGCGGTGGCGCCACCCGAGGATCCCGCGCTGGCCCGCGACGTGGACGCCGCGCGCCACGAACTCGGGCTCGCGCACGCCGTGCTCACGCTGGGGCGCTATCCCGAGGTCGCGCGAAGAGCCGCCGCGGTGGCGGCGGGCGATGCGGCGCGGCGCCACCGTCCGCTCGTGGCCGAAGCCGCGTTGTTGCGTGGGATGGCGCACTGGCGGGCATTCGAGTACGCCGCGGCCGAGCAGGCACTGACCTCGGCCTACGAGATCGCGACCGAGGTCGGCGACGACGCGCTCGCGACCGTCGCGGCGCGCGAGCTGGTGTGCGCGGTGGGTCAGACCGCCGGTGCGGACGAGCGCGCGCAGTGGTGGTCGAACGCCGCCGCGTCCGCGCAGACACGCGTCGCCGCGCCGATCGGCGAGCAACTCGAGCTCGCCCACTGCCGCGCGCTCGCGTTGCACAGCGCCGGCCGCTTCCGCGACGCCGAGCAGCTGCTGCGGGAGGCGCTGGGCGCGGTGGACTCGCTCGCCGCCGCGGACGACGAGCTGTTGCCCGCGCAGCTGCATGATCGACTGGGCGCCGTGCTCGATCGCTTGTCACGCCGGGAGGAGGCGCTGCGCGAGCACGAGGCCGCCTACGCGAGCGCGCTCGCGACGCGCGGTGCGAACCATCCCGTCACGGTGGTGTCGCGCTCCAACGCCGGGCAGTCGTTGTCCGCGCTCGGTCGTCACGGCGATGCGCTGGCGATCGGGCTCGACTCGCTGCAGCGCTTGATCACGGTGTTCGGCCCGGACAGCGGCCGGCTCGTGAACGAGTACAACAACATCGCCGCGCGGTTGCGTGCGCTCGGTGCCGCACCGCAGGCGATCGCGTATCGCGAGCAGGGCATCGCGATCGCCAGGGCGCGGGGCGATCAGGGGCGCACGCTCGCGCTGCTGCTCGGCAACCTCGCCAACGATCACTACGCGCGCGGCGACATCCACCGCGCCATCGCGATCGAGTCCGAGGCCATCGACGTTTCGGTCGCCGCGCTCGGTGCCGACCATCCCGACACCGCTGCCGCGCTGCAGAACCACGCGACCACGCTGGCCGTGGCCGGCCGGCGGGACGAGGCCCAGGCCACGTTCGAGCGCGCCCGCGAGCTGCTCGAGGCCCGCTACGGCGACGAGCACCCTGCGCTCGGCGTGCTGTACATGAACCTCGTCGGCATCGCGCGTGAGACCGGTGAAGACGACCGGGCGCAGCACTACCTCGCGAGCGCCGACCGGGTCGCCGAAGCCAACAACGACGATCGGCTGCGCGCGATGATCCTGATCGACCGCGGTGCCGCGGCCCACGGGCACGGTGAGCTCGCGGCGGCCGCAGACTTCCATCGCCGTGCGGCCGCGCTCGCCCACGGCCTCGACGCCTCGCTCGAGCGCATGGCGGCGTTCCAGCTCGGCGCCGACGAGGAAGCTCGCGGCGAGCTGCCGGCCGCGCTCGCCGCCTACGCGCAGTCGCGCGCGCTCGCGGTCGCAGCGGAGGCGACGGTGCGGGTGGCCGCCTGCGAGCTCGCGATGGCACGCGTGCGCTGGGCGCTGGGCGAACGCACGGCGGCGCGCGAGCTCGCGGCGTCGTCGCTGGCCGCCGCGACCGCAGCGGAGGATCGCGACGCAATCGCCGAAGCGAGCTCGTGGCTCGCGGCACACCGCTCGCGCTGAGCGCAGACGTCTACGCCGCGAACGGCCAGCCGTGCGCGACGAGCCAGGCCCGCATCCACGCGCACGTGGGCGGCCACGGATCCTCGCGTTCGCGGAAGTGCAGCGACGCGTGCGCGACGACGCGGCCGGTGGGGAAGATCGCCCAGTCCG
>JAIBBS010000325.1 GCA_019694555.1 Nannocystaceae bacterium
CCGCGCGTGCTCGGCTTGGGCGCGTCCGCAGCGGGCGCGGGCGCAGCGGTGGACGCCGCAGCGCTCGCGGCCGGCGTGGCCGCGGCGGGCGTGGCCGCAGCGGGCGTGGCCGCGGCCGGTGTGGCCGGTTCGGCCGTCGTGAACATGGTCCAGCCACGGCTGCTCGGCACCGCCGCCGGTGCATCGGAGACGCCGCCGGCGAGCTCGGTGACGAACTGCCGCAGCATCATCGGGCGCACGCGCGGATCCTTCGCGAGGCCGCGCCGCAGTGTGCCCGAGACGTCGCCGGGCAGCTCCGCGCTCAGATGCGACTGCAGCACCGAGGCGGCGTCGCCGGTGAACAGCGGCCGACCGCGCAGCATGTGCTGCACCAGCGCCGCGAGGTTGTAGATCAGCGTGCGCTGGTCGACGACCTTGCCCTCGACCTGCTCGGGCGCGATCGTGTCGAGCGGTCCGAAGGCCTTGCCGCCCTGCGGTGCGCCCACGGCGAAGCCCGCCACGAGCACGCCCTGCGGCGAGGGATAGATGACGTCGGCGCCGAGGTTGCGATGGATGACGCCGGCCTTCTGCGCCTCGGCGAGTGCTTCACCGATCTGCTGCGCGACCGCGACGGACTCCGCCGCGGACAGCGGCCCCTGCTCCGCCAGCGTCTCGGCCAGCGATGGACCCGGCAGCGCCGCGTGGGCCTCCCAGGTGCCGCCTTCGAGCTTGCCGCAGCCGAGCACCTTCACGATGCGCGGGTGCTCGACACCTTGCAGCTGCCGCAGCTCGCGAAGGCTGCGCTCGAGCACCAGCGCCGAAGGAAAGCTCGACGCGTCGTACGCGGTGAGCTGCACCCGCGCGCCGCTGGCATCGGTGGCGTCGTAGATCGTCGCGCCGGTCCGGGTCCGCACCGCGCCGACGATCGTGAATCCGTCGACGCTCGTCCCCGCCGATAGCTGTGCCGAGCTCATCAGACCGCGTCCCTCCCAGGCCCGCAGGCCGAGAGCAAGAGACTACGGCGGCGGCGACGTCGCGATCAAGATTTGTCGCCCTCACGCGCGATTGCACGCCGCGCTCGGGCGTGCCGTCGCGGCGGCGCGACGGCGCCGACGATCAGCGCTTGGCCGGGGCCGCAGGTGCCGGCTTGCCGGGCTCGCCCAGGGCAGCGAACAGCTCGGCCGCGCTGAGCGTGCTGCGACGGGCCTGCTTGGCCTTGCGTGCCGCACCGGCGTTCTTGTGACGGCGTGCGCGCTTCTTGCGGGTGATCGCGGTGAACGATGCCATGGCGGAGGCGCGAGGCTTATCCGGCGGGGACCGGGGTGTCAAGCGTCGGTCTGGGCGGCGGGCGTGGGCCGCGGCGGCGCGGGCCCCGGGCCGGCGGTCCAGGCCCAGGCGGGGGCGACCGATCCCGAGCCGATCCGCGGGCCCGGGCCTGCCCGCCCGCGGCGCGAGCCCGGCCCGGGCTCAGCGGGGATAGACCCCCGAGCCCTGCGAGAACACGCGCTCGACGGCGCCGACGCCGTCGATGCGCTTGAGCGTCGCGACCAGCGACTCGAGCTGCTCGAGTCGGCTCACGGTCGCATAGAAGGTGTTGATCGCCCGCTCGCCGTCCCCGATCGCGCGGCAGTTGGCCTGCTTGATGTTGACGCCGTGGTGGGAGAACGCGCGGCTCATCTCCGCGAGCAGGCCCAAGGTGTTGGCGGTGCGGACCTCGAGCGTGACCGGGCAGTCGAGCACGAGCCCGGTCTCCCAGTTCAGGTGCACGCGCCGCTCGCCGACCTGCTCGAGCGCCTCGGGGCAGCCCTGCACGTGCGCGACGATGCCGCGACCGCCCTCGAAGAAGCCCACCAGCGCGTCGCCGGGCACCGGCGAGCAACAGCTCGCGAGCGTGATCATGCCGCGACCGCCGCCGCGGCCCTCGACGCGCTCGCGCGTGATGACGATCGGTGCCGACGCGTGCGTGCCCAGCGTCTCGCCCGGCGCCGGCTTGGCGCGCGTGGTCATGCGCCGCAGCATCCGCGCGAACAGGCCCGATTCCTCGCTGGGCGTGGTCGCGCCGGTGCGCGGTGCCAGCCGCTCGGCGACCGCGGCGGCGACGATCTGCCCCGCGCCGATGGCCTCGAGCACGCCGTCGTCGTCGGTCTCGCGCGGCAGGCCCACGGCCTCGGCGTGCTCGGCGAGCACGCCGGCGTCGTCGAGCGGCAGCGCCGGGCTGCGCCCGGCCAGCTCCTGCTCGAGCAGGCTGCGTCCGACCGCGCGCAGCCGCTTGCGCTCGCGCTGCCGCAGGTACTGCTTGATCTTCGCGCGCGCCCGCGAGCTCACGCACATCTTGAGCCACTCTTCGCGCGGCTCGACCGAGGGGTTGGTCAGGATCTCGACGGTGTCGCCCTGCCGCAGGCGATAGCGCAGCGGCACGATCTGTCCGTTCACGCGCGCGCCGGTGCAGTGCATGCCGACGTCGGTGTGGATCGCGAACGCGAAGTCGATCGGCGTGCTGCCCTTGGGAAAGGTGTGGATGTCGCCGCCGGGCGTGAAGACGTAGACCTCGTCGGCGAAGAGGTCGGCCTTGACCGCCTCGATGAACTCGCTGGGGTCCGAGACCTCCTGTTGCCAGTCCATCAGCTGCGACAGCCATGCCAGCCGCCGCGCCTCGGCCCCGCCGACGCGATCGAGCTCCCACTCGGCCACGATGCCTCGCTCGGCCACCGCGTCCATCCGCCGCGAACGGATCTGCACCTCGAGCCGGGTGCCGTCGCGGTCGATCACGCTGGTGTGCAGCGCACGATAGTGGTTGGGCCGCGGCAGCGCGACGTAGTCGCGGAAGCGGCCCGGCACCGGCTGGAAGTACGCGTGCAGCTGGCCCAGCGCGGCATAGCAGGTGCTGCGGTCGCGCGTGACGATGCGGAAGCTGACCACGTCGGAGAACTGATCCAGCCCGCGGCCCTCGCCCTGCAGCACCTGGTAGACCCGGTACGCGCTGCGCAGGCCCATGCGGACCTCGACCTCGCCCAGCTCCGCGGGCCACTGCGTGTCGTCGCCGCCGGGCTCGTCGAGCGAGCAGGCGCTGTTGTCGAACACCGCGCGCAGGTTCGCCAGCGACGTGACCAGCGGCGCGCGGTCGGCCAGCATGCGCGCGATGTCGGCACGGGTCGCCGCCCACGCCGCGGGCTCGAGGTAGCGGAACGACAGCTCCTGCAGCTCGCGGTGCACGACCTCGATGCCCAGGCGTCCGGCCAGCGGCGCGTAGATCTGCATGGTCTCGCGGCTGATCCGCTCCTGCTTGTCGCGCGGCATGTGCTCGAGCGTGCGCATGTTGTCGAGCCGGTCGATGAGCTTGACCAGCAACACGCGGATGTCCTGGCTCATCGCCAGCAACATCTTGCGGAAGCTCTCGGCCTGCTGCTCCTGGCGCGACAGGTACGGCACCTTGCCCAGCTTGGTGACGCCATCGACGATGGTCGCGACCTCGCGGCCGAACTGCTCGGTGAGATCGTAGAGCGTGGTCTCGGTGTCCTCGACGACGTCGTGCAGCAACCCCGCGGTCACGCCCGCGCCGTCGACCCCCAGCTGCGCGAGCATGGTCGCGACCCGCACCGGGTGCACGTAGTAGGGCTCGCCGCTCTTGCGGAACTGGCCGCGGTGCGCGACCACCCCCAGCTCGAACGCGCGCTCGATCGCGCCGACGTCGGCCGCGGGATGATGGTGCTGCACCTCGGCGACGATGGCCGCCTTGGCGCTGCCGTCTTCGAGCTGGACCTCCCCGATCGGACCGCGCCGATCGGTGCGCAGCGCGTCGGGGATCTCGACCTCGAAGCCGGGCTCGCCCGCCGCCGCCTCACCGATCGCCGGCTCGGGCGGCGACGCGGGGCGCTCGAGCGCTGCGCCGGGTGCCGTCACAGCAGCCGCTCCTGACCCGAGATCACGGCCTCGGCTGCGGTCGCCTGGCGGACCTTGCGGTGCTGCTCGGCCACGTAGATGGCGCGCAGCGCGTCGTAGGCCCGCGTGAGATCGTCGTTCATCACCAAGAAGTCGTACTCATCGTAGTGCTTGAGCTCCTCGCGGGCGACCCGCAGCCGGCGCTCGATCACGTCGTCGCTGTCGGTCGCGCGGCTGCGCAGCCGCTGCTCCAGCGCGCGGATCGACGGCGGCAGGATGAACACCAGCACCACGTCCTGGGGGAACGAGGCGCGCAGCTTGCGACCGCCCTGGTAGTCGATGTCGAACAGCAGATCGCGGCCGCCGGCGAGCGCCTGCTCGACCCGCACCGCCGAGGTGCCGTACATGTTGCCGTGCACCATCGCGTACTCCGCGAACTCGTCGCGCGCGATCATCTCCTGGAAGGTCGGCTGGTCGACGAAGTGGTACTCGACGCCGTCGGTCTCGCCCGGCCGCGGTCGCCGGGTGGTGTACGAGACGCTGAACTCGAGCCGGGGGAACTCGTCGCGGAGCCGGTTGCACAGCGTGGTCTTGCCCGCACCCGAGGGCGAGGAGACCACGAAGAGGAGCCCGCGCGCGTCACTCGACATTGCTCACCTGTTCACGGATCCGCTCGATGGTGCCCTTGGCGTCGATGACCCGCGCCGCCGCGGCATGGTTGACGACCTTGCTGCCGATGGTCGTGATCTCGCGCAGCAGCTCCTGCGCCACGAACTCGAGCGTGCGGCCCTGGCCCACGGTCGCGGGCGCGGACAGCACCGCGTCCATGCGCGAAAGGTGCATGTCGAGCCGCGCGAGCTCCTCGGCCACGTCGGCCTTGCTCGCCAGCAGCGCGATCTCCTGGTGGAGCCGCGCGTCGTCCGGCATCGCCACCTGCGCGGCCTGGCACAGCTCGCGCACGCGGGCGAGCACGCGCTCGCCCAGGTGCACCGCGTCGGTGCGGACCAGCGCGGCGATGCGCTCGACGTGACCCGCCAGCTCGCGGTGCAGGCCACCGAGCACCCGCGCGAGCGCCTCGCCCTCGGTCGCGCGGAAGCTGCTCAGCTGCGCCAGCGCGGCGTCGACGAGCTCGTCGAGAAACGGCGGCGGCGCCGGCACGGCGGGCTCGGTGGTGCGCGCACTCGTGGCGAGAAAGCGCAACACATCCAGCGCGTTGGGGGGCGACAGCTCGAGCGATCGTCGAGCCGCGATGCGCTGGATCTCCGCGGCCGCGCGCAGCACCGCGTCGGCCTGCTCCGGATCCACGCCGACCGCGGCGATGCCGGTGGTGCCGTGGCCCGACTCGAGGCCCGGCGTGCGGACGTTGATGGTGACGTCGATGCGACCGCGGCCGCAGCGGGCCTCGACGCGCGCGCGCACGGCCTGCTCGGCGCGGGCGCCGAAGGGCTGCCGGATCTTGATCTCGAGGTGGCGCGCGTTGACCGAGCGCACCTCGACCTCGACCGCGCTCGCGCCCGTCGGCGCCGCACCGTCCCACGGTCGCGCGGCCGTACCGAACCCTGTCATGCTGCTCACCGGCACGGCGAGCGCCCATCTTGGCAAACCTCGGGCACGCTCGCCAGCTTGTCGCGGCCACGGCCCCGCGGCGCGGCGAAAGCCCGCGCACGGCCCGGCCGCGGTTGCTATGCTCGCGCGCCCATGCTCCCGGGCTCGCTCGCGTTCGCGTTGCTCGCTGCCCTCGCGGCGGCGCCTGGCGGCACGAGCCCCGCGGC
>JAIBBS010000326.1 GCA_019694555.1 Nannocystaceae bacterium
TCGTGATCGTGATCGTGCCCGTCGTGGTCGCCGCCGTCGCCGTGCGCGATGCCGTGGATGTGCTGCAGCACCGCCTGCTCGATCGCGACCAGCACCCGCCGCGCGCCGCGGTTGAGCAGCGCGTGCGCGACCAGGGCCGGGATCGCGATGGTGAGGCCGAACTGCGTGGTCAGCAGCGCCTCGGAGATGCCGCCGGCGAGCTGTTGCGCGTCGGAGGTGCCCTTGTCGGTCACGACCGAGAAGGTCGTGATCATGCCGTTGACGGTGCCGAGCAGGCCCGCGAGCGGGGCCACCGCGGCGACCAGCGACAGCAGCGAGAGTCGTTGCAGCAGCCGCTCGCGCACGGCGATCACGGCCTGGGTCGCGCGCTCTTCGATCTGCGCGCGCGAGGTGCCGGCGCGCAGCGGCGAGAGCACCACCACCAGCGGTTGCGCGACGACGTGGTGCTCGCGCGCGAGCGCGTCGACGCGCGCCGCCGCGGGTTGCTGTGCCAGCGGGGCCACGCGGCGCAGCACCGCACGCCAGCGCGCGGCCAGCCACGCGATCGCGAGCGCACGCTCGGCCGCGACCGCGACCGCGACCAGCCCGAACGCCAACAGCACCCACATCAGCGGGCCGCCGCGATCCATGGTCTGGCGCCAGTCGGGCTCGAGCCACGCGCGCGCGTCGACGGTGCTGTCGGGATCCTGCAGCACCACCCGCAGCTGCAGCGCGCCGCCGTGCTCGCGGCGTTCGCCCGCGACGCCGGCGGCGGCCTCGAGTCCCCACGCGGTCGCGACCAGCGGCTGCGCGCGCGCGTCCCAGCTCGCGGCGGCGACGCGACCGATCCGCAGCACTGCGCCGGTGTGCGCGGTGCCGTCGGTGTCGAACCACGTCTGCGCCGGCTCGACCCGCAGCGCCGCGTCGGCGGTGATCGCCGCGAGCGCGGCGGCGAAGCCCTGCGGCAGGCGCTCGGGACCCTCGCCCGGCGGCGTCGCGAGGCCGCGTTGCAGCAGCCACGCGTCGATCTGCTGTTGCAGCTCGCCGAGCTGCCGGTGCTGCGTCGAGCGGGCGCGCGCCTGCTCGGCGACCGGCAGCGAGCGCTCGCGCCGGGCGTTGTCGAGCTGCACGCGCTCGAGCGAGTCCGACAGCGCGTCGATCTCGGCCTCGAGGGCCTTGCGCGCCACCGCGGCGCTGCTCTCGGCCTGCGACAGGCTGCGCGCGAGCGCGTCGCGCTCGGACTGCAGCGCCTCGATCTCGTCGCGCCGTGCGGCCTCGAGCGACGGCGGTGCGCCCGCGAGCACCAGCGACACCAGCGCGGCGATCACGGCGACGCCTCCACCGCCGGCAGCAACAGCGTCGCGGGCCCGAAGCCGCGGTGCTCCGCGAACGCATCGAACAGCGCGCCGACGGTCGCGGTCGCGGTCGCGTCGGGCAGCGGCTGCCACGACCAGCGCTCGCCCTCGCGCACGGCCCACGCCAACGCGCCGCCGGGGCTGCGTGCGTACGCGACGGCCATGCCGATGCGCAGCACCTCGCACAGCTCCGGCGCGCCGTCGCCCAGCTGCAGTGCCTGGCGGCCGAGCGCGACCTCGTCGCCCAGCGCGGCCTCCTCCTCGACGAAGCGCCACAGTCGCTGCATCGCGCGTGCGCGGTCGGGCTCGGCGGCGTGCAGCTCGGCGTCGATGCGCGCGAGCGTCTCCAGCCGCGCCTCGCTCGCGAACGGCAACGAGCGCTCGACGTGCGCGCGCACGGCCGCGAGCGCGGCGTCGGCGGGCGCGCGCCAGCGATCGTCGTCGGCGGCCGCGGCCTCGCGTCGCTTGCTCTCCTCGTCCGCGAGCGCGACCAGCAGGCGGTTGTGTGCGCGTGCGGCCCGGAGCTGTTGCTCGAGCTCGAGCTTCTCCGCGCGCAGCGCTGCGAGCGTCTCGGTCTGCGCCGTGCGTGCCGCGGCCAGCTCGGCTGCGCGCGCGTCGACGTCGAGCCGCAGCGCGACCAGCTCGTCGTCGCCGTTGGTCGCGGGCGCGAACGCCTGCGCGGTGTGGGCGTGCACGCCCAGTGGCAGCAGCAGCGCGAGGGATACGGCGGTACGCAGCGGTGTCATCGCAGCGGGGCGCGACCAGGTCGCCTGTCCGAAGTACCAGAGCCGCCGCGCGGCCCGCCACGCGGGTGCCCCGGCGCGACGGTGCGGGCCACCCGCGACGCATTCCAACGTTTGTGCAAGTGTCTCGCGGCCCCGCCGGCGCGTGCGATGATGCGGCGAGCCGCTGCGCGCATGAGCAACTCGTCGACCGATCCCGCGTCCGTCGCTGGCGGGCCGCTGGTCACGCCCGGCACCGGGCCGCGCGGGTCACCGGGCAGCTCGACGCTGGCGGAGACGTTCGACGCGATGCCCGCGGGCAGCTCGGCGCAGGTGCCGACGCGCATCGGTCGCTACACCATCCTGCGCCGACTGGGCGAGGGCGGCATGGGCACGGTGTGGTCCGCCTACGACGACAGCCTCGATCGCCGCGTCGCGATCAAGGTGGTCTCGAGCGCCTCGCAGAGCCCGCGCGCACACGAACGCATGGTGCGCGAGGCCAAGTCGCTCGCGCGCATCAACCATCCCAACGTCGTGCAGGTGTTCGAGGTCGGTGCGCTCGGCGACGACCTGTTCGTGGCGATGGAGTACGTCGTGGGCGAGAGCCTGCGACAGTGGCTCGCAGCCACGCCGCCGCGATCGTTCGCCGCGGTGCTCGACGCATTCGTGCAGGCCGGCCGCGGGCTCGCGGCGGTGCACGAGGCCAAGCTCGTGCACCGTGACGTCAAGCCCGACAACATCATGGTCGGCAGCGACGGCCGCGTGCGCCTGGTCGACTTCGGCATCGCGCGGCTCGAGGACGGTGCGAGCTCGGCCGACGAGGCCCCGGTGTCGGTCGCCGCGGACGTGCCGCTCGATCGCGTGACCAAGACCGGCGAGTTCGTCGGCACGCCGATGTTCATGTCGCCCGAGCAGCTGCGCGGCCTACCGGTCGACGCGCGCTCGGATCAGTTCGCCTTCTGCGTGTCGCTGTTCCGCGCGGTCTACGGTCTGCCGCCGTTTCCCGGCGACAAGCTCGGCGCGCTGGCGCAGAACGTGTTCCTGGGCAACATCATCGAGCCGCCGCGCACGCCGGGCGTGCCCGCGGCGCTGGCCGCGATGCTGCGGCGCGGGCTCGCGGTGGATCCGGGCGCGCGCTGGCCCTCGATGGACGCGTTGCTGGCGGCGCTGGGCACCCTGGTGCGTCGGCCCGGACGCGAGCGCGTGGTGTTGGGGTCGGTCGCGGCGGTCGCGGTGGCCGCGGTCGGTGTGGCGTTCGCGGGCCAGCGCGACGACGATGCCTGCGCGGGCGGACCCGCGGCCTTGGCCCCGACGTGGGATCCGGCGCGAGCATCGACGCTGGTGCAGGGCTTCACCGAGCACGGCGCCGCCGCGGTGGGCGAGCGCGTGCGGGCGTCGCTCGACGGCCACGCCGAGCAGTGGTTGGCGCAACACCGCGACAGCTGTCGCGCGCACCAGCGCGGCGAGCAGTCGGACGCGTTGCTCGATCGGGCCATGGCCTGCCTCGACGCGCGGCGGCGCGAGCTGGCCGCACTCGTGCACGAGCTCGAGGCCGTGGACGCGGAGCTCGTGCGCGCCGCACCCGATGCGGTGCTGGCGTTGGGGGATCCGCGGCAGTGCGGCGACGTGGCGTGGCTCGAGCGCGGCGACGAGGAGTCGCCCACGCCCGAGCAGGCGCCGGAGGTGGATCGCCTGCGCACCGAGCTCGTGCAGGCCGAGGCGCAGGAGTGGGCCGGTCGCGGCGTGCGGGCGCGCGAGACCATCGCGGGCATCCGCGGTGCCATCGACGCGCTGGACTATGCGCCGCTGCGCATGGAGCTGTACCGCGCCAGCGGCCTGCTGTCGCGCGAGGAGGGCCGCTTCGTCGAGGCGCAGGCCGAGCTGCAGACCGCGCTGACGATCGCGATCGAGCGACGGCTCGAGCGTGACGTCGCGGAGCTCGTCATCGCGTTGGCGATGACCGTGGGCGTGCAGCAGGGCCGCTTCGCCGAGGTCGACCCGTGGCTGAAGCTGGCCGACGCGTGGCTGCTGCGCGAGGGCGACCCGCCGCTGCTGCGGGTCGAGCTGCTGCAGCTGCAGGCGGGGTTGGAGGAGCGCGGTGCGAAGTACGAGCAGGCCGAGGCGCACCTGCGCGAGGGCCTGGCGCGGCTCGAGTCGATGCCGACGGGTCGCGCGCTGCGCAATCGTGCCGCGCTCAACAACGAGCTGGGCCTGGTGCTGCACCGACTGCGCCGCTGGGACGAGTCGATCGCGGCCTTCGAGCTGGCGCGGGCGCAGTGGCTCGACCTGCTGGGCCCCGAGCATCCGGTCACCACCGATCCGCTCAACAACCTCGGCTCGGTCTACATCGACATGCATCGCCCCGACGATGCGGTGCGCGTGTTCCAGGAGGTCCTGGCACAGCGCGAGGCCATCTTCGGCCACGAGCACCCCAAGGTCGCCCACATCTTGCACAACCTCGGCAGCGCGATGGACATGCGCGACGATCGACGCGCGGCGATCGACTACTTCGCGGAGTCGCTGGCGATCCTCGAGCGGCAGCTCGGCCCCGACGATCCCGCGCTGGCGCTGCCGTTGATGGCGCTGGGCGAGGATCACACCGCGCTGGGCGAGCCCGAGCGCGCGCTGCCCTACCTCGAGCGCGCGCTCGCGATCGACCTCGCGCAGCTCGGCCCCGATCATCCCGAGGTCGCGTGGGACCTGCACGCCGTCGCCAACGCGTACATGGCCCTGGGCCGTTGGAGCGAGGCCCGCCAGGCCGCCCAGCGATCGCTGGCGATCCGCGAGCACCACGGCGTGCAGCCCGATCGCATCGGCCAATCCCGCTTCGCGCTCGCCAAGGCCCTCGCCGGCGAAGGCGATCTCACTGCCGCCCGCGCGCAGGCCCAGCTCGCCGTGGGCGAGTACGCTGCCGAGCCGCAGAATCAGGTGTTGATTGAGGAGTGGCTTGCTCAGCGCGCCCCCTAGGGGCCGCGCCCCGTGCCCCTGCCCGTGCCCGTGCCCGTGCCCGCTCCCGCCACGTCCTCAAAACACACACCCCACCATCACCCCCCCAACCCCCACCGCACTCTCCCCATCCACATCGAACGCAACCTCCACATCATACTGCTGGTTGCACTGCACATCCCCGCACCCATTCGCCGGCACCAAGCTGTTCGCGACCTTGCTCGCCGCGACCGTACTCATCTCGCCGGCATCGAACGGCCCGAACCCCCCCGGCGTCACATCGAAGCTCACGATCTCGACGCCATTGTCGAGCAGCCGCGCCGAAGTCACCTCCGCGCTGGCCACCGCCCCACCTTGATTGTCGAACGCGAGGTCGAACGTCAACCCCAGCGGATCGGGCGCGACGATCGGCATGCAGTTCATGAACGCCATCGCATTGGTGATCTCGACCTGCAGTGCAGCCGCGCCCCCGGTGGTCGTCCCCGAGCTACTGCCATCCGCCGCGGTGCTCGAGCTCCCTTCGCTCCCCGTGCTCGAGCCCCCCGAGGATCCCGAGC
>JAIBBS010000327.1 GCA_019694555.1 Nannocystaceae bacterium
GGCGGCGGGGCGCTGGGCGGGCCGCGGCCGGTCGCACGGTCGGGGGCCGCGATCGCGGCCCGGCAGCGCGGTCGCGCTGGCCGAGCCGGGGGCGCGTCACTGCGCGAAGGCCCGCATCAGCGCGTCGAACAGGTCGCTCGCGTCGAGCAGCTGCACGCGCAGCGGGCCGAAGCCGATCCAGTCACCGCTGTGCACGATCGCCGACTCGCCGCCGGGCAGCGGCTTGCCCGCGACGGTGGTGCCGTTGGCCGAGCGATTGTCGGCGAGCTTGAGCGACGCGCCGTCGCCCGCGAGAAAGTGCGCGTGCAGCTTGGACACGAACGGCAGCCGCAGCACCACGTCGCAGTTGTTCGCGCGGCCGACGCTGATGCGCTCGGGGAACGGGTTGCCCGGGCGCTTGCCGACCTCGACCAGCCGCCACTCGTCGGGATACGGATCCGACTGCTGCGCGTCGCCGGTGCGGATCGCGACGGTGTGGTAGTCGAACTTCGCCTCGTCGGGCACGGTGCCGTTGCCGGCGTGCTTGAGCAAGAACCACTGCCCCTGCCGCGCGATGAAGGCGGCGCGCCCGAGCTGGCGCGCCTGCTCCCACAGTGGCCGGGCGTCTTGCATCGCTGTCGTGTCAGCCTACCACGCCGCCGGCGCGGGACGATTCGCCCGGCGGTCGCGGCGGTTGCGGCGTGCTCGCGCATCCACGCCGACACGGCCCAGCATGGGCGAGCATGGGCGAGCGCGGGCGAGCGCGGGCGAGCGCGGGCGAGCACGGGCGCGCGCGGGTCCGGATCGGGCCAGATGGTGTACCGTGGGCGCGGCGGGGGGCGTGACGGTGACGCGACAGGGGCGAGCGCAGGGGCGATCGCAGGGGCGATCGCAGGGGCGATCGTGGTTGGGCGGCGGTGCGTTCGCGTCGCTGCTGACGATCGCGTGCAGCGACGGCGACGCCGGTGCCACGCCCAGCGGCACGAGCGCGGGCGAGGGCAGCGGCGCAGCGACCACGGGCGCGGCCGGCGACGAGGCGACCACGGCGGCGCCCGAGCCCGATGCCGGCGTGCCGTGGGCGCCGTGGAACGAAGGCAAGCCGATCCCGCCCGGCGATCCGATCACCGGTGACCCCGAGGCCGGACGCGCCGCGTTGCTCGAGCGCGGCTACGTCTCGTGCGGCATCCCGTGGTCGGTGTTCCCGCTGGTCAAGGCGCTGCTGGGCGGCTTCGCGAGCGAGCCGCCGCTGCCTGGACGCACCGGCAACAACGCGTCGGTGCCCTACAACTGGACCGTGTGGGACAACGCCGACGGCGTCGCGATCGCATCGCTCAACTGCCTCGAGTGCCACGCCGGCCGCTGGCAGGGTGAGGTCATGGTCGGGCTCGGCCGCGCCGACGCCGACTACACGCAGGACTTCGGCGCGCTGCTCGGTGGGCTCGACGTGCCGCAGCTGAACGTGCCCGGCATCGAGTCGCTCACGCGCTTCATGCAGCGCTACACCGTGCTCGGCCCCGCGATCCAGATGAAGACCATCGGCACCAACCCCGCCGACGAGGTCGCGGTCGTGCTCGCGGCCCATCGCGATCGCGACACCTTGGCGTGGAGCGACACGCCGCACACGCCGGTGCCCGACCTGGTCGCGCCGGTCGACACGCCGCCGTGGTGGCGCACGAAGAAGAAGAACGGCCTCTTCTACAACGGCATGGCCCGCGGCGATCACCGCGGCTCGATGATGTTCGCGTCGTCGCTGTGCACCGATACCGTCGAGGAGGCGCAGGAGATCCTCGCGTACTTCGAGGACATCCGCGCGTACATCGCGACGATGGAGGCGCCGGTCTACCCGCTCTCGATCGACGCGGCGCTGGCGGCCGAGGGCGCGAAGGTCTTCGCCGACACCTGCGCGGGTTGCCACGGCACCTACGCCGACTCGGACGAGCTCGACAGCTATCCCAACCTGCTGTTCGAGCTCGACGTCATCGGCACCGATCCGCTGGTCGCGAGCTACGCCGCGAGCTCGCCGCTCATCGAGTGGTTCAACGGCTCGGTCTACGGCGGGGTCACGACGCTGTCGCCCGACGATCCCGGCATCGGCTACGTCGCGCCGCCGCTCGACGGCATCTGGGCCACCGCGCCGTTTTTCCACAACGGTTCGGTCCCGACCATCGAGCTGGTGCTCGACTCGACCGCGCGTCCCCAGCGGTGGAAGCGGGTCGACTACGACTCGAGCCACTTCGACGCCGACGCGATCGGCTGGCCCTGGGTCGAGGTGCCCTACGGCTGGGACGAGGCCCCGGTCGACGAGCGCAAGCACATCTACGACACCACGCTCGACGGCCACCACGCGACCGGGCACGACTTCGGCGATCACCTCGACGCCGACGAGCGTCGCGCGGTGCTCGAGTACCTCAAGACGCTGTAGCGCCGTCGCGCCGGCGCGCGACCAGCAGCCGCTCGCCGCGGAACGGTCGCGCCAGCGCGGCCGAGCCCTCGGCCCGCAGCGCCCAGTCGCGCGCGTCGCCGTCGCGCAGCGGCTCGAAGCCCACGCGTCGCACCGCCGCGGCCGCGTCCGCCGGCGCCATCGCGCCGTGCAGCGCCTCGCCCAGGCCGCGGAACGCCAGCTGCGTGATCGCGCGCGCGCCCGGGATCGGCAGCAGCACCAGCTGCGGCACCGCGTAGGTCATCATCAAGGTGCTGCCGGCGGCCGAGCGCGCGCCGACGTCGTCGAGCGTGGCCGTGATCGCGGGCGGCTGCAGGTACGGCGTCACGCCCTCCCAGATCCACGCGGTCGGGCGCGCGGCGTCGTGGCCGTGCTCGGCCAGCCGCTGCGCCACGCGTTGGCGCTCGAAGTCGACCGCGACGAAGTGCACGGCCGCGGCCAACGGCGACAGCGACGCGGTGCGCTCGCGCTTGCCGACCTGCGTCGAGGGATGATCGACCTCGAACACCTCGACCTCGGCGAGCTCGGGCAGACGCCACGCGCGTGCGTCGAGCCCGGCGCCGAGCACCACCAGCTGCTGCGCGCCCAGGACCACGGCCTCGCGCACGGCATCGTCGATCGCCGCGGTCCGCAGGCACACGTGATCGACCATGCCCAGCGTCAGGCCGCGCAGCACGGTTCGTGCGGCGCGCTGCCGTCCCGCCGCGAGCGCGCGCGACAGCGGCGCGGGCAACAGCTGGCCCGCGTGCGGATCGACGTCGCGCTCGGAGGTGCCCAGGCCGCGGCCGAACGCGACCGCCATCGCGGTGAGGGAGGGCCAGTTGCCACGCATCGCGGCGAGCCTATCAGGTCCGCGCGCGCGGGCTCGCGCGCCCACGCTCGCTGCGCGCGTGCGTCGACGACAGCGTGCTGCAGATCGGGCACTGCGTGGGCTCGTGCCGCAGCGCCGGGCAGAAACGCCGGCCGAAGTGGATCATCTGCAGGTGGCGCTTGCCCCACTGCGACGGGGGAAACAGCGCCCGCAGGTCGCGTTCGGTCTGCGCGACGTTGCGACCGCTCGACAGGCCCCAACGCGCCGCGAGGCGATGGATGTGCGTGTCGACCGGGAACGCCGGCACGCCGAAGGCCTGCACCAACACCACGCTCGCAGTCTTGTGGCCGACGCCGGGCAGGGCCTCGAGCGCGTCGAGCTCGGCGGGCACGCGACCGTCGTGGCGCTCGAGCAGCAGTCGCGCCGCGGCGCGCAGGTGCTTGGCCTTGGTCGGTGCGAGTCCGAGTCGGCGGATGCGCGCGAGGATCTGCGCCTCGGTCACGGCGGCCATGCTGCGCGCGTCGGGGGCCAGCTCGAACAGCGCCGGCGTGACCTCGTTGACGGCCTTGTCGGTGGTCTGCGCGCTGAGCATCACCGCGACCAGCAGCTGGAACGGATCGCCGTGCTCGAGCGGGATCGGTGGCTCGGGGTGGAGGCGGTCGAGGATGCGACCGATGCGACGCACGCGCGCGCGCAGCTCGGCGCTGGGGGCGTCTGCCTGGCGTTGCGCGCGGGCCACGGCGGTCGCGAGGCTACGCGCGCGTCGCGGCCCGGTGCAAGGTGGATCGCGCGCGCGAGCGTGACGGCACAGGTGGCCTGCGCGCGGACGCCTGCGCGCGGGTCCGACCCGAAGCATCCCTGGTCCGAGCCGGCCGCGGGCGCGATGAACCAGGGGACGCCGCGTGAGCTGCGGCGCGTCGCGAACGATGTCCGAACGCACCGTGTTGGCCCTGGTGCCCCCGCTCGGCGAGCCCGCAGCGCAGGGGCGGCTGCGCGCGGGTCAGACGCTCGAGCAGCGTCGCCGCTATCGCCTGGTCGAGGTCATCGGCGAAGGTGGCATGGGCACGATCTGGCGCGCCTTCGACGAGGCGCTCGAGCGCGAGGTCGCGATCAAGTTCCTCAAGGCCGACGTGCCCGCCGACTACCGCCGTCGCTTCCGTCGCGAGGCGCGTCTGGGCGCGAGCTTCGATCATCCCAACCTCGTGCGGGTGCTCGACGCCGGCGCGCGCTCGCGCGATGGCGACGAGTGGATGGCGATGGACCTGCTGGCGGGGCACGATCTCGGCGCGCTGATCGAGACCCACGGTCGTCTCGGTGTGCCGGTGCTGCTCGACGGCTTCCGTCAGGCCCTGGCCGCGCTCGCGCACGTGCACGATCGCCGCGTCATCCACCGCGACGTCAAGCCGTTCAACCTGTTCCTGTCGCGCTCGCCGGCGCGCTCGGGCTTCGTGCTCAAGCTCATCGACTTCGGCATCTGCCGCAACCTCGCGGTGCCCGAGCCCGCCGACGTGCAGCTGGTCGGCGACCCGCGCTACATGGCCCCGGAGCAAGCCACGCTGGGGGTCCCGCTCGACGGCCGCGCGGACCTGTATGCGCTGGGCCTGACGCTGGTGCAGGCCGCGACGGGCCGGCACCCGTTCGAGGCGTGGTTCTCCGCCCCCGTCTCCGAGCTGCTGCGCGCGCATCGACGTGGGCTGCCGTGGCGACCGAGCGACGCCTTGCCCGGGGGGCTGTCGCGCGGATTCGGCGAGGTCTTCGACGAGGTCGTCGCGCGGGCGTGCGCGGTCGATCCTGGGGCGCGCTATCCGGACGCGCAGGCGATGCTCGAGGGCCTGGAGGCGCTGGCCCGCGCGGCGCGTCACGGCGCGTGAGCCCGCGCGCGGCCTCCGAGCGGTCGCGTGGGCCAGCGGCTGGGGTATCCTGCGGCCGCAGTGGCTGGACCGTCGAGTTGCGCGAGCTGTGGCGCCGAGCATCGGCCGACCGACAACTTCTGTGCGAACTGCGGCTCGCGCCTGCGCAAGGCCCCGCAGGAAGCACCGTGCCGCGAGTGCGGCGTGGTCGTGCCGATCGGCGCGCGCTTCTGTGTCGAGTGCGGCGCGTCCGAGCCCCACCGCGTGATCGAGGTCGGCAGCGACGACGTGCCGACCGAGACGCGGCGCAAGACCGGTGAGGCCGCGCGCGTCGACGACGATGCGCCCGCGCGGCCGTCCGGCAGCGGCAAGCCTGCGACCACACCGATCGCCCGCGGTGCGTCGCCGGCCAAGCCCGCCGCCGAGCCGCCGCGCACCGCGACGCGTCCGCCGACCGCGGCG
>JAIBBS010000328.1 GCA_019694555.1 Nannocystaceae bacterium
GGGCCCGGCCGCAGCGCGCTCGCGCTCGCGCTGGTGGGCCTGCTGGCGGTCGCGCCCCGCCGTCGCCGCACGCACGCACGCGCGTGAGCCCGGCGCCAGCGCCTGTCGGCGCGGCGTGGCGAGCGTGGGCGGGGCCCCGGCCGCGGCGCCGCCGGGGGTTTGTTTGCCGGGCCGCGGCCGTGTGCTACTCCGCGGGCATGCTGGCTTCCAAGCTTGGTCGTCCCGAGGCCCCCGAGCGCACCCCGGAGCCGCGCGAGCCCACCGCCGGGCAGAGCGCTCGCTTCCGCATCAAGCTCGACCCGTCGGGCCGCCTGGTCCCCGAGATCACGATGGTCGAGGACGAGGACGCCGAGCCCGACGCGTCCGACGACGCCTCGCGCTAGCAGCCGGGTTCCACCCCGGCTTGCTACTCCCCGGGCTTGCCGTCGCGCAACCGCAGCGCGCCCGAGTCGGCCACGTCCGCGTTCGAGCGCGAGCCGCTGCGCGACGGATCGGGATCGTCGCTGGACTCGCCGCCCTCGGCGGCCTTGCGTGGGCCTCGGAGCAACCGCTCGCGCACGCGCTGGTGCTGGCGGTGCTTGTACGCCGCGTGCGAGCTCTCGCCCTGCTCGTTGGCGATCGCGGTCGCGCGGTCCATGACCTGGAACTCGGCGAGCACGAACACGACGTTGCCGCTGCCACGATCGCCTTCGCCCAGCAGCGCGTCGACGCGCACCGGCAGGTCGGCGACGAAGTTGAGCACCTCGTAGCCGCGCGCCGAGAACTCGTTGGGCACCTCCTGCGGCGTCGGGGCCACGCGGCCGGTGTCGGCGGGATCGACCGCGCGCCGCTCGAGCAGCGCGGGGTCGACCAGGCTGTTCACGGTCTGGCCCGGCACGACGTAGTTGAACGGCACGAAGCGCGTCAACATGACGTGCAGCGTCGGCAAGATGTCCTCGAAGCGCTCGACGACCACGCGGAAGCGCAGGCGATCGAACACCCGCGCCGCACTCGTCTCGCGCTTGACCAAGAGCTTGGTCACCAGCGAATCCGGCGTCTTGCGCGACCACGCGAACTCGACCACCGGCACGCCCGAGGCGCGCAGCTCGTCGAACAGCACCATGATCGACTGCTCGACCAGCTCGAACAACGCGTGGTCGGGGATCGACAACAGCGTCCGCAGCTCGCGGGCGTCGAGGTGATACATGATGTGCATCACCTTGAGCAGCACGCACGCCTGCCGCTGCAGCCGTCCGCGCTGCGACGCGTGCAGCGGCAGCTCGGTCGCGGGGATCGTGCTGGCGATGGCTTCGTCGAGCCTCAGTCCGAGGTTCTCGGTGAGGTAGTGGACCGCGCGCGCGCGCAGGTCGGCGAGGCGACGCAGGTCGTCGGCGTTCTCGACGTCGATGCTGTTGACCCGCAGCAGCCGCCGCACGTCGTCGGGGCCCTGCATGTCCAGCCGGTGCCAGTCGACGACCGAGTCGCCGGTCAGCAGCAGCTGCATCTCGCGGATGTCCTGCGGCTGCCACTCGGGCAGGGCGAGACCTTGGGCCTGGCCGGCGCGCGCGGGCAGGAAGGCGCTGGGCCGTCGCGTCGGTTCGGGCATTCGCCTCGCCTTGGGGCTGCGGTGCGGACAGGGCCCCCGGCTGGCGGGGGCCCGCGGAGGGATCAGGCGCGGCGGGTCACACGCAGCGTGGCGACCAGCAGGCCGATGATCACGAGGGCAGCGCTGAGATGTCCGAGGTAGTACGCGGTCATTGGTTGCCTGGGAGGGGGAGTTCGAGACGGTCCGACTCGTGCCGGAGCTGATGCGTCGAGAGAGACGTAGTCAGATGTAGGATAGCTAAGAGGAGCCTACAGGGTTGGGTCGGCCGTCCGCCAGAAACTGGACCTTCGCCGCGGACGCGCGCGGCTCCGTATCACATTCCCCACAGCGTTGGAAAGCGGTTTTTCCCCTGCGTCGGGGAGGGTTCAACGCGCTGGAATGATTGACGAAAGATCCACCTGCGGCGATGTGATCCGATGGCCTCGGACGATCCGGCGCGGGCACCTCGGTGCCGATCGCTGGTGATCGCCCTTGCGCTCGCGCGGCCAGGGGCAACGCCGGCGGAGCCTGCGGGGGCGTGCGCGCACGGGTTCCGCTATGGTTCCGCCCAACCATGGCGGACGAACGCGACGGGCGACGGGACCAAGACGATCGCAAGACCAGGCTCGGCCGCCTCGGCGAGCAGCTGACGGGATTGCTCGATCCCGAAGGCGCGCTGCGCAAGGGTCAGGACCTGGTCACCGGCGTCACGCAGGCGACCAAGGAAGAGCTCATGCGCATCGTCTCCGCGGAAATGCGGAGCTTTCTCGACAAGATGGACGCGGTCGACCTGCTGCAGCAGGTGATCGCCGGCCTGGTCGTCGACGTGCAGATGCAGGTTCGCTTCTCGCGGGCGGCCGACGGCCTCGCGCAGCCGAAGATCACCAAGCAAGAGACGCAGATCCGGACCCGCGAGGAGGTCAAGCCGAAGGACGAGCGCCCGAAGGAGGAGGAGGAGTAGCCCGTCCGTCGCCCGGTGCGATCGTCGACGGGTCGCCCGGCAGACCCTCGGGCAGGTCACCTTCGCCTGCCGGTGCCGCCGCGCCCTCCTTGCCCTTGGCCTTCTTCTGCCCGCTGCCCTTGCCGACCTTGTCGATGGCCCAGCGCGCGAGCTCCGTGCCGAGCTTGTAGCCGAACCCGGTGATGATGGCGCGTAGCAGCAGCAGTGGCATCGCTTGTCTTCGTCCAGTCTCCGGGTGAGCCCGGCAAGCAGCCGCTCGCTCGCGCAAGCGTTGCTGCCCCTGCACGAGGATGACACACGCCCCCGGCAGGCGCCGATTTCTTGGTGCACGCCGGCGAACCTGTCAGGCTGTGCGCGCGACCAGTGTCGCCCACGCCCGGCCTCGGCACTGCCGCCAGCGGCCGTCTTGACCACGCTCCGGGCTTGCGGTACACACGTTCAGTGCACGCGCAGCGGGCGCCCAACCGCCGCGCGAGCCTGAAGTGCCCGGCCGCTCCCCCCGCTCGCACCCGCGCGCCCGCGCCCCGACGCACACCGATGGACCATCCCGCGCATCCCCGCTCCACCCAAGGAGATCGCCCCGTGCGACCCGACCTGACCGACCGGCAGCGACAGGCCCTCGACTACATCACCGACTGCCTCAACGCGCGCGGCTACCCGCCGACGCTGCGCGAGATCGGTGAGCACATGGGCATCCGCTCGACCAACGGGGTCAACGATCACCTCAAGGCGCTCGAGCGCAAGGGCTACCTCGTCCGCGAGGAGCTCAAGAGCCGCGCGCTGCGCCCGGTCGACCACAAGGAGCCGCGCGAGGAGATCGAGGTCGAGATCCTCGGGCGCGTCGCCGCCGGCGAGCCCATCTTGGCCGAGGAGAACGTCATCGACCGTGTGGTGGTGGACCGCCACTTCCTGGGCGCGGTCAAGGCCAGGGACGTCTTCGGGCTGGTCGTGCGCGGCGACAGCATGATCGACGACGGCATCTTCGACGGGGACTACATCTTCGTGCGCAAGCAGAGCGCCGCGGAGCCGGGCGAAATCGTCGTCGTGGTGATCGAGGGCGAGGCCACCTGCAAGCGCTTCTTCCCCGAGGGCGACCGCATCCGCCTGCAGCCGGCGAACGACGCGATGCAGCCGATCTACGTGCGCCGGTCCGACTTCCGCTCCGTCGACATCCTCGGCAAGGTCGTCGGCGTGTACCGCCGGCTGCACTAGCCGGCCCGTCGCGCCCCGCGCGCGAGCCGCCGACCGCAGGTGGCGGCGTTGGCCTCGCGCCGGGCTGCTAGGCTTTCCGAGTGCGTCGGCGTCCCGGCCGGGTCCTGCTGATCGTCGCGTGCGGCGTCGTGTCGCTCGCGATCAATCTGGCGACCCTGCTGGGCCTCGAGCGCCTCACGTGGACCGAGGCGCGCATCGACGCGTGCTTGCTGCACAACCTGTTCGAGTCGCTCGTGACCGGCCGCGCCCCGAGCCCCGAGCAGCTGCAGTGTCGGCCCGAGCTCATCACGTACCTCGAGCTCGATCCCATCGAGCCCGAGCCGGAGCCCGAGCAGCCGCCGCCGCAGCCGCCGCCGCCCAAGCCCAAGCCGAAGGTCAAGCCCAAGCCCGAGCTCGAGTTCGAGGAGCTGCCCGAGCCCGAGCCCGAGAAGGAGCCCGAGCCCGAGAAGGAGCCCGAGCCCGAGCCGGAGGCGCCGGCGGAGAAGGTGGACTTCGTGCTCGAGCAGCTCAAGAGCGTCGAGCAGCCCGACGAGCTCGACGAGAAGGACTCGCCCGAGCAGGCCGACTACCTGTCGAACATCAACCGCGACGTGCAGGAGCAGACGCGCTCGGCCGTGACCAACCTCGAGAAGGATGCGGTCAAGCCCCAGGCGTCGCAGCTGCAGCCCTCGACCGAGCCTGCGATCGGCACCGCCGACGAGAACAAGATCGCCCAGGCGCAGGAGCGTCCGGCCGAGGCGGCCAAGACCTCACCGCCGGAGCCGCCGTCGAAAGTCGAACAGCGGCCGCAGCAAGAGGATCCGCAGCCCAAGAGCCTGCTCGCGATGCGAGAGCTCGAGCATCGCGATCACCACATGGCCCAAGACGCCCACGAGGCGCTGGCGGAGGAGGCCGCCGACGGCACGCTGCAGCGCGACCGCAAGCAGCAGTCGAGCCTCGCACCGCAGCAGGCGCAGGCGCGCATCGATTCCAAGGATCCGGTCTATCGCTTCCGTCCGCGGCAGAAGGACCTGCTGGCGCTGTTCGGCAAGGACAAGCACGCGCCCAAGCGTCCCGACGGCTCGCACGAGTCCAAGACCAAGGGCGTCTGGGAGGACGTGCGCGCGCACTACCAGTCGCCGCTCGAGAACATGGTGCCCGAGGTCAAGGTCGGCAATCAGACCGCGCTGCGCTCGCGCAAGCACCCGTTCGCGCGCTTCATCGCGCAGATGCACCGCTCCATCCACGACGCGTGGGCGTGGGGCTTCCTCGAGCAGCTCGACACGCGCGGCACCTCGCACCCGCTCAACGACTTCAAGCTGTGGTCGCGGGTCGAGATCGTGATGGACCGCGAGGGCAAGATCGAGAAGGTCACCACCGTGCGCCACTCGGGCAACCTCGCGTTCGATGCCGCGGCGCGCGAGGTCGTGTGGTCGTCGGGACCGTTTCTCGATCCGCCCAAGGAGATTCTCTCCGGCAACGGCAAGATCTACGTGCACTGGGCCTTCCACCGCGACGAGCGGGCCTGCGGCACCTTCGGCGCGCAGCCGTTCATCCTCGACGACACCGGCGGCGGTGATCGGCCCGATCCCGATCGCGAGATCCGCGGCGGTCGCAGCGAGTCGGAGTCGCTGGGCCGACGCCTCGCGAAGCCCAAGGCTGGTCGCGTCGCCGAGGGGCCGGCACCGTCGGGCCACGCCGGCCACGCGCACGGCGACGGCGAGCACGCGCACGGCGACGGCGAGCACGCGCACGGCCACGGTGAGGGCGGCGGCGCCGGTGGCAGCGGCGGCGGTGGTGGCAGCGGCGGCGGTGGTGGAAG
>JAIBBS010000108.1 GCA_019694555.1 Nannocystaceae bacterium
GATCGATCCCGGCGCGCGCTGGCCCTCGATGGCTCCGCAGCTGGCCGCGCTCGCGCACGGCATCGCACCGCGACGCTGGCCGGCGCTGGCGCTCGCGACCGCGGCGATCGCCGGCGCGGTCGTGCTCGCGCGCTCGCCCGAGTCGACGCCGCCGCCGGCACCGTGCGTGGGCGCGGATGCGGCGATCGATCAGACCTGGAACGACGACGCGCGCGCGGCCCTGCGCGCGGCGCTGACGGATACAGCCGGCGGCGCCGAGGCGCTCGCGCGCACCGAGGGCGTGCTCGACGCGTATGCCGCGAGCTGGCGCGCGTCCGCGGTCGCAGCGTGCGAGGCCACGCGCGTCGCGGGCCACCAGTCGGACACCGTGCTCGATCTGCGCGTGGCCTGCCTCGAGCGCCGCCGCGGCGAGCTCGCGCAGACGCTGCGACTGGTCGATCAGGGCACACCGCAGGTGCGCGCGCGTGCGGCGGGGCTGGTCGCCGCGTTGCCGCGCATCGCGGCGTGCGACGACGTGGTCGCGCTGCAGACCGAGCTGCCGCCGCCCGACGATCCCCAGCGCGCCGCCGACGTGGCCGCGTTGCGCGAGCGGCTGGCCCACGTCGCGGCCATGGTGCGCGCGGCCGACCACGCGGGCGCAGCGGCCGAGGCCGACGCGATCGTGAGCGACGCGGAGGCGGTGGCCTATCCACCGGTGCTGGCCGAGGCGCTGCTGCAGCGCGCGACGATCCGCGACCTGCAGGCCAAGCGCGCCGACGCGCGCGGTGATCTCGACCGCGTGTGGTTGCTCGCGGTGGAGCTCGGCCACCACGCGGTCGAGACCGAGGCGGCGATCCGGCTGGCGTTTTCGATCGGCGTGCGCGACCGCGACGTCGACGCGGGCTTGCAGTGGGCCGCGACCGCGCTGGCGCTGGCCCGTCGCACCGGCACCGATGCGCTGCTGCTGGCGATGGCGCACGACACCCACGCGTCGGTGCTCGAGCTGGCCGAGCGGCGGCGCGAGGCCGTGGCCGAGGCCGAGCTGGCGCTGGCGCTGCGCGAGGGCGAGCTGGGACCCGATCACGTCGCGATCGCCAGCTCGCTCGCGAACGTCGCGATGCTGCGATGGAAGACCGACGAGGGCGCGCAGGCGATCGAGCAGCTGCAGCGCGCGATCGCGATGCAACAGCGGGTCACCGGCGCGCTGCACCCCGACGTGGCGCTGCTGCAGCAGCGGCTCGCGGTCGTGCTCAGCGGCGATGGTCGCTACGAGGAGGCGCTCGATCAGCTGCGCGCGGCCGCCGGCATCGTCGACGCGACCGTGGGCGAGCAGAGCACCGTGGCGGCGCGGATCCACACCTCGATGGGACGCGCGCTGCACGAGCTCGGTCGCATCGACGAGGCGCTCGATCACCTGCGCCGTGCGGTCGCGATCTTCGAGGCGTTGCTGGGGCCCGAGCATCCCGAGCTGGGCCCCGCGCTCAACGCCCTCGCGGTCGCGTTGCCCGAGCGCGGGCTGTACGAGGAAGCGCTGACGGTGTCGCGCCGCGTGTTGGGCATGCGCGAGCGCACCGAACCGCCGGACAGCCCCGGCCTCGCGGTCGCGCATGCGGCCGTGGGCGGGATGCTGCGCCAGCTCGGTCGCCTCGACGAGGCGCGGCGCGAGCTCGAGCAGGCCATCGCGAGCTTCGAGCGCGGCGGCGGCAGCTCGGCGCCGGGCCTGATGGTGCCGATGCTCGATCTCGCGGAGATCGAGCTCGCGCAGGGGCGGATCCCCGAGGCGCGCGCGGCGGCCGAGCGCGCGCTCGCGCTGCGCGGCGAGGCGACGATCCCCGGCACCGACGCGGAGTACCGCTTCGTGTTGGCGCGGGTCCTGTGGCACGACCGCAGCCAGCGCGGTCGCGCGCGCGCGCTGGCCGAGGCCGCGGTGCGCGGCTACGCCGATGCGGGCCCGCGCGAGCAGGCGGCGCGCGAGCGGGTCGAGGCCTGGCTGGCGCAGCATCGCCGCTGACGGCGTATCCTTGGGCCGTGGACGACGCAGCGCTTCTGCGGGCGTGGGCCGCGGGCGACCGCGCGTCGGGGCGCACGCTGTTCGAGCGCTACTACGAGCCGGTCTCGCGGTTCTTCCGCAACAAGGCCGCCGAGCCCGGCGAGCTGGTCCAGCGCACGTTCCTGGCGTGCCTCGAGGCCGCCGATCGCTTCGCGGGCGCGAACTTCCGCAACTTCCTGTTCGGCATCGCGATCAACGTGCTGCGCAAACACTACCGCGACGTCGGTGGTCGACGTTGGGTCGACGCCGAGCAGTCCTCGGTCGAAGCGATGGGCCTGTCGCCCAGCGAGGCCATCGCCGGTCGCGAGGAGCAGCGGCTGCTGCTGGCGGCGCTGCGACGCTTACCGCACGAGCTGCAGCTGCTGCTCGAGCTGCACTACTGGGAGCAGATGAAGGTCGCCGATCTCGCGGCGCTGCTCGAGCAACCCGAGGGCACCATCAAGTCGAAGATGCGCAAGGGCCGGATGTTGCTCGAGCAGCACCTCGGCGAGCTCGCGAGCTCGCCCGCCGCGCTCGCGAGCACGCGCGACGGGCTCGATCGCTGGGCCGCCGAGCTGCGCGCAGCGCTGCCGTTGCCGCCGCCGGGCTGAAGCGGCGGCGGACACTCAGCGCTGCTGTGCGATCTCGGCGAAGCCTTGCAGCAGCGCGCCCCAACCACCCTCGCCGCCGAGGGTCGCACGCATCTGCTCGGCGAGATCGCGGTACAGATCGAGGCGTCGGTGCTCGAGCTCGACGCGGGTGGACTCGGGCCCGATCGCGACGAAGCGCACCTCGACCTCTGTCTGCAGCGCGGGGTCGTGCTGCCAGTTCGCGCCGATCGCCCAGTACAGCACCAGGCGCTCGGTCGGTTGCCACAGCAACACGCGACCCCAGTCGCAGGTGCTGCCGTCCTTGCCGCGCTCGTACCAGCGGCCGCCGGCGCGGGGCTCGAGCACGGCGTCCACCGCGTCGACCTTGCCGATGTGGTGCGTGGCGAGTGGCCACCAAGTGCCCATGCGCTCGGTGAACACGCGCCACGCGATCTCGCGCGGTGCGGCGACCTCGATCACCTTGCGTACGCTGTCTGCTCCCGCAGCCTCGATCCAATCGTTGCTCATCGTTCGTCTCCGTCCTCGCTGTACCGCAACGCGGTGGTGTCCTTCGCAGGGGTCAACGTTCGCGCGCGCGCCGGGCCTCGCGCTCGGCGGCGCGCTTGAACGCCGCGAGCGCGTCGTCCCAGAAGCCGTCGAGCCAGCCGCGCGCGGCCTCGAAGCCGCGCGCGTCGACGCTGTAGAGCCGACGCGTGCCCTGGGCACGATCGCTGACCAGCTGCGCCTGTTTGAGCACCTTGAGGTGTTGCGACACCGCGGGCCGACTCACCTCGAGCCCCTGCGCGATCTCTGCCACCGATCGCGCGCCGCCACGCAGGCGGCGCAGGACCGCCCGGCGCGTGGGATCCCCCAAGGCATCGAGCACACGCTCTGCGTTAGCGCTCACTTACCGTAAGTTACGACTTACCGATGCGCCCGTCAAGCGAGCCACCACCCGGCGGGTCGGCCATCGGCGCGGGCGCCCGTGTGAGCGCGCGCGCGCTCGCTCGCCAGGCCGCGTGCGAACGGGTGTGGCGCCGCGTTGGCGGTACGGCTTGCCCGGCTGCGACGCCCGGCGGTAGACCCTGCCCATGCAGCGCTTCACGCTCTCGTCGATCCTCCTCCTGGCCTGCCTCGCGCCGGCGTGCACCAAGAAGAACGACACCTCGGTCGATCCCGACTCGACCGCGACGACGATGACGCCGAGCAAGGATCCCGACGCGCCGGGCGCCTACGACAAGCCCGAGGACGACAAGCCCAAGGATCAGCGGACGCTGCAGACCGAGGCCTGCGAGAGCGGCAAGGGCGACGTGTGCACGTCGGTCGGCGTGATGTGGGAGCAGGGCAAGGAAGGGCCCGCGGATCCGGCGAAGGCGCGCGAGTTCTACGAGAAGGGCTGCGCGCTCAACCACAAGGTCGGCTGCTCGTACTACGCGGCGATGCTCGACGCCGGCATCGGCGGCCCCGCCGATCGCAAGGGTGCGCGCGATCTGTTCCTGACCGCGTGCGAGAGCGGCAACATGGCGGAGTGCTACAACGCCGCGGTCTCGTTCGAGGCCTCGGGCACGCCCGACGACAAGACCCAGGCGCGCGAGCTGTACAAGCAGGTCTGCGGCTCGGGTCAGGTGCCCGCGTGCGTCGCCGAGGCGCGCCTGATGATGCTCGGTGAAGGCGGCCCCAAGGACGCCAAGAAGGCGCGCGCGACCTTCCAGACCGCGTGCGATGGCGGCGACGGCAGCGGCTGCTTCAACCTCGCGCTCGCGATGGAGAAGGGCCTGGGCGGCAAGAAGGACAAGAAGGGCGCCGCCGCGATGAAGGAGAAGGCCTGCACGAGCGGCCTCAAGGAGGCCTGCCCGCCGCCCGCCGACGCCGGCAAGGCGAAGGACGCGGGCGCTGCGAAGGACGCGGGCGCCGCGAAGGACGCAGGCGCTGCGAAGGACGCGGGCGCCGCGAAGGACGCGGGCGCTGCGAAGGACGCGGGCGCCGCGAAGGACGCGGGCGCGGCCAAGGCCAAGTGAGCCGCGCGTCGGTGTCGCGGCAGGGAATCGAACGCCGCGGCCGCGACACCTGCACCCGCATGACCATCCGTTCGGTCCTCGTGCTCGCCCTGCTCTCGGTCGCGTGCGCGCGCACGCGACCGGCCGAGCCGATCGGCCCCGCGTCGCGCGAGCCCGTGGCGGATGCGCTGACGACCGATGGCGACGTGCTCGTGGTGCGCTTCCGCGACCGCTCGGTGCCGCCGCCGTACCACCACAGCTTCACGATCACCGTCACGCCCACCGAGATCGTGCGCACCGACGACGCCTACGGCGAGCTGCTCGAGTCGCGCCGCGTCGCGGTCGAGCCGGCGGTGTTCACCGAGATGGTGCAGTGGCTCGGGGCCGCGGGCGTGCGCGACGTCCCCGCCAGCGAAGACGACGGCTGCACCGGCGGCACCGGCCACGAGGTCGCGCTGCGTCGCGGCGGCACCGACGTGGTGCACGGCAGTGTGGAGCACTGTCAGGGCGATCGTGGGTCGCTGGGCGGCGACGTCGCGGGCTTCGCAGCGCACGTCGAGCAGGCCGCGGAGCGGCTGCTGCCGCGCAGCACGCTGCCGCGCGCGCGGTGATCGCGTCGCTCAGCTCTCGAACAGCCGCCGGTGCAGCACCGGCACGACCTTGGCGATGTCGCCGTCGTCGATCACGACCGTGAAGTTGATGCTGTGCATGCCGAACGTCATCATCTCGACGTTGACGCCGGCTTCGGCGATGCACTGCAGGATGCGGCCGCCGATGCCGCGGGTGTGGGCGAGCTGCTGGCCCACGATCGACATGATGGTCTTGTTGCGCAGCAGCTCGACCTCGCCCAGGCCGCGCAGCTCTTCCATGGCGGACTCGAGCGCGCGCACGTTGTAGCTCGAGATCGACACGCTGACCTCGGAGGTCGAGATCATGTCGATGTCGGCGTGGTGGCGCGCGATGATGGCGAGCACCTCGGCGAGGAAGCCGACCTGCTCGAACATGCGCACCGACTTGAGCGTGAGCACGCCCTGGCGTTCCTTGTAGGCGATGCTGGTGACCTGACGCGCGTCGGGGCTGGCCTTGCCGGTGATGACCGTGCCGGGATGGGCCGGGCGGTTGGTGTTCATCACGCGCACGGGGATGTCGCTGCCCATGGCCGGCAGCAGCGTCGCGGGGTGCAGCACGCGGCTGCCGAAGTACGCCAGCTCGGCGGCCTCGTCGAAGCGCATGCTGGGGATGCTCAGCGCCGAGGGCACGACCGACGGATCGGCCGTCATCACGCCGTCGGTGTCGCTCCAGATCTGCACCTCGTCCGCGCCGACGGCCGCGCCGACCAGGCTCGCGGTGAGATCGCTGCCGTTGCGACCCACGGTGGTGATCTCGCCGCGCTCGTTCATGCCGACGAAGCCGGTCACGATCGCGACCATGCCCGCGGGCACCTTGCTCTTGAGCCCCTCGCGCATGCGCGCCTCGAAGCCGGGCAGCGGTCGCGCGCGGCCGAAGTTCGAGTCGGTGACGAAGCCCAGCTCCCACGAGTCGAACGCCATCGACGGCAGGCCCATGCGGCCGAAGAAGTCCGCGATGCAGCGCGTCGACATGCGCTCGCCGAAGCTCGAGATGTAGTCGAGGCTGCGCGGGCTGAGCTCCTTCACCAGCTTGATGCCGCGCAGCAGATCGCGGATCTCCGCGAACAGCGGCGCGAGCAGCTCGGGCGAGCAGTCGAGCGACGAGGCGATCTCGCTCTGCTTGGCGATGACCCGCTCGCCCGCGTCCGCGCCGCCCGCAGCCGCGCGCGCGGCGTCGATGAGCGCGTCGGTGATGCCCTTGTGCGCGGACGCGACCACGACCGGCTGACGGTCGCGGTAGTGCGCGACGATGGCCATGACCTTCTCGATCTGCTCGCGGTTGGCGACCGAGCTGCCGCCGAACTTCATGACGATCATGGGCTGTTGCTCCTGGTTCGGATGCGCGCGCCGCCGCAGTACGCCAGGGCACCGCAACGACCGCGGGAGTTTCGGGGGCTTGGGCGCGTTCGTCAACGGCGCGCGCGCGGGGCTCGATCTACCGCGTGGGATCGCTATGCTCCCTGTCGGCGCCAGGACGGTTCGGCCGGAGACGCCCCGCATGCGCGAGACGCTACTGCTCTACGACGAGAAGATGATCGAGCACGACCCCGGGCCCGGTCATCCCGAGCGGCCCGATCGCCTGCGCGCGATCGAGGCGATGCTCAGTCTGCGCACGACCACGCGCCTGCGGATCGCTGCGCCGCGCGCCGCGACCGAGGAAGAGATCTCGCGCGTCCACACCTTCGAGCACATCGCACGCGTCGGCGAGCTCGCGGGTCAGTACGGCAGCCTCGATCCCGACACGCACGTCTCGCCCAGCAGCGTGCGCGCCGCGGTGCTCGCCGCGGGCGCGGCGGCGCAGGCGGTCGACGAGGTCTGCACCGGCAAGGCCCGCAACGCCTTCGCGCTGGTGCGGCCGCCGGGCCATCACGCGGTCGCGGCGCGACCGATGGGCTTCTGCCTGTTCAACAACGTCGCCGTCGCAGCCGCGCACGCGCGCGAGGTCCACGGCAAGTCGCGCGTGCTCATCGTCGACTGGGACGTGCACCACGGCAACGGCACCGAGTCGATCTTCTACGAGACCGACGCGGTGCTGTTCTGCAGCCTGCACCAATTCCCGCTGTACCC
Source organism: Nannocystaceae bacterium (assembly GCA_019694555.1). GTDB lineage: Bacteria > Myxococcota_A > Polyangia > Nannocystales > Nannocystaceae > Xiheibacterium. The sequence goes on from JAIBBS010000108.1 coordinate 7,292, forward strand.
CGGCACCGGCGATGCCGCGGCGGCCGGCACCGGCGCGGGCCTGGGCTACACCGTCAACGTGCCGCTGCAGGCCGGCGCCCAGGACGGCGACTACGCCAAGGTCTTCGACGAGCTGCTGCTGCCGATCGCGACGCAGTACGAGCCGGAGCTGGTGCTGGTCTCGGCCGGCTTCGACGCGCATCGCAACGATCCGCTCGGCGGCATGGAGCTGACCGAGGACGGCTTCGCGACGCTGTGCGGCAAGCTGCTGCAGTTCGCGAGCGCGCGGGAAATCGGCATGGTCATGACGCTCGAGGGCGGCTACGACCTCGCGGGCCTGGCCAAGAGCGTGCACGCGTGCATCGACGTGCTCGCGGGCTCGGTCGCGCCGCCGGCGGACCCGCGGACCACCGCGCGTGCGGAGCACGATCTGCGTGACGCGGTCGATCGCCAGCGCCGGTTCTGGACCCTGTGAGCGACGAGCTCACCGCGGCCGATCCCGTCGTCGGTGCCGCGAGCGGTGGGCACACCCTCACCGCGGTCGAGCCACCGCGCGAGCGCGTCGCGTCCGCGGGGCTGCAGCCCGGCGCGCGCGTGGGTCGCTACCACGTGCTGGGGCTGCTGGGGCAGGGCGGCATGGGCGAGGTCTATCGTGGCTACGACGCCGACCTCGATCGGCCGGTCGCGATCAAGCTGCTGCGCCAGCACGCGACGCAGTCGAACCTGGTGCTGCTGCGCGAGGCACAGGCGCTGGCGAAGCTGAGCCACCCCAACGTCGTCGCGATCCACGACTTCGGCGCCACCGGTGGTTCCGGCGAGAGCCTGGCGGAGCAGGTCGAGGACGCGCAGCAGGTCTTCTTGGCGATGGAGTACATCGACGGCGTCGATCTGGCGGCGTGGTTGAAGCGACCGCGATCGCTGGCCGAGATCCTCACGGTGTTCGAGGCGGCCGCGCGCGGGCTCGCGGCCGCACACGCTGCCGGCATCGTGCACCGCGACTTCAAGCCCGCCAACGTGTTGGTCGCGCGTGCGGCCGCGGGCGGCGGCATCGGCCGGGTCTGCGTCGCCGACTTCGGGCTCGCGCGCGCGCTGAGCGAGCCGAGCCAGGAGCTCACGCCGGTGCCGGCTGGGACGTTGCTGCAGACGCAGCTGACCGGCACCGGCTTCGTCGTGGGCACGCCGCCGTATCTGTCGCCCGAGGTCCACGTCGGCAAGTCCGCCGACGCGCTCGCGGATCAATACGCGTACTTCGTCGCACTGTTCGAGGCGCTGTTCGGGGTGCGGCCGTTCCTGGGCCGCGATCTGCCGGCCCTGCTCGCGGCCAAGCGGCGCGGTGTGCCACCGCTGCCGAGCCAGGGGCCGCGCGGCGAGGCGGTGCCGCCGTGGCTGCGTCGCATGCTGCAGCGCGGGCTCGAGGCCGAACCCAGCGCGCGGCACGGCAGCATGGACGAGGTCGTCGCGACGCTCGAGCGCGCGCGGGCGCCGGCGCGACCGCGGCGGGTGTTCGCACTCGCGGGTGTGGCGATCGTGCTCGGCGCGGGCGCGACCTACCTCGGCGCGCGCACGCCGGTCGCGCCCGATCGCTGCGAGCACACCGACGCGCTCGCCGACGAGGCCTGGGGGCCCGCGCGGCGCGAGGCCCTGCGCAGCGCGACCGCGGGGCAGGATCGCGACACCGTCGAGACGCTGGTGCCGCGGCTCGAGCAGGCGCTCGACGATCACGTGCAACAGTGGCGCACCAGCTATCGCGCACACTGCGAGTCCGAGCCCAACGTCGGCGTCGCGGCGTGGCAGCTGCTCGATCCGCAGACGCGATGCCTGCGTCACCGGCTGTTCGCCGTCGATGCGCTCGCGCGCGCGCTGAGCCAGCCCACGACCTCGCGCCGCGAGCTCGAACGGGGCCTGCGCATGGCGGTGGGCCTGGCACCGCCGGCCGAGTGTGCAGCGGAGGTCGCGGCCGCGGGCCTGATCGAGCCGCCGGCGGAGCGGCTCGCCGAGGTCGAGGACGCCCGTGCGCAGCTCGACGACGCGATCGCGAGCATGAAGCTCGGCCGCCTCGACGCGGCCACGGATCAGCTCGCCGAGCTCGCGGCGCTGGAGGTCGCGCGATCGTTCGAGCCGTTCGCGCTCGAGGTCGCGCTGTGGCAGGCGAACCTCGCCGAGCACGGCGGACGCTACGCCGAGGCCGAGCGTCGCTACGGCGACGTGGTCTACCGCGGCCAGGCCATCGGTCACGATCAGCTGGCGTGGCTGGCGATGTACGGCCTGGTCGCGGTGCGGGCCGATCGACTGCAGCGTGCGCCCGAGGCCGCCGAGCTGCTGCGCCAGGCGTGGGCCATGGTCGGGCGCCTGCACAACCCGCGGTTCTGGGTCGGCTTCTTCGAGATGCGCGGCATCGTCGCGCAGGCGCAGTCGCGCTTGCTCGACGCCGAGGTCGACTTCCGCACCGCGCGGGCGCTGGCGCTGCAGCACTACGGACCCACCAGCTTGCGCGTGGCCGAGGTCGACCTGAACCTCGGCGTGGCGTTGGTGCGTCGGCGCGAACGCGAGGCTGCGCGACCGATCCTGCAGGAGCTGCTCGCGATCTTCGAGCGGCAGCTCGGTCGCGACGAGGACGACGCGGTGGTGGGCCGCTCGCTGCTCGGGGGCATCGCGTTCCACGACGGTGATCTGGACACCGCCGAACGCGAGTGGACCGCGGTGCTGCAGTCGCGCGTGCGGCTGCTGGGTGCCGAACACCCGCGGGTGTTGTTGTCGTACCGCAACCTCGCGCAGGTCGCGTTCGCGCGCGGCGACCTCGCGCACACCGGCGAGCTGCTCGACCATGCGCTGGCGATCGGGCGCGCGCGCGAGCCCACCGGCGGACCGCTGACGCGCGGCACGCTGTTCCTGCTCGCGCAGCTGCACCAGCGCCGCGGCGACGGTGCGACCGCACGCGCGCGCCTGCAAGAGGCGGTCGACTCGCTCGGCGATCGCGTCGACGATCAGGGCTTGATGGCGCTGCGAGGTCTCGCGGTCAAGGCGCGCGAGTGCGGCGAATTCGATCAGGCCCAGTCGCTGCTGGATCGCGCGGCGGCGATCCTGCGCGCGACCCAGGCCGGCCCGATCGAAGAGATCGCGGCGGACCTCGCTGCGCTCGACGGCGCGCGCGGTCACCACGACGCGGCGCGGCAGCGCCTGCAGACCGGCATCGAGGCGCTGTCGGAGCCCGCGACGATCACGGCCGATCGCGTGGGGCTGCGCGCGCGGCTGCAGCTCGCGCTGGCGCTGCTCGAGCTGGGCCAGGCGCGTTGCGATGCCGCCGTGACCGCGGCCCAGAGCGCGCTCGCGGCGATCGGACGCGAGCGCAGCGTGACGGTGTCGCTGCGGCTGCTCGCGACGTGGGCGCTGGCGCAGGGCCACGGCTGTCGCGGCGACGCACCTGCGCGCGCGCGGACGCTGCAGGATGCGGCGCGGCAGCTCGCGGTGCCCGCGGGGCAGGACGCGGAGCTGGCGGTCCTGCTCGCGGTGGCCGAGGATCGCTGGACCGACGACGCGCCCGCCGCGGCACGGGCGGCGATCGCCGCGGCCCTCGCGGCGACACCCGAGGACGACACGGCGACGCGCCGCGATGGCTCGCCGCGTCGCGCGAGCCTGCAGCAATGGCTGGACGCGCACCCGATCGAGGCCTGTCCCGATCGGCGCTTGACCCCACGGTCCCCGCCGCGCTGAGATCGTGCGTCGGCAGGGTCGGCCCCGCCGCGACGCGGCGGGTGGGCGTGCATGGCGGACGACGACAGCGAGCTCGCTCCCGGCGAATTGATCGATGGCAAGTACCTGCTGGTGCGCCGCGTGGGCTCGGGCGGCATGGGTGTGGTGCACGCGGCCAAGCGCACCGCGCTCGGTGACGTCGTCGCGATCAAGTCGCTGCTGCGCTCGCAGAACACCGCGGTCAATCGCGCGAGGTTCCTGCGCGAGGCCCAGGCCTCGGCGCGGATCCGTCACCCCAACGTCGTGCAGGTGTTCGACTTCGCGGTCGCGCGCGAGCGCGTGCCGTACCTGGTGATGGAGTACCTCGAGGGCCTGACGCTGGCGCAGGTGCTGGCCGAACGCGGGCGGCTGCCGCTGCCGCGCGCGCTCGCGCTGTTCTCGAGCATCTGCGCCGCGGTCGAGGCCGGGCACCGCCGCGGCGTGGTGCATCGCGATCTCAAGCCCGGCAACGTCATGCTCGCGCGCAGCGACGACGGCCGCGAGCAGATCAAGGTGCTCGACTTCGGCCTGGCGCGGCTGCTGGGCCCCGCGGCCGGCGAGCTCACCAGCCCCGGCGCGCTGCTGGGCACGGTCGCGTACATGGCTCCGGAGCAGATCGCCGATGCGGCGGCGACCACCGCGTCGGACGTGTTCGCGCTGGGCGTGCTGCTGTACGAGCTGGTCACCGGGCGGCTGCCGTTTCGCGCCGAGACCCACGTCGGCACGATCATGAAGATCACCGCGGGCGAGTACGACGATCCGGAACCGCTGTGCGAGGGCGCGAGCATCGAGCTGCTCGCAGCGATCCGCGCCGCGCTGTCGCACGATCCCGACGCGCGGCCGGGCTCGGCCGAGGCGCTCGCGCAGGCCGCCGGCGCACCGGTGGCGTCGCGATGGGAGGAGCCCGCGGCGCCTGCGACACGGCCGGTCGCGGAGGCCTCGGATGAGGAGCTCGATCAGCGCACCGTGGCACGGACCAGCGATGGCGATGCGCCGCGGTTGCACGTCACGACCGCCGCGGCTGCGGCACCGCGGATCCCGGCGCCGCGGCTGGCCGACGCGCCGCTGGTCGGTCGCGCACAGAGCCTCACGCGGCTCGAAGCACTGCTGGCGGAGACGGAGTCCGGCAGCGCACGGCTGGCGGTGGTGCTGGGCGAACACGGCGTGGGCAAGACCCGCCTGCTCGACGAGGTCTGCCGTCGTGCTGCCAGCCAGGGCGCGGTGGTGCTGCGCGGACAGTTCTTCGACTACGAAGGCGATCGTCCGCCGCCGTACGAGACCTTCGCGTGGATGCTCGCCAACACCGCGGTCGACGGCGATCTGTCGCGTGCCGACGCCGAGCTGCGCCGCGATGCCGCACGCGAGCCGCAAGACAAGTGGCAGCGCTTCGCCTCGCTCGCGCAACAGATCGGTGCGCGCGCCTTGCCGCCGCAGGCCCGCGGATCCCAGGCCGAGCCGCGTCGCCTGATCGTGCGGCTCGAGGACATGGACCGCGCCACCGCGGCCGAGCTCGATTTCGTGGCTTACCTCGCGCACGCCCTGGGCCAGACCGCGCTGGTGGTGCTGGGCTCGGCCACGCCGGGCAACCCCGAGTTCGAGCGCTGGCTGCAGACGCTCGCGGCCAAGCGGTCGGTCACCCAGATCGCGCTCGCGCCGTGGAGCATCGACGAGGTGCGGCAGTGGCTCGACGCGGCGTTGCCGGGCATCAACGTGCGTCCGCAGGATCTCCGTCGCATCGCGCACGCCAGCGGCGGCATGCCCCACGGCACGGTCGAGTTGGTGCGACACCTGCTCGCGCAGGGCGCGATCCGTCGCAGCGACCGCGGCTACGTCTGCGAGCTCGCGGGTGAGCTCGAGCTGCCCGAGGGCGTGCAGAGCCTGCTCGAGGCGCAGCTGTCTCGACTCGACGAGCCAGTCCGTGCCGTGCTCGAGGTCGCGTGCGTCATCGGCGAGCACTTCCGCTTCGAGACCCTGTGCCTCGCCGCGGATCTCGACGAGGGCGCCGCGGAGCCGCTGCTCGATGCGGCCCAGCGCGCGCGCGTGCTCAGCGATCGCGCGGTCGCGCCGGGCTCCGACTATCGCTTCACCAACCCCGGGCTGCGGCGGCTGCTGTACGAGCGGCTGACCACGCGCCGACGTCGGAAGCTGCACGCGCGGGTGGTCGAGGCGTTGCAGTCGCTGTACCCCGAGCGCGATCGCATCGCGCACGTGCTCGCCTACCACCTGCACGCGATGCAGACCTGGGCGCCGCTGCTGACCGCGGCGATCTCCGCGGCCGAGCAGGCGCTGCGCGTGTACGACGTCGATCTCGCCGATGCGTGCGTACGCTGGGCGCAGGACGCCGCCTCGGGTCTCGCGGCCGAGGGCGCCGAGATCGACCCGCGTGCAGCGGCGCGGCTCGATCGCTGCGCGGGCGTGCTGGCGAACGCCCACGGCGAGGGCGCGCGCGCCGAGCCGCTGCTGCGTCGCGCGATCGAGAGTGCGCATGCGGTCGAGGAGCCGTCGCTGGCGCTCGATGGGTTGTTGGGGCTGTGCGAGTGCCAGCTCGGTCGCGGCGCGCTGCGGGCCGCCAGCGAGACCGCCGCGGCCGCGATCGCGCTCGCGCAGCGACTGGGGGATCGCCGGCGCGAGGGTGCGGCCAAGGTGCAGCTGGCGTCGTGCCTGGGTCCGCTGGGTCGCTACGACGAGGCGCGCGCGGCGGTCGAGCCGGTGGCCAACGACGCCGCGTTGCCGCCGGTGCTGCACGCACTCGCGTCGCGCGAGCTGGCGTGGATCGAGGCCAAGACCGGCAACTTCGCCGCGGCCGAGCGCGCGGCGCTGCGGGCCCAGGCGGCCGCGCGTGCGGCCCGTGACGCGCACGCGGAGTACCGCGCGGTGTCGGCGTTGTCGTTGGTCTATGCCGAGTGCGGCGACGTCGAGGCCGCGCTGCCGCAGCTCGAGCTGGCGCTGCGGCTGGCACGGACGCTGTCGCTGCGGCGCCGCGAGGGCATCGAGCTGGCCAACGCCGCGGAGTGCCGCATGCTGCTGGGCGATCGCGAGCGGGCGCTGGCGGACGCGACGCGGGCGCTCGAGATCTTCGTCGAGATCGGCGACGCGGCCAGCGAGGGCGACTGCCGCGTCAACGTCGGGCGGCTGTTGCTCGCGCTCGGTCGCCGCAGCGAGGCCATCGCGATGCTCGACGCGGCGCGTGCGGCCTGCGCCGCGTCGGGTCGCACCGAGTACGAGGGCATCGCGCTGTGCGAGCTCGGCGACGCGCGCATGGGCGAGGGCGCGGTGCCGCAGGCGCGCGCGTTGTTCGAGCGCGCGCGCGAGTGCTTCGAGCGCATCGGCAGCGCGCTGTCGTGGCGGGCCGACCTGGGCCTGGCGCGCGCGCAGACGGTGATCGGCGAGGAGCAGCCCGCACGCGAGGCGGCCGCACGCGCGCTGGCCGAGGTCGAGCGGCAGCTGGCCGCATTGCCCTCGCGCGCCGCGGGCGACGTGCTGTTGCGCGCGCGCGCCGAGCTCGAGCTGCTGCTGGTCCCGCCCACGCACAGCGATCCCGGCGACGCCGTGGGCCTGCAGGCGCGCTTGACCGCGCAGCACGACGAGCTGCAGCGCCTCGCCGCGGCGATGCTCGCCGAGGGCGACGTCTCGCACGTCGCGGCGGGACCCCAGGACGCCGCGCGGTCGCTGTCCCGCTTTGCGCAGCGACTGCGGCGGCACGCCGAGCTCGAGGCACAGTCGCTGTACCCCGCCTTGCTCGAACACGCCGACGCGCACGTGCGCGAGGTCGCGACGCGGCTGTACGGCGACGGCGTGGGCCTGTACGACGAGTTCTTCGCCTTTGCGCAGCGCTGGGCCGAGCCCGAGACGATCGCAGCCGCGCCCGAGCGTTTCGCCGGCGAGCTGGTCGCGGTGTTGCGATCGCTGGGCCGGCGCATGCGGCGAGAGGACGTCGAGCTGCATCCACTCGCGGCGGGGCTGTGATGCGACCGCAGGACCTGCGGCGCGGACGCGGCGGCCGCGGCCGCGATCGCGGGCGCTTTGCGGTATCGTGACGCGTGATCTTCCGTCAGCTGCTCGACGCCGCGACCTCGACCTACAGCTATCTGCTCGCCGACGAGGACACGCGCGAGGCCTTGCTCATCGACTCGGTGTTCGAGCAGCACCTGCGCGACGTGGCGTTGCTGCGCGAGCTGGGGCTGACCCTGCGCTACACCGTCGAGACCCACGTGCACGCCGATCACGTGACCGGCGCGTGGCTGCTGCGCGAGGCCACCGGGTGCCAGATCACCGCGCCCAGGGCCGCGGGCACCACCGGCGCCGACCTCCTGCTCGCGCCCGGCGACGTGCTGCGCTGCGGTGCGGTCGCGCTCGAGGTGCGCGCGACGCCGGGCCACACCGACGGTTGCACGACCTACGTCACCACCGATCACGCGATGGCGTTCAGCGGTGATGCGCTGCTGATCCGCGGTGCCGGTCGCACCGATTTCCAGCAGGGCGATGCGGCGCGGTTGTTCCGCTCGGTGCGGACACAGATCTTCTCGCTGCCGCCACGGTGCCTGATCTATCCCGGCCACGACTACGAGGGCCGCACCGTCACCACCGTCGCGGAGGAGCGCGCCCACAACCCGCGGCTGGGCGATCACGTGCGCGAGGAGGACTTCATCGGCTACATGAACAACCTCGGGCTGCCGCATCCCAAGCGCCTGGCCGAGGCGGTGCCGGCCAACCTCGAGTGCGGCCGCCCCAAGCACTCCGACGCAGTGCCGCGCACGCCGACCTGGGGCCCGGTGATCCGCACCTTCGCCGGCGTGTGGGAGGTGCCCGCGGAGTGGGTCTATCGCAACCTCGCGCAGGTCCACGTCGTCGACGTGCGCGAGCGCGAGGAGGTCAAGGCCAGCCCGCTGCCCAACCTGCCGGGCGCGGTGGTGCTGCCGCTGTCGGAGCTGCGCGCGAAGGTGGGCGAGGTGCCGCGCGACCGCCCGGTGGTGCTGCTGTGCCCCGCCGGCGCCCGCTCGGCGATCGCCGCGACGATCCTCGAGAAGGCCGGCGTGCCGCAGGTCGCGAGCATGCGCGGCGGCATCCTCGAGTGGAAGGCGCTGGGCTTCGCGGATGTGATCGCGACGCCGTGAGGCGCGCGGGCTCCGGCGTCGTCAGCCGAAGCCGAGCGTCAACGAAACGCTCATCTGCCCCAGGTCCTTGAACGCGTGGTCGAGGTCCAGCTCGAAGCCCTCCGAGCCGTCGTCGTACAGCTGCAGCTGCAAGCGCGCGATGTCTCCGTCGATCGCGATCGCGCCGTAGATCGAGTCGTCGGCGACCACGCGGGTGACCCCGTCGAAGTCCTCGGTGAAGCCGGCGGTGTCGGTGGTGATCGTGCGCATGTCGACCGCGCCGTGCTCGATCGTCAGCGTGGTGCTGGCGCGGCTGAGCATCATGTAGAAGATGCCCGTCGCGCTCGCGACCAGGCGACCCTGTTGCACGCGGAACTCGACCTCGAGCGGCACGGGTTCGTCGGCGGCGGCGGGATCGAGCATCTGGTACGAGCCGGCCTCGAGACGCACCAGCAGGCGCGTCGCATCGCTCTCGACCACGACACACGTGATGGTGCCGGCGTCGAAGTCGGGCGTGAACATCGGGAACCGCGGGCCGCCGTACATCGGGATGTCCAGGGTCACGCCGGCGATCACCGGCGCGATGCCGAAGAAGCGGCCGTCGGTGGCCTCGTCGTCGCAGTCGATCTCGACGCCGAGGCTGGGATCGGCGGTGGCGGTGGCGACGAAGCCGTTGCCCTGCGGCACGATGGTGAACGCTGCATCGGCGTCGCCGCCGGTGGTGGCGACACCGGTGTCGGCGCCGGTGGTGGTCGCGCTGGTGGTGCTGGTCGCGGTGGTGTCGTCGCTGCCGAGCCCGGTCGCGGCGCCGGTGCTCGCCGCGGTCGTGTCGTCTGCGGTCGTGTCGCCGTCGTCGTCGTGCGCTGCCCCGCCGCAGGCGCACGCGAGCGCGACGGCGAGCACGGGCCGGGGGATCCGCATGACGTCGATGGTCCGCGCTGCGCGGACCGAAGGCGAGGGGCCCGCGCGATCGCATCGTGCTCGCCGCCTTCGCCGCGTCCGGCGGCGCACGCCCGCGCACGGGCGCGCGCCGCCCCCCCTCACCGCCGCCGCGCGGCCGCGAGATCGAAGCGATCGAGCTCCATCACCTTGGTCCACGCCGCGGCGAAGTCGGCCACGAACTTCGCGTTGCCGTCGTCGGCCGCGTACACCTCCGCGATCGCCCGCAGCTGCGAGTGTGCGCCGAAGACCAGGTCGACCGCGGTCGCGGTCCACGCGAGCTTGCCGGTCTCGCGGCTGGTGCCCTCGAAGCGCTCGAGGCCGGCGGCCTTCTTCCACACGATGTCGCCGTCGAGCAGGTGCACGAAGAAGTCGTTGCCCAGCGTGCCGGGGCGTGTGGTGAGCACGCCGTGCTGCGTGTCGTCGGCGTTGACCCCCAGCACGCGCAGGCCGCCGACCAGCACCGTCATCTCCGCGGCCGTCAGCGACAGCGCGTCGGCCTTGGCCACCAGCAGCTCGGGGCCGCTGCGATCGGCCGCGTCGCCGCGGTAGTTGCGGAAGCCGTCCGCCGCGGGCTCGAGGTACGCGAAGGACTCGACGTCGGTCTGCTCGGCGGTCGCATCGGTGCGGCCGGGGGTGAAGCGCAGCTCGATCGGTGTGCCGCCGCGACGCGCCGCGTCCTCGATCGCCGCGTTGCCGGCGAGCACGATCAGATCGGCGAGCGAGATGCGCGTGCCGCCGCGGGCCCTGGCGTTGAAGCGATGCGCGATGCTCTCGAGCGCCGCGATCACCTGCGCCAGCTCGGCGGGTTGGTTCACCGCCCAGTCCTTCTGCGGTGCGAGCCGCACGCGGGCCCCGTTGGCGCCGCCGCGCTTGTCCGAGTCGCGGTAGGTCGACGCGGCCGCCCACGCCACCTGCACGAAGGCGGAGGGCGCCACGCCCGACGCGAGGATCTCTCGCTTCAGCGCCGCGATCTCCTTGGGCCCGACCAGCGGGTGATCGACCGCGGGCACCGGGTCCTGCCACGGCTGCGGCGGCGGCACCTGCTTGCCGCGCAGGCGCACGTGCGGGCCCATGTCGCGGTGCGTCAGCTTGAACCACGCCTTCGCGAACGCGGTCTCGAACGCCTTGGGGTCCTTGTAGAAGCGCTCCGCGATCACGCGGTACGCCGGGTCGGCCGCGAGCGCGAGATCGGTGGTGAGCATCATCGGCTTGTGCGTCTTGCTCGGGTCGTGGGCGTCGGGCACGGTGGCTTCGCCGCCCTTGGGCGCCCACTGCTTGCCGCCGCCGGGGCCGGTGACCAGCTCCCACTGTTGCTCGAACAGGTGGCGGAAGAAGTCGTGGGACCATCGCGCGGGCGTTCGCGTCCACGCGCCCTCGAGCCCGCTGGTGACCGTGTCGGCGCCGTTGCCGGTGCCGCAGCGGTTCTTCCAGCCCAGGCCCTGGTCTTCGATCGGCGCGGCCTCGGGCTCGGGGCCGATGCACTCGCTGGGCTTGTGTGCACCGTGGGCCTTGCCCAAGGTGTGGCCACCGGCGATGAGCGCGACGGTCTCCTCGTCGTCCATGCCCATGCGCCCGAACGCGACGCGGATGTGCTCGGCCGCCGCGCGCGGATCGGCGTTGCCGCCGGGGCCCTCGGGGTTGACGTAGATGAGGCCCATCTGCGTCGCGCCCAGCGGCTTGCGCAGCGAGCTCGCGTCGCGTCCGTGGAAGCGCTCGCTGGCGAGCCACGTGCGCTCCGGGCCCCAGTCGATCTCCGGCGGCGCGAACACGTCCTGTCGTCCACCGCCGAAGCCCATGGTCCGAAAGCCCATCGACTCGAGCGCGACGTTGCCCGCGAGCACCATCAGATCGGCCCACGACAACCGCTCGCCGTACTTGCGCTTGATCGGCCACAGCAGGCGTCGCGCCTTGTCGAGGTTGGCGTTGTCGGGCCAGCTGCTCAGCGGTGCGAAGCGGATCGTGCCCTCGGCCGCACCGCCGTGACCGTCGGCGGCGCGGTAGGTGCCGGCGCTGTGCCACGCCAGCCGGATCATCAGGCCGCCGTAGTGACCGTAGTCGGCGGGCCACCACGGCTGCGAGGTCGTGAGCAGCTTCGCGATGTCGGCCTTCACCGCGTCGAGATCCAGCGTCTCGAAGGCAGCGCCATACGCTGCACCGTCGTCGCGCGCGGCGTTGTCGGCCAGCGGTCGCAGGTCGAGCTGGTGCGGCCACCAGTCTTCGTTGCGTGGGTACGCGCGCGTCGGTGCGCCCGCCGGCGGTGGTGCGGCGGTCGAGCCGGTCTTCGCGGTCGTCGGTGCGGTGGTGGACGCGGGCGTCGGGGCGCAGGCGCCCAGGGCGAGCAGGCAGGCCCCGAAGGCGGCGCCAGGTCGGCGGGACGTGTGGGTCGATGGCATGACCGAGCCACGGAGCAAGCCGCGAGCCCTCGGACAAGCAACTGGATTCATGTGGGAATCCCGGACGCCGACGTCGCGACCAACGATATTTCGTTGTCGCGACCAACGATATTTGGTTGAACAACGACGATGCGGTGCTAGGACTGCAAGCGTGACCGGCGTGATCGACTACGCGGCGGACCTCAAGGCGATCGCGTCGCTGACGACGCAGCCCCAGCGGCTCGATCGCACGCTCGGCAGCGCGCTGCACTCGCTGGGTCAGGTCATCGCCTTCGACCTCGCGGTGCTCTACCGGCTCGAGGGCGACACGCTGGTGCCCGCGGCTGCGGATGGTCCGCTCGACTCCACGGCGATCCGTCGACATCGGCTGTCGTTGCGCGACCATCCCCGGCTCGCGCGCGTGCTCGACCACGGCCGGCCGATGTCGCTGACCGAGGAGCACCACGCCAGCGAGGAGGGCGATCCCTACGACGGCGTGCTCGACCTGCCGCACGGCCACGCGTGCATGGTGATCCCGCTGCGCTCCGCCGACGCGCCGGTCGGGCTCATCACGCTCGATCGCCGCGTGTGCGAGCCGTACTCCCCGGCCGAGGTCTCGCTGGCGGACGTCTACGCCCAGCTCGCGTCGACCGCGTTGGTGTTCGCCGACCAGGCCGAGCTGCTCGATCGCTATCGCCGCCGGCTCGAGGAGCAGAACAGCTCGCTGGGCGCGACGAGCTCCGGCGACGCCGAGTCGGGGGAGCTGCTCGAGCGCACGCGCAGCCCCAAGATGCGCCGCTTCGTCGAGTTCGCGCGGCAGGTCGCGCCGACGCCGTTGCCGGTGTTGATCCGCGGCGAGACCGGCAGCGGCAAGGAGGTCGCCGCGCGGGCGTTGCACGAGTGGTCCGATCGCGCGCGGCGTCCGTTCGTCTCGGTCAACTGCGCCGCGATCCCCGACAACCTCGTCGAGAGCGAGCTGTTCGGCCACCGCAAGGGCGCCTTCAGCGGTGCGGTGCGCGACCGTGCCGGGCGCTTCGTCGCCGCCAACGGCGGCACGCTGTTCCTCGACGAGATCGGCGACATGCCGCCTGTGGCCCAGGCCAAGCTGCTGCGCGCGCTGCAGGAGGGCAGCTTCGAGCCCGTGGGCTCCGACGCGACCGTGCGCGTCGACGTGCGCGTGATCGCGGCCTCCCACGTCGACCTCGAGGCCGCGATCCGCGAGCGGCGCTTCCGCGAGGATCTGTTCTATCGCCTCGCGGCGGTGCCGTTGTCGCTGCCGCCGCTGCGCGAGCGCAGCGAGGACATCGTCGAGATCGCGCACTCGCGCCTGCGACAGCTGGCCGCCGCACCCGGCCGCGGTCCGTGGCGGCTCGGCGAGGGCGCGATCGAGGAGCTGTGCGCGCGGCCGTGGCCGGGCAACGTGCGCGAGCTGCTGCACACCATCGAGCGCGCGACCATCGTCGTGCCGGCCGGCACCATCGAGCGCGATCACCTGCTGCTCGACCCGCTCGAGGGCCCGGTGGCGGCGAGCGAACACGAGGCTGGTCCCACCGGCGCGGTGCCGCCGTTCGCCGAGGCCGAGAAGCAGCTGCTGCGGCGGGCGCTCGACGCGACCGGCGGCAAGATCTACGGCGCGGACGGAGCCGCCGCGCTGCTGCGGCTCAAGCCCACGACGCTGCAGGCGAAGCTCAAGAAGCACCGGCTGCGTTGACGTTGCGCGCACGCACGCGTGGTACGGTCGCGTCCGTGATCACCGTCCGCCTCGTCGAGGCCGCCGACGTCCCCGCCGTGGTCGAGCACGTCGCGGGCGTGCTCGCGGAGTTCGGCCTCGAGTTCGGTGTCGGCAGCGAGACCGACGCGGCCGTGCGCGCGCTGCCGGCGTCGTACGCCGATCACGGCGGCGCGTTCTGGGTCGCGTACGACCACCAGGACGGCCGCAGCACCCTGCTGGGCACCTGCGGCGTCTTCCCGGTGGCACCGCGGACCTACGAGCTGCGCAAGATGTACCTCGCCGCGGCGGCGCGCGGTCGTGGCGTCGGCACGCGCCTGCTCGACGAAGCGGTGGCGTGGACCAAGGCGCACGGCGGCGAGCGCATGGTGCTCGACACCACCGAGGCGATGACCGCCGCGATCGCGTTCTACGAGCGTCACGGCTTCGTGCGCGACGATGATCAGATCCGCGGCAGCCGTTGCACGCGGGGCTACGCGCGCCCACTGTGATGCGCGGCCGACCGGTGCGGCATCGCTGCGCGCCGCGGCGCACGCTACACTGGCGCCTGCGCGATGCCGCTGGCGGGGATGCTCGAGGCTGGACTGTTCGCCGCGCGGCTGTTCGCAGCGGGGTCGGCCGCGATCGCGCCGCCGGGCGCGGTGGGTCCCGAGCTCCCACCGCCACCGCCGCGGCCGGCCGACTACGCGCTGCGCTGGGAGGCGCCGCCCGAGTGTCCGAGCGCGGAGACCATCGCGGCCCGCGTGCAGGCGCTGGCGCGTGATCCCACCGGCGGCTCGGGCACCGCGTTCGTGCAGGCGCAGGTGGAGGCGACCGCCGCGGGGTATCGCCTCGTGCTCGCGACCGAGTTCCTCGGCAACGTCGAGACCCGCGTGCTCGAGGCCGAGCAGTGCGACGCGCTCGCGGATGCGACGGCACTGGTCATCGCCGTCACGCTGCAGCCCGCGCTGGCCACGGTGCCGCCGGTGCGCGACGCGGAACCGGAGCCGCCGCCCGAGCCCGCGACGCCCGAGCCCGACGCGCGGCCCGAGCCGTTGCCGCCGCCCGAGCCGGCACGTCCGCGGCGCGCGGTGCCGGTGCAGGCGCTGCTGCGTGCGGCAGCCCTCGGCGAGTGGGGCTCGCTGCCGGGGCCCTCGGGGGGCGCAGCGGTGGCGATCGGCGTGGCGTGGCCGCGGATCCGCGCCGAGCTCGAAGCGATGTGGGTCGCGCCGCGATCGACCCCGCGTCGCGACGGCCGCAGCGCGACCGTGCAACTCGCCGGCGGCACCGCGCGCGCGTGCTACCGAGTCTGGGTGCGCAGCGTGGAGCTGCCGGTGTGCGCCGGCCTGGAGGCGGCGGCCGCGATCGCGAGGCCGCAGGGCACGCGTTCGACCGACCGACGCGTGGGTCCCTCGGTCGGCCCCAAGATCGGTGTCGGGGTCGCGCGGCAGTTTCGCACCGTCGGCGTGTTCGCGGCGGTGGAGGCCGTGGGCCGCGCGTACGGAACCTCGCTCAGCGTCGACGGGACGCGGTTGTTCACCCAGGCGCCGGTGTCGGGGCGGCTGTGGCTCGGGGTCGAGCTGCACCTGCCGCCGCGGCCGCCGGTCGCGGGCCCGAAAATTTCTCCGTAGGATCGTCGGGCCGGCGGACATGAACGGCAGACCCTTGGCCACGCCGATCACCACCAGCGCCGCGACCGACGAGTTCCACGCGCTGTATCGCGCGAACTACGGCTTCGTCTGGCACACCGTGCGCCGCTTCGGGGTCGACGACGCGGGCGTCGACGACGCGCTGCAGGAGACCTTCCTGACCGCGTACCGGCGCCGCGATCGCTGGCACGGCGGCTCGCCCAAGTCGTGGCTGTATGCGATCGCCCGCCGCGTCGCGAGCAACCATCGACGCTCGCACCAGCGCCGGCTGCAGCGCGACGGCGCGTGGGAGCTGGCGGCGTCGGATCGCGTGGACGATCCCCGCACGTTCGACGCGCTGCACGTGGTCGACCGCTTCATGCGCGAGCTGTCGGACCGCGATCGCGAGGTCTTCGTGCTCAGCGAGCTCGAGGGCCTCGGCGGCGCCGAGGTGGCCGACGTGCTCGCGATCCCGGCGAGCACGGCGTACGACCGCATCCGCAACGTGCGCGAGCAGTTCGCGCGCCACGTGCAAGAGCGCGACGGCCTGCTCGCGCGCGCGCGGGCCCAGCGGCCGCGTGCCACCGCGCGGGCGTGGGCGGTGTTGCTCGCGCGCTTGCCCGAGGCACCCGCGCCGGCGCCGTGGTGGGCGGCGTCGTGGTCGACCACCAAGCTCGCGATCGCGTCTGCGGTTGCAGCGGGTGCGATCGTCGTGGCGAGCGCGGGCCGATCGGGTGACGCCGCGACGAGCCCGGCCGCCACGCTGCCCGAGGTCGCGGCGACGATCTCGACGCCGCACCGCGACGGCGAGGCCTCGCCCGCCGTCGCGGAGCTCCCGACGCAGGACGTCGCCGCGGTCGCGATCGCGGCCGCATCGCCTGCCCCCGTCGCACCGTCGGCGAGCCCCGCGGCCGAGCGCACCGCGAGCACGTCGGCGCGCCGCGTGCCGCCGCCGCGCGCCGGGTCGAGCCGCGCGTCGGTCGAGCCCGCCGCCGCCGCGCCTCGCACGGGCGAGCACACCGAGTGGCTCACCGACGCCGCGCTGCGTCTGCGCTCCGGCGACGCCGCGGCCGCGCTCGCGCTCACCGATCGCCACGCCGCCGACTTCCCCGGCAGTCCGCTCGCGGACGTGCGGCTCGAGCTGCGCATCGAGAGCCTGTGCGCGCTCGGGCGCGGCACCCAGGGGCGCGACGAGGCGGCGGCGTGGATCCGTCGCGCGCCGCGTTCACCCTTCGCCGCGCGCGCTGCTGCGGCGTGCGAATCGGCGCCGTAGTTCCATCGCCGCGGTGGACATGGAACCGACGATGCGACGACACACCATGCTCCACCTCTCGATGCTCCTGCCGCTCGCGTTCGGTGGCTGCATCCAGAACTTCGAACTCGGTGACGGCGGCTCGAGCTCCGGCGACGACGCGACCTCCGGGCCGGGTGCGACCTCGACCACCGGCAACCCCGACACCAACACGTCGACCTCTGCGTCCTCTGCGACCACCGGCGATGCCCAGACACCGGGGTGCACGCTCGAGTCGCCGTGCAAGCTCGACATCCTCGTCGTGATGGACAACTCCGCCGACACCGCCGACGTGCAGATCGGCGTGGTCCACTCGCTGGTCGAGCTCGTGGCCGGGCTGCAGCACCACGAGCCCGGGGTCGAGGTGCCGGTCGACGTACAGATGATGTTCACGAGCACGGATCTCTCCGGCGATCTGTGCTGGCCGTTCGAGCCCGGGACGTACACGCCCGCGATGGGCGGGCCGGTCGCCAGCGGCTGCAACGAACGCATCGCCGACTTCACGCACTTGGGGCCGAATCCCACGGTGCGCGAGGACGCGTGCACGGGCTTGTGTCCGTTCGACGTGGTGCCCAGCGATCCGTTCCTCGCGTTCTACGGCGAGGACTCGAACGTGCCCGACGTGTCCGCGGTCGATGTCGACGGCGACGGCGACCTCGACTCGCCGGCGGCGCAGGCCGCCGCCTGTCTCGCGCCGCAGGGCCTGGTCGGCTGCGGCTACGAGGCGCCCTTGGCCGCGATGGCGCGCGCGCTCGATCCGAGTGCGGCGTGGAACAACGGCGTGCGGCCGTTCCTGCGCGAGGGCAGTGCGGTCACGGTCATCCTGGTCTCGCCGGAGACCGAGTGCTCGCTCGACGATCAAGAGGCGCTGACGGATCCGCAGTACCAGCAGATCAACCCCCAAACCGGCATGCTGCAGGTGTCGAGCGCCGCGTGCTGGAACGCGGGGATGGACTGCCCCGATCCCGAGGACGGCAGCTGCGAGATCGCGTCCGAGCCGCTCGCGCCGCTCGAGCGCTACCAACAGCTGCTCGCGGGCGGGCTGCGCGAGATTGAAGGCCGCGAGATCTCGATGGTCGCGATCACGGGCGTGCCGCCGATCACCGGACGAAGCGAGACGCCGCCCTACGTGCCCGACGAAGGCGGCCTGGAAGACATCCACCTGCGAGGATGGATCGACGGCACCTATCCCGCCGGCGACGTGTTCCCCAGCGAAGCCGCCGCGGGCGTGGACGTCGCGGACCTCGAGTTCGAGTACGGCATCGGACCCGCGTGCGCGCGCGTCGACGAGGGCTCCGGCGCCGAGGTCCGTGCGCTGCCGAGCCCGCGCATGATCACAGCGTGCCGCGACGTCAACCGTCAGGCTGGGTTCACGGGCGACATCGGCGAGCGCTGCTGCATCGAGTCGGTGTGCGACCCGCGTCCGTCGCTCGCGTGCGTCGAGGGCTGGATCACGCAGGACTGGACGCTCGACGACTGAGGTCGCCCGCCGCGGTTCACGACTCGGGCTCGGTCGCCGCGTCGTCCGCGGACGCCGGGCACTCGCCGCGCATGTAGGCCCACTCTTCGCACTTGGTGCCGTCGGCGAGCGTGCAGACGCCCTTCTGACCGCCGGGCTCGTCGACGATCTCGAGCTTGCCGCCCTTGTCGATGCAGTGCTTCGACGCGGGGTTGGGCAGCTGCGCGCCGTTGCCTGGGTTGGTGGTGGTCGGTTCGCCCTTGGCGATCGAGTTGGGGTCGTTGCTCGTGTCGGCGTTGGGTCGGCACGCCATGGCGAGGGCGACCGAGCACAGCAGCATCGCGAGGGGGGAGCGGTATGTCATCGCTGCGCAGTGTACCGCCGCGGTTGGCGGAGACCAGATGAAGCCGGCGTGACCTGGCGTCCGCGTCTTGTGTGCGACCTGCGGGCCGCGTGCGCCTCCCCGTCTCGTTCGCCGCGGGCGCGCGCGGCCGCCGGCCTACTGGCAGTCGCCGTCCCACTCGTGCGCGCCGATCGAGCGCGGATCGGTGCGCGTCAGCCCATCGATGTCCTGCGAGAAGCCAGCGCCGAGATCGCGGCCGCCGAGCGTGACCGTGCACGGCGCGGTCTCGTCGAGCGCCATGTCGACGGTCGCGCTGGTGAACGCCTGCGGCAGCTTGAGGTTGTCGCTGGCGTCGACGAGCCCGCCCTCGACTTCCATGATCGTGGTCCACGAGCGCAGCGGGTCGCTGCCGAACAGCGTGTAGTAGCAGTCGAGCACGTTGTTGTGCAGCGCGGCGGGGACCGAGGCGCCGCCGCTGGACCAGATGCACACCGCGCCGTCGTCCTCGGACTCGATCACGTTGTTCTCGATCGTCGGCGTGGCGTAGTTGAGCCACACCCCGGTCATGTTGGCGCCCGCGGCGATCCAGACGCTGTTGGCGAGCACCGCCTGCGCGCCGCCGATGAAGTAGAAGCCATAGCCGTAGCCGGTCAGACCCGACAGATCGATGATGTTGTCGGCGAAGGTCCCGTCTGTGTACTCGCCGGAGACCGCGAAGCTCAGGCCGTCGTTGCCGACGACGTCGAAGACGAAGCGGTTGGCGACCACGGTCGGCGCGCCCTCGAGCACGCGCACGCCGTAGGTGCTCACGCTGCTGGCGTCGACCACCGGCGCGATCACGCTGTTGCGCACGGTCACGTCGCCGGCGACCAGCAGCGCCGCGCGGAACTGGCCCATGGCGACCTCGACGTGCAGCCCATCGAGCACCGTGTCGGCACCGACGCTGGCGGGCACCTCGATGGCGCGGTGGGGATCGTCCTCGCTCGAAGCGATCGCAGTCGCGCTCTGGTCGACGACGAGCGTGGGGTACCGCGCGGGATCGCGGTCGCCCCAGTCGGCCCGGTAGCCGCCGTACAGCGAGATGCCGTCGACGACGACGATGTGCGCGTCGTTGGCGTAGTCGAAGCCGTAGCTGCCCTCGGCAATGCGGATGGTGTCGATGGTGCCGGCCGACTCCGCCTGCGCGATCGCCCACTGGATCGTGCGCATGGGCTCCTCGATCGTGCCGGGGTTGCCGTCCTGACCGTCGTCGCGCACGTACAGCACGTTGGGCTCGCCCCCGATGCCGGTGGTCGAGCCGCCGGACTCGGAGCTCGCGCCCGAGTCGGCGCTGCCGTCGGTGCCTGCGTCGGTGTTGCCGCTGCTCGCGTCGTTGCCACTGCTGCCGCCGTCGCTGCTCGACCCCGACGCGCTGACACTCGCGCTGGCGCTGCCGCTCGCGGAGTCGCTCGCGCTGCCGCTGCCATCGCCGCCCGGACCGGTCGAGGCCTCTGCGCTGCCCTCGGCCGCGCCTGCGCCGGGATCCGAGCTGCAGGCCGCGAGCGATGCGAGCGAGACGACGAGGCTGCAGGCGATGCGAGTCATCGGCGTACCGTACTGCCCGCGCCGCGGTGCAAAGCCGGCACGGATGCGGTGCGACGCGGCAGGGGACTCACGCAGCGCGGCTGCAACCACGGCCTGCGCGTCGCGTCGCCGGTGCTCGCGCTCGTCGCGGACGCGCGGGAACCTCGGGCCGTCGCGG
>JAIBBS010000329.1 GCA_019694555.1 Nannocystaceae bacterium
GCTGTGCCCCAGCCGACGCGCCAGCGCGCGCAGGCCCGCGGCGTCGAGCCGCGGCAGCGCGCGCAGGGCCCGGCGCAGCTCGAACAGCAGCGGCGGCGCGGCGGGGTCCACCAGCGTGCGCGCGTGCGCATCGATCACGCGACCCAGCGCGGGGTCGGCCTCGCGCAGCGGTGCGTCGAGCAGCGCGGCATCGAAGGCGAAGCCACAGGTGCTGGTGCCGAACTCGATCGCGTCGCAGCCGAACCACCGCCGATGCGCCGCGAGCGATCCGCTCGGGCGCGCGTGGCTGAACCACACCGCGCGCACGACCAGGGGCTCGACCACCGACGCGCGGGTCCAGCCGGCGACCAGCGCGATGAAGAACTCGTTGGCGTGGCGGCCCAGATCCCCGGCACGACCAGGCACCAGCATCTCGCAGCACACCAGCGTGTCGCGCTGCGACCACTGCAGCTGCGCGACGCGGTTGAACAGCACCATCGTGCGGCACAGCCGCTCGAGTGCCTCGCGCAGGTCGCTCGACGCGCGCACGCCGAACTCGAACAGGCCGTAGGCACCGCGCGGCACCGCCTCGACCAGGTGCAGGCCGAGATCGTCGTCGCGCAGCGCGAGCGCGGCCGCGTCGTAGAAGCGCTCGAGCGCGTCGAGCGGTGCGATCACGGCCTCGCCCTCGGGCAGCGGCCACGGCAGCCCCGCGGCGGTGCACACCGGCGCGGGATCGCAGCCGGCCGCGCGCAGGCGCGCGACCAACAGCGGCGGCAGCGGCGTGCGCATCGGCTCGCCCACGGGCGCGTCAACCATAGCCGCGCGCTGCCCTGGGCGCGGCCGCCCAGCACCGTGGCGCGTTCGGTGCTCGATTCTGGCGCGTCGCGGCGCCGAACCGCGGCTGCCGCCCCGGCACTTGGTAGGGCAACCATGTCCGCGCCCGCCGGCCAGCCCACCCGCCACATCCTCTCGACCGGCCACCGCTGGCGCGCCGCGCTGCTGCTGGGCGCCGCCGTGGCCGGCTGCGCCGAGCCCGAGCCCGACTTCGCCGACTCGATCTGCGCCGACGCCAACGCGGCGGTCGAGGCGTGCCTGGGCGTGCCGCCGCGCGAGCCGTTGACCCGCTGCGGCGACGACGAGCAACAGGTCGCGTCCGACGTGCTCGATGCCCTGCGCGACAGCGGCTGCGACGTGGTGCCCGAAGGCAAGGAGGACTCGTTGTTCTGCAGCGCGCTCGTGTGGGACCCCTTCGGGTGGTGCAAGCCGCCCGCGCCGGTGCTGGGGCCGATCCCATCGGGCGCGCCGACGCGGTTTCCCATCATCCTCGCGCACGGCTTCAACACCAGCACGACCAACTTCTGGCGCTTCAACGACGTCGACGTCGCGCTGCAGCAGGACGGCCACGACGCGCGGCTGGGCAGCGTGCCGCCGTTCGACACGCCGCAGGTGCGCGCGGAGTTCCTCGCCGACCAGGTCGACGCGCTGTTGGCCGAGACCGGCGCGGGCAAGGTCAACCTCGTGTGCTTCTCGATGGGCGGCATCGACTGCCGCTTCCTCGTGAGCCCCGCGGGCCTGGGCTACGGCGACAAGGTCGCGTCGGTCACGACGATCTCGAGCCCGCACCGCGGCACCTTCGTCGCCGACGTCGCCACGCGCGTGCTGCCGGGCACCGACCAGTCCGCGGCCATCGATGCGCTGGCGACGATGCTCGGCAAGAGCTTCAGCGACGTCGCCGACGACAGCCACCTGGTCGCGGCGTTGCAGTCGATGTCCGAGGCCGCGATGGTGAACTTCAACCAGACCATCGTCGACGCGCCGGGGGTCTTCTACCAGTCGTGGGCCGGGATCAGCAGCATCGGCGGCCTCGCGCATCCCGATCCGAAGGCCGAGCCGCGCGCGTGCACCGACGACGCCGGCAAGCTGCAGATGCTGCGCAACCCCGGCACCCAGGATCGCATGGACGCGCTGCTGGTCGGTGCCGCGGCGATCGTCGCCCACGGCACCGAGCTGCGCCCCAACGACGGCGTGTCCACGGTGCAGAGCGCGAAGTGGGGCCTGTTCCGCGGCTGCTACCCCGGCGACCACCTCGACGCGGTGGGGCAGATCGACGACGTGCCGCCGATCGCCGACACCGGCTTCGACTACCTGCGGTTCTTCCGCAACCTCGCGTTCGATCTGTCGGCGCGCGGCTTCTGAGTTGGGGAACAGACGCGTCGCGTCTCATCCACGACGCAGGACGAGGAGCGAAGCGAGCAGGGATCGGGAGGCTGCGGCGGGCACGGCCCGACGGAGGGGATCTCAGCCACCCTGCGACAGCGTCAGCACCCACGCTCGCCACGCGCGATCGAACGCGTCCATGTCGCGCCCGTGCCGCCCGAGTACCGTGCGCAGCGTGGCGAAGCCGCCCGGATCCTCGGCCGCCGCGCGGACGAACGCGTGGTAGTAGCGCGACAGCAGCCCCTGCTCCTGCAACCACAGGCACAGGTAGCGCGCCTGCGCGTAGTTGGTGCCGGGGTCGTCGTCGTAAAACGGTCGATCGCCGGTGCGCGTGAGCGCCTCGGTACTGGGCACGTGATCGGCGGTGATCGCCGCCTGCAGCCCGGGCAGCCGCCAGTTCGGCAGGCCCCAGATCAACCCCGGCGCGCCGGCGCAGGCGTCGTCGTCGCAGGGCGCAGCGTGCTCGGTCGATTGCTCGTACAGCGACGCGAGGCCCTCGTCGAACCACGACGGGCACGCGGGGAAGTTCGCGGCCATGAACGGGTGCACGATCTCGTGCACCAAGGTGCCGCCGCCGGTGCCGATGTTCATCACCAGCGCCTGGTGCTCGTGGGTGTAGTAGCCGTAGGGCGTCGTCGGCGTGCCGCCGAAGCGCTCGCGCGCCCACGCCGTGTACGACGCGTCGCTGCCCAGCAGCCACACCTCGATGATCGCCTCGGGGTCGCGCGCGAAGTACTGCGCGCGCAGGCGCTCGACCGCCCAGCGTACCGTGCCGCGGGCATGCGCACGCACGCGCTCGGGCGACTCGTCGCCGACGACCACGAACGGTGCCTCCGTGAGCACCGTGAGCCCGCGATCGCCGAGCTCGCGCCGCAACGCCTCGGCGTGCGCGTCGAGCTCGGCCGGCGACCATCGCGGCACCTCGCTGCGGCGGGGCGCCGGCGCGGCGGGTCCGGCCGCGGTGCGGGGCGGGGCGCCCGAACCGACCGCAGGGGGCTCGTCCTCGCGGGGCCGGGTCGCACACGCCGCGAGGGTCGAGAGCACGAAGGTCCTGCGCCGCATGGTCGCGATCCTACGCACGGGGACACCGTGGCGGTCCATCGCGCGCCGGCACACGCGCACGCGCGGCCGGCCCTGGTGCACGGCGGCGCGGTCGTTGCGGCTTCGCGCCGGCGCGATCGTGGCCATCGTTGCGACATGAACACCAGCCCCGCTGCCCGCACGCGCGTGATCCCCATCGTGGCGCTCGCGGTGATCGTCGTCGCCGCCGCCTGCACCGCGGGCGACCCGCGCTTCACCGCCGACGCCCCCGCGGGCTTCTGGGTCGGGCTGTGGCACGGCGCGATCTCGATGATCACGCTGGTCATCGGCATCTTCGTGGACCACGTGCACGTGTACGAGGTCCACAACACCGGCGGCTGGTACGACTTCGGCTTCCTCATCGGCGCGACCTCGCTGTGGGGCGCAAGCTCGCACCGCGCCGGCCGTCGTCGTCGCCGCGACGCCGAGTGGGACGAGATCGGTCGCAAGGTCGAGGCCAAGCTCGCCGTGATGCTGCGCCGCTGGGCCGAGGCCGAGCCCGACGAGGACTGGCACGAGGTCGAGCGCAAGGCCTCGCGCAAGCTCAAGACCTGCGTGCGTCGCTGGGCCGAGGAGCCCATCGACACGCCCGATCCGATCGCGCCCCCGCGGGCGTGAGCGCGCGAGCGCTGGTATCGTCGCCGGCGATGTTCGTGCGCTCCTGCCTCGCCTCGTGCCTCGCGCTCGCAGCCTGCGGCGGCTCCTCGCCGGCGGGCGACACCACGAGCACGGGCGGCGGCAGCAGCGGTGTCGCCAGCAGCGGCGGCGCGGCGAGCAGCGGAGGCAGCACCGCGGTCGCCTCCGGCAGCAGCAGCGGCGCCGCCGACAGCACCGGCGCGTCGGGACCCTGCGGCAGCAGCCCGCAGTCGCTGGCGGAGTGCGTCGAGGCGCAGCGCTACGCCGATGATCTCGCGCTGGTCACCGGCGAGCGCACGCCCGGCTCCGCGCACTCGCAGGCGGTGCAGGATCTGTGCGCCGATCGGCTGACCGCGCTGGGCTACGAGGTCGACCGCTTCGAGTACGCCACCGGCGTCGACATCATCGGTCGCCGCGCCGGCACGAGCATGCCCGAGCAGATCGTGATGGTCGGCGCGCACTACGATCACATCGCCGGCTGCGCGGGCGCGGACGACAACGGCACCGGCGTCGCCGCGACGCTGGAGGTCGCGCGGGTGCTGGCGTCGATCGAGCTGCCGCGCACGATCGTCGTCGCGTGCTGGGACGAGGAAGAGGCCGGCCTGCGCGGCTCGACCGCGTTCGCCGAGCAGGCGGTGGTGCAGGGGCTCGACGTGGTCGGCTACGTGAACTTCGAGATGATCGGCTACCGCACCGAGGCGCCCGACAGCCAACAGATCCCCACCGGCCTCGACCTCGCGTTTCCCAACGCCTACGCCCAGGTCGAGGCCGACGGCTTCCGCGGCAACTTCATCGCGCTCATCGCCAACGCCGGCGCGGTGCCGCTGGCGAGCGACTTCGCGGCGCAGGCCGAGTTCGACGATCTGCGCACGGTGCTGATCGATCCGCCCGCGGGCACCGAGACCTCGGACCTGTTCGCCGATCTGCGTCGCTCCGATCACGCAGCGTTCTGGGATGCCGGCTACGCCGCGCTGCTCGTCACGGACACCGCCGAGTTCCGCAATCCGCACTATCACTGCAGTGGCGGCCCCGACGAGATCGCGGATCTCGATCGAGACTTCGCCGTCGCGATCACGCGGGCGTCGGTCGCTGCCGCGGCGATCGCCGCGGGTTTGTGACGCCCGCGCGTCGTCGCGTCGCACCGGCGTACGACGAGGGCCGCGGGCGCGCCGCGGCGGTGGTCCCGCGAGGCCGCTTCGCACGCGATCGCTGCCGGCGGCCGATCGGGCCCTGCAGCACACCGCATCGACGTCACCGGCCGGCGGGTTTTCGGGCAGACTGGGGCTGCGCACCCAGGCGGCGCACGATCCCTCGTGGCGGCGACAACGCTCGTCTTGTTCCTCGCGCTCGCGCCCGCGCCCGACGCTGCCACGCCGCGGCCGTCGGACGCGAGCGCCGTGCCGCCGTCGTTCGCGGTGCCCCCGGCGGTCGCACCGACTGCAGGCGACGCGGCCGCGCAGGCCTCGCCTGCGAGCACCGCCGCACCGACGGGCACT